>CAMNSU010000007.1 GCA_946555455.1 uncultured Clostridia bacterium | reverse complement strand
CATAGAGCAGTTCCGAATCGTTAAACTGTACCGCTTCCGTCATAAAGCTGCCCGCATAGGAACGCGTATGCTGCGCGGAATCTCCCTGTTGATGGTCACGGTAGCCCGGACCGCTGGAATACATGGTATAACGCTGGATATTATGCAGCGCTTCCGCCACTTTTTCCGTATAAGGCGGTTTTTCCGAACCGATTTCCTTTTGAATATCTTCAAATGCTGTAATCGTTCCCTTCGCCACCGACGCATATTGCAGCGGTACTTCTATACAAGTTAAGTCATCCATCACATAGGATACCGCTGTTTTTTCCAGATATGCCAACACATTTTTCTCCCAGTTTGGCGACTGCACAAATTCCGGAAATTCACACGCAATCGCATAGTTTGCCGATTCTTCATATCCGCCCCAGTTGCCGCTTGCAGTAATCCAGCCGCTGGTTGCATAGCCCTGCCGCCAACAGAATTTCGTCAAAACCGTATATGCCTCCGGCGTCATTGCTTCGCAATTGATTAGTCGTTTGATTAGTTTCACCAACGTTGGCGTTCTTGCGCCAACGTCCAGACGGTTTCTCGCATGTTTGCCGCCGCCATAGGTGTCTTCGCTGATTGCAACCGTTCCGATTTGCAGCGCCATCGCATATAAATCACGCACCGCCCGCTCCGCATATTCCTCTTTGCGCGAACTGTCCCACTGATATTCCTGCACAAATCTGTCAATATTTCCGACCAAACGGTTATATTCATCTCGGAACCTTCTTGTTGTCCCGCTGGGTTTACACCAACTGGAAAAAGAACGTCCGTTATAGTTGGCAACAATATGCTTGGAAAAATTCTTTTCAATGTCAGAGTCAGAACCGGAAAGATTCTGGTTCCACCACCAGTCCATGGACTCCTCCGACCATGGAATTTTAGTGGCGTCGCTTTCCAGATTTTCTTTTGTGACAAGCACAAAAAATTTCATGGTTCCTTCGCCGGACGCATTTTTCCCATGCAAACGCAGCGTTGCGTTGGTCACGTCTTCGTCCGCTGCAATTGCCCCATCCAGCTTGAATTTAATCACGGCGCGTTTGGTATCGTTATTCACAATCTGACAATCTCTGGTATGCAGCGGAGACGCCGCGTCGTCACAGTTACATCCGTTGACGTTGATGCGCGCTTCCCCAATACTGCTCACACTTTCCTCCAGTTGCAGCGTATCTTCCATACCATATTTTTTGCGTTTGCTTGCTGTCTTTTCTTTGAGTCCGTCGCCGGAAATCGTGGCGTCGTTTGTCGAATAGAATTTTCGCGTTGACCCATTGGAGGTAATCTCCAGTACCGGCTCCTTGCCGCCTTCTTTGTTGCGGCTGTCAAATTCCGCACGGGAACCGTCTTTATAGACTGCCGCTAAATAGAACGTGACCTCCTGCGCCGAGGCGTCCTTGATATAGGAAACAACATCATTCAGATTGATTTCCACATCTGCTTCTTCATTTCCTATCGTCTTAACGTCCACCAACCTTGCATTGGAATTGGCATTCCAATAGACACGGTCATACATTAAGTCTGCCGTCAAACTCTGTATGGAATTGCCGCTGCCCAAAACAGGACGCACACGGTAACTTTCCACCGCGCGGGCGTAGTTCAGCCATTCCTGTTTTGCCAGCGCATAGTCGCCGGCTTTTGCCGCCGCTTCCACTGCCGACAAATCGGGACTGTTTTTATCCACATATTCATAGTTCAGCGTGGGCCCCTGCGTCCATTTTTCGCCGTCCCATGCGCCGAAAAATTTCTCGTCCGGCAGTCCGTCAAACTGACTGTCTTTGGTGAGACCGTTACGAAACCGCATGGGGTCAATGCGGTACGTCCGCATGGCTTCTTCATATTCTTCATCGCTCAGCGCACGAATCGCCGCGTTGAGTTCTGCGTTGCTTGTCGCATTTTCAATCGTCAGCGGTTCGCCATCCGCCCGCACTGCCACCGGTTCCTCCGGCATTTGCACTTGTATTTCTTCCGCCAAAACACCCGCGGAAGAAAACATCATGCCGGCAGCCAGCAGCAGCGCACCAAATCTATATTTGCCCATCTAAAAAATCCTCCTTTTCCATGCAGGGCAGCATTTGCCGCCCTGCCACGGTTTCCTGTATCATTGCTCTAAAATGGAACAAACTACCTTCGCTATTTCCGCTTTGGTGGTGGCGTTCCACGGATTGAAATTCCCCTGTTCATCGCCGCTGAGGATACCGGCATTTTTCAGGTAACTCACCGCTTCTTTTGCCCAGTCTGCAATTTGACTGCTGTCCGCAAATGCATTTTCCGCCGGCGTTTCGTGCCCTGCGCCGATGCGCCGGAAAATGACCGTCGCCATATCTTGGCGGCTAATCGTTTGCCCAATACCGAATTCTGTTTCTGATACGCCCTGAATCAAATTCATTTCATAGGCTTTTACCAAATACGGATAATACCATGCTGTCCGCTGCACGTCTGTAAACGGCAGTATCGCGCTCGGTTCTGCGTCTATGTTTTCTCCCAGCGCACACACCAGAATTTTTACAAATTCTTCTCTGGACGCCGCCGCGTTGGGATGGAACTGTCCGTTTTGGTCGCCGGAAACCGCGCCTGTTTCTTTGAGTTTTTCCACATAGGGCACTGCCCACTGTGCGTCCGCCATGTCCGTAAACGGTAAATTCACCGATGGCGTTGGCTGTGGCTGTGCCGTCGGCTGAGAGGTTACCGGTGGCTGAATGGGAACGATTGCGCTGCCTCCGGCTCCGCCGCCGCTTCCACCACTACCGCCGCCGCTGTTACCGCCTCCACCACCGCCGGCGTTGCCGGTGGAAGAACCTGTTTTTTGTACGGCATATGCTCTGGTTTTCTGCGCCGGTGTTGCGCCGTCCGCACTGCATTTCACCGTGAGATTCACCGCCTGGTCTGCTGCTGAACGTACTACCGTCACCTGCCACGCTTCGGCGCCTTTTGTCACCTGCGCCGCCTGTGGATTGCTGCTGCTCACCTCCACCGCGCAGCCGCTTTCACCTGTCAGCGGCACGGTAAAAGAGTTCGTTACATAGAAGGTTGCCGGCAGCTTTTCCATGATTTTTTCCAAATCCATCTGCGGATTTGGTCCGCCCAGTGCGCTGCCGCGCGCAATGACAATTTCACCGATTGCAATGGGGTCGTCCGTCTGTTTTGTGAAACTGAAACGAACATAGGTTGCTTTTACCGCCTTATCCAACGCAATCTCCTGCTGTTCGCCCACGCCGTCCAATTTTGCTATTTGCGTCCAGCGGCTTCTGTCATTCGAGATTTCTACGGTTACATCCTTAATATTATAGGCTTCATTTACTTTTTGTTCATAGAGCATGATGTTGTCAAACACCACATCTCCGCCCAGATGGAACATAATTTCCGTCGCTTCTCCAAAACCGTTCGTGACAAAGGCAGACAGCGGCGTTCCGTCAATCACGTCCGTTAATTTGCTGCCCTCTATCGGCTCCGCATTGGAATATACCGATTTATCGGCATTTAAACCGCCGTCGCCAATCTGCGGCACCCGCAGCGCAATCTGTGCTGTCGCCGTCTGCTCCGGCGCATCTATCAGATAAAATTCTGCCGTTAAGGTCACATCATCCGCGCCGGTTCCCTTGGTACGCGTCACGGTGCCGTCCAGTGCAATCGTATCCGGTGCACTGCTGCTCCAGCGGCAGCCGATACCCGCCGCCGGTGCGCTGCTGAGCGTCACATTTTTTGTGACTGCATTTGCAGCCTGCGTGGTCACCAAAGAAGAATCCGCCTGATATGCCAGCATTTGCAGCAGGGAATCTTCTCCGCTGCCTACCGTGGTATAGCTTTTCACGTTATCCAATGTCCCGCTTGCAGTCTGTTCAACCGCTTTCAAACCGGTTCCCTCCGGCAGCGGCTGTCCCGTTGCCAAAATGGTTCCATTCACGCTGATTTGCAGCGTCCGGTTTTGTAAATCTGCTTCAAACCGCAGGAAGAACCGCTGTGCGCCGCCGTTTGTAATGGAATAGGTGGTAAAGCCGTCATATTCCAGCGTCCAGCCGCCGTTTACCGACGCAACATTTGCCGCAACTACCGTTTCGCCATTCTCATTCAGGAACCGTATTTCGCCATCGCTTGTCGGTGTAAATTCCATTTCAAACGCCGCATAGCGATTATGGTAAAATGTCGGCGCAATCAACGCGGCAGAGGTTTTACCGCCTGATACAGATAATTTTCCGTTTTCCCGCTGTGCCGCGCCGTCAAATGTCCAATTGCCGTTTTGTGCATAGCTATCGTTTTCAAAGGTTTCTTCTATAAAATAATGCAATCCTTGTCTCTGTCCCAAAACATTCAAAACAAATCCTTTGGAGCGGAGACACTCGCCGGATTTGGTGACAACTGCATAAAGCTGTACCAATTCATCCGCGCCGGTCGGGCGGGTCAACACACCCGTCTGCGGATTCAGCACATCCGTGTTGCTGGATACCCATTCAATCTGCGCGCCTGTTTGTGCGTCTGTCTGCGGCAATGTTTTCAGCGCTGTCAGCGCCGTTGGGTCGTCATCGCTGATGGTTGCCGCCGTGATATTATTCGCCGCTTTGGTGGTATCCCACGCCGCTGCGGTTCCCGCCGCTTTCAAAGTAAAGGTAAAGGTTTTTGTATCCTGCACCGCGCCTTTTTTTAGCGTTGCCGTCAAAGTCACTTCTGTGTCCGCTTCCGGCGCAGTGACAGTCGCTGTGCCATTTGCATCAATTTTCACCAGATTGCTGTTGCTTGCCCATGAAACAACGCTGCCTTTTGCGCCATAGAGCGGCAATGTTACAGTCTCTGCCGAGGACAACACTTCGCCCGCTTCCAGCACTTTTTTATCAAATTCCACTGCTGCCGCCGCTTCGCGGTCGTCTCTCTGGTTCAGCACAGTTACCTGAAATGCTTTTGTTTCTGTTCTCGGTTGTTCCACATCTTGTTCTGTCAAGGTTGCTGTCAGGGTAACCGGCGTATTCACGTTTTCCGCCCGTGTCACCGCGCCGGTAGCTAAATCAACAACGCCCTCCGGACTTGCGCTCCACTGCACCTTTGTGCCATAGTGCAATTCTGTCGGCAGATTTAGCGCACTGCGGATTTCCTGTGCATTCTGTCCGTTCAAAACCACAGATTCCTGCAAGGAATAAACATCTGCATCAAACGCACTGTTCAGTTTTGTTTTTATTGTCACGCCACGTATTGCCACGCCGGATTTTCCCGCCGTATCCGAATTAGACCCTTTAAAAGACATCATTTCCAGATTATCAATCGTTCCGCTTCCCTGCATTTTTAAGTCTGCCGTACCAAACAGTGTATAGCCTTCTTCATCTTTTCCCGCCGCGGTATATTGATTCGCATTGCTCGTTGGCGTTCCTTTCAAATAGATGCTCACGGTATTTGCATCAACGTTGATGACAAACTTAACGCTAAGCAGCGCTGCCGCTGCGTCAAATCCTGCTGTTCCGCGGAACTGGCAGGGATAGGTATAGCCCGACTGCAGCGGAGATTGCAGATTTCCGAAATAGTTCCGGTTCATTTGCGCTCTCACCGTATTGCCGCTTTTTAAATATAGGTTAAACGCGCCGCGGTATGCTTGCAGCGTATCAACATAAACGATATATTTCCCGTTTTTCACCTCCGGCAACGCACGCGTCATAGAGGCATTTGCGCCATCGTTCGCCTTGTTGCGAATGATATAGGGCGCACCGTTAAACAAACCGGTCGTGATATCGCTGCCGCTCGGCATGTTATACTCCTCTTTTAATGCCGCTTCATCTGCATAAGCAGGCTGTTCCAGCAATATTCCCCAGCCATAATCGGGTTTGGGATTGTCCGTTTCCTCTGAAATGACTTTCACCGTAAACTCTTTTGTTTCCTGCCGCGCTTCGCCGCCCACTTCGTCCAGTTGCGCCGTCAGTTTCACTGCTGTGTCCACGCTCTGCGGACGCGTCACTTCTCCTGTGGCAGTGTCAACGATACCCTCCGGCTGTGCGCTCCATGTCACCGGTGTACCGAATCCCAATGTCTGCGGCAGATGCAATGCCGTACGCACTTCCTCCTTGGGCTGGTCATTCAATATCATGCTTTCCGTTAAGGATTCCACATCTTTTGCAAAAGTATCAAAATCAATTTTGTCCACTTGCACGCGTTCCACCTGAATACCAGACTGTCCCGCTGTATCGTTCGCACCTTTTGTACTTTGGAACATGATTTGATTGATGGTATTTCCCGCGCCAAGGTTCACGATATCCTCGTGGAACAGGACATAGCCTTCTTCGTCCTTTTCCGCTGCAGTATATTTGTCCGCATTGCTCGTTGGCGTTCCTTTTAAATAAATTTGCAGCCGCCCTGTGTCCGCCGCATAAATAAATTT
The DNA here is from genome assembly GCA_946555455.1 of uncultured Clostridia bacterium. Lineage (GTDB taxonomy): Bacteria > Bacillota > Clostridia > RUG12999 > RUG12999 > JAAWTG01. Next base: position 63,647 of record CAMNSU010000007.1, on the reverse strand, counting down.
ATATTGCAGCAGCGCATTTGCACCGTCAAATCCCGCTGTGCCACGGAATTGACACGGATAGGTGAATCCGGAATATTGCGCCGACTGTATATTCCCGAAATGGTTGCGGGTGACTGCCAAACGTGATTGCCCATCCTGCAGCAGTCCAATGGTATGTACACTGCGGTATGCCTGGCGGACGTCCGCATAAATGGCAAACACACCGTCTGTCATTTCCGGCAGATTTCTTGTGATTTCCACAGTGCCGCCGCTGTTTGCAGCAACGCGGGTCACAGTTGGTTTCCCATCTGCCAGACGTACCACAGCGTCTGTATCAGAACCTGTCACCGTATAGTCGTTTAAAAAGTCCGCTTCGCTGCCATAAGTCGTCTGTTTCAGCAAACTTTCTTTTGTGGCAACCGCTGTCATCTGAAATGTTTTTGTCTCCGTCCGCGGAGATTCCTGCACATTTTCTGTTAAATGCGCTGTCAGTGTCACAGCCACGCTACCTTTTTCCGGCGGCGTCACTTCCCCTGTATCGGTATCAACGGTTCCGACAGGGCTTGCTTCCCATGTTACCGTCGTGCCGCCCGGCAGTGTCTTGGGCAGATTTAAGGCACCCGTCACCGCTTCCCCATTCTGACCGCTTAGCACAACCTCTTCCGTTAAATAGTCTTTATCAAACAGAAACGTATCTTCCACCTCCTGTTTGATACGCACGGATTCCACCGTCATTTGCGCACCTGCCGGCGTGTCTTTTGTCGATTTATCCAGGCGGAACGCAATTTTTGCGATTCCGCCACTGCCGCTCAGCACGGCGTTTTCCAACATTTTAACATAGCCTTCGCCGTCTTTTTCTCCCGCATGATAATCCGCTAACAACGAACCTGCTGCATTTTTTGTTGCGTTGGACGGTACGCCTTTCGCATAGGCGCTGACGGTTCCTGCGTCTGCATCCACAACAAGTTTCAGTTGAAACAGCGCTTTTTCTGCCGTTCCGTCACCGGTATTGCGAAATTCCGGTCCCCAAGTTTTCAGCGTTCCCGCTTCTTGTTGCACTTGGACGTCACCCCAATAGGAACGGGTCACAATAAATTTATCTTTTCCCTCCGCATTTTGCAAATGAATCCGGTAATTTCCTTGATAGATTTGCTTGGTATCAATATAAACCGTATATTTCCCATTATTCATCGGCTGAATATTCCGTATCATATAAACAGGGTCGCCTGCGCTGATTGTCCCTGTCCGTTTCAATGAGGGTTTGCCATTCTCCAAAAGCATTTCTCCGTTTGTCTCCGACTCGCCGGTCGTTGTATATACCTGACGCAGTTCCGCCGCCGCCCCAAACACTTGCTCTTCAAATACTGTAACCTCACCGGCTTCTGCACTCGCCGGAACTGCTGCTCCCGCCAACATCATCAGCGCTGCCAAAAGCAGACACAGTAGGCGTTTCTGTTTCATCGTTTTCACCTTCTTTTTCAATCATTCGCCTATTTCACAACAACAACCGCTTTGATTCCGCCATTGTCATAGATAAACATTTCTTCATCCAGTCCCGCTGTGATATCATAAATGCTAATCACACTGACTTTTTTCTCCATGGTGTCATACAGATAGATATACGGCGTATTTCTCGCGTTGATATCCACCACTTCCGTCTGGCTGCCGCTCTGGTTGGTCTGAATGGTCACGCGGTGCACCCTGCGGTAGTTCTGCATATTCAGTTCGTTATATTCAATATCGGTGATTTTTCCGTAAATCTGTTTGCCTTCGCTTTCTTCTTTGCCATAAACCGGATTGTTTTTCACGTTTTTCAGCACCTGCACATTGTCAATCTGGTCTAACTGATTGAGCGAATAGAAAAATACATCGCCAACCTGCAAATTGTCCACATTACGGCGGCGTTCCTCGCTCGCAAATATTTCCGCCGTATTGTATGACATTTCCTTGCCTTCACTGTAGAAGGTGATTTTTTTCATCTGCGTGAAATCTTCGTTTGTAACAGAAGTGATTTTAGACGCAACCGCCGCTTTGCTCAGCGTGTTAATCACGCCCGGCGCATAGTAGTCCATGGCAATGGCAACCACAATTGCGCCCGCCACTTTTGTTTTTTCATCCACGTCATATGCCAGGGCGGAATACCGCTGTCCGTTGTTCAGTTCCATGGTGGATAAATAGTCCAAATCCTTTTCCACCGGCGCGCCGTTTGCCGAAACGCAAATGACTTTCGTTGTATCATCTACTGCAAACACACGGTTATTGAGTCCGCCGAACACTTTCTCATAGGCATTATAATAGACATATTCGCCGATACCGTCCCGCTGTGGTGATTCAATCCGGCTGACCTCACCGTTTGCATTGGTCATATAGCGAATCAGTCTGTTCACATCCAAAGAAAAATATTCCCGCAGTTCTTCCTGCGATTTTTTGCTTCCGTTGACCGTCATTCCGGCAGCGGCGTTTAACACAACAACTTCTTTATTCTGCACCTTCAAAATTGGTTTTGAAGTGACGTTGTCTTCATTGGAATCGTCCACTTCAACATCTTCGCGAATCGGTCCGCCCAGACAAATTTTCATTTGCATATTGCCCATGCCGCCTGCGTTGCCGACTTCCACCACATATCCATATTCCGCTTTGGTATCGCCTTTTTTGATGTCGGAAATCTTGCCCTGATAGTTCAAAAACGCAATCACGCTGTCGCCCGGCTGCACGTCAAAGATTTTTCCGTCTTCTATGTCATATTCTGTTCCGTCAATGACCATGCTGTCCTCCAGCAACTCCTGCACATCTCCCTCCGCGCGTGCGTCCGATACCCGCAGCCGCAGCGTATTTTTGTCGCCGCTGATGCTGGCAGAAACAATGTTGTCCTCTTTGATATCGCTAAACGCCATTTTCTCTCCCTTGCTATTACGGATATCATAAGATTTATCGCGGTTGTCTGCGTCATAGACAATTTTATTATCGCCAAAAATGGTTTCGCCTTTGACCAGCGTCAGCCCGCCTTCATTGACATGGTCAACCCGTGCGGATTCAAATTCTTCAATCAAAATCACATCATATATTTCATCGCCCGTATTGTCGATTGCCGTCACCGTTCCGTTTTGAATGTCAAAAATGGATGCGTCTGATTCCAGCATACGGCTGCTGTTATAGACAAACGTTGCCTGCGCGCCGCCCAGTTTGATATAACTGTTGCTCTTGTTTGTCTCGTTATCATAATATTGCAGGCGGTCTGCGTCAAACAGTTCAATATCGCCCGCGTCAAAGGTCTGCACATTTGTGTTTTTAGACGCTTTCACTGCCCGGAGCACCAGCCGGTCTGCGCTATCCAGTTCCGCATAAAAATCAACTTCCTGTCCTATGTAATCCGCCGCATCGGTATCTCCCACTTTATAGATAGTGCCTGCAATTTGCACCTCGTCGTCACGCATACCTGCAACGGGACTGTCCAGCCAAATGGTACTGTTTGCTGTCACGATACCTCTTTCTTTATATACGTTGCCGTTCACATTATCATTTTCATGTTTATCCCGCAGTGTATCTCCTTTGACGACTTCATAGCCCAGCATTCCGCCGGCAGTGGTCGTCATACCCATTCTGTCAATGTCCAGCGCATTATACAACATTTTGGCAAGCATACCGCGTGTGAACGGCTCTGCAATTGCCGCTCCTTTCGTCAGCCCTGTTGTGGTTGCCGTCATGGTATATCCGTTTGGATATCCGCCATTTTGCTGCGCAACCGGTTCATATCCCAAAATGGTGATCAGCACCTTTGCCGCCTGTTCAAACAGCACCGGGTCATTCGGGCCAAACGTTCCTTCGGAATATCCGTTCATATAGCCGGCATTTACCGTACCATTGATGTAACCGGTATACCATTCTCCCGCCGGTACATCAGAAAATACCACATCATTTTTATAAAGTTCCGCTAAATCTTCCATTTTTGTCAGGCGCAGTATCATTGCCGCAAATTCCGCACGCGTTACTTCGCCCTCCAAATGCATGTCACCATTTTCATCTCCCTGCATAATGCCAAGTGATGTTAAATCAAACAGCTCCTTTTCCATACCCGCCGCAAAACTCGGAATCGTTCCGAGCAACATGCAAAATACGAGTAAACACAGGATTCCCTTTTTTGCTGTTTTCACCATAGTCAACTACCTCCAAATACAAAAATAATTGTTCTGTGATTCTATTATATCAGCGGCATTTTTTGATTGCAATGTGCACTTTCTCACTTTTTCTATGCAAATTCTTATATTGCAGGAATGCCCTTCCAATGCGTTTATTTTGTGGAAATCACTACCGAAATTGCCCATCCGTCCGATGGTGCATATTCCGTTTCTTTCCTGCATATATTCTACTGTTCCCAGCACATTCTTTTTCAAAATTGTCCAAATTGTAACATAGAAAGGAAGGTTATTTATGCAACAGCGGGAGTATTTTTTAGGCGGCAACACCGCGAAAGGATTTTTTTCCTATTATGACTATCTCATGCGTCAAGAGGACGCCGCGACTATTTACTGTATCAAGGGAGGGCCCGGCACCGGAAAATCTTCGTTAATGAAATCCATTGCCGCAGAAGCGCAAAAAAGGGGACTGGATACCGACCTGATTCATTGTTCCTCCGACCCTGATTCTTTGGACGGACTGATCATCCCCAAACTCAAAACTGCTTTTGTAGATGGTACGTCACCACAGGCTGGCGTACCCCTTTTCTTTTTTTCGCAATTTTTCATTCAGTCTAGGAGGTGAAGTCTTTTGTTCCGTGTACAAAAAAAGACGTCTCTTTACCACTCCGTTTGGCAAAAGACGTCTTCTTATATTTTCCAATAAATTGTCATTTCTTGTTGTTTTGTTTCCCTGTCTATCGGCTCCAATTCTATTTTTTCTATCAAAACCGGCAGCCACTTTTCGTTTTCTTCCGCCGGCAGCCAAGGGTGCATTTTCTCCAAAAGCAATTTTCGCAAACATTCCCATGTGACGGATACGCCCCTGCAATTTTTACAGCGCAGATAGGTTCCCGATTTCGCCCGCACTTGATTCAGCGTTTCCCCACAAACGCCGCAAAATAGTTTTCCTTCTAATAGAATCTGTTGCGCCGGCTGCTGTGCGGCTGTTTTACAACGCAGCAGTGCCTGCACGCGCCGGAAATCCTGCTGCGATACAATTGCTTCATGCGTCCCTTCTACCCGCACCCATTCTTCGGGCGGTACTTGCCGCATCTGTTTGGATTTATAACTCACCTTCTGCCGCTTTCCCTGCACCATCACGCCGGTATATATCTCATTTTTCAAAATTCTTCCCACTGCGGTTTTCGTCCAAACGCTTCTCTGCGTCCCTTCCCGATATGCCGCCGGACTTGGTATCTCACGCCGGTTCAGTTTGTCGGCGATTTTTTGTTTTCCCATGCCTTCCAGATACCAATGGTAAATGTCCTGCACAACCGCCGCAGCCGGCGGATCCACGCAAAGCCGGTGACGGTCTGACACGTCTTTCCGGTAGCCATACGCCGCCAGCGCCCCAATATATTGTCCTGTACGCCGTTTGTGCGCAAACACCGCGCGGATATTTTCCGACAAATCTTCCAGATACCATTCATTGATAAGCCCATTGATTTGCCGCGCTTTTTTATTGCCCCGCTGCGCCGTATCCACATGGTCTACTGCTGTCACAAACCGAATCCCCCACAGCGGAAACAAATAGTGGATATATTTTTCCACCAATTCCATGTCCCGCGTAAAACGGGACTGTGTTTTGCATAGCACAATGTCAAAACTGCGCGCCCGTGCCTCCCGCAGCATGGTGCAAAATGCCGGACGGTCTCTGTCCGCGCCGCTATAATCGCTGTCAACATAAATTGCTGCAACGTCCCAATTTTTCTGCGCCGCATAACGCAGCAGCAGGGCTTTTTGATTTTGAATACTTTCGCTTTCCAGTTGTTTTTCCTCGTCCTCCTTGCTCAGTCTGCAATAAATGGCGCATCGCATGGCTCGCTTCCCTCCCCGCGCTGTACCTCCGCATTCGCTCTGCGCCAAAGTTCTAACGCCGCCTTCTTTCTGTCCGCTTGTTGATTGATATAAATTTCGTGCACCACAAATTCCCGTTTCATCTTTGCCGCCCCCTTTGTACCATTTTATGCGGCAATGAGAAAGGGATATGACACCAAAAGAAAAGGGACTTTCCTTTTGTAGAAAGCCCCAAAGTATTCATTTCATTATATTTAGAACTGATATTCCTCGCCATATCCATATTTTTCAACCACATAGTCCACATCTTTGTCGCCGCGTCCACTACAGTTGACCAAAATGGATTTTGCATTGCTTTGTTTCGCCATTTTAATGGCATAGGCAATGGCATGAGAACTTTCGAGTGCCGGAATAATGCCTTCATAACGCGACAATTTAAAGAATGCGTCAACCGCTTCTTCATCCGTCACAGATTCATATTCTACACGCCCTGCATCATGCAAAAATGCATGTTCCGGCCCCACCGACGGATAGTCCAGACCGCTGGCAATGGAATAGACCGGCAGGGGCTGCCCTTCTTTGTCTTGCAGCATATAACTTTCAAATCCGTGCATGATACCGCGTTTTCCATAGGACATACTCGCCGCGTGGTCGCCGTCTTTGGCGCCGCGTCCCAGCGGTTCCACGCCGACAATTTTCACAGGATCGTTTAAAAACGGCAGAAACATCCCAATGGAGTTACTTCCGCCACCCACGCAGGCGCAAACGACGTCCGGCAAAATTCCTGTCATATCCAAAAACTGCTCGCGTGCTTCCTCTCCAATCACCATTTGGAAATCACGCACCATCAACGGAAACGGATGCGGTCCCAATGCGGAACCAATACAGTAAATGGAATCTTTATAATTACGCGCATAGGATTCAAACGCTGAATCCACCGCCTCTTTCAATGTTTTCAGTCCATGCGTCACAGGCACAACTTTTGCGCCCAATATTTTCATGCGCGTCACATTGGGCGCTTGTTTGGCAATATCCACTTCGCCCATATGAATCTCACATTCCAAACCAAAAAACGCCGCCGCCGTCGCCAGCGCAACACCGTGCTGTCCTGCGCCCGTTTCCGCAATCAAGCGTTTTTTGCCCATAAATTTCGCCAACAGTCCCTCTCCCATGCAGTGATTCAATTTATGCGCTCCGGTATGGTTCAAATCCTCCCGTTTCAAATAAATCTGACAGGTTCCCAGTTTACGGCTCAACCGTTCACAGTGGTATACCGGCGTGGGTCGTCCCTGAAACTCCCTGCGGATACGGCGCAGTTCATTGATGAACTGTGCAGAACGGCAAATGGTTTGATAGGCTTCGTTAATTTCTTCAAATGCCGGCACCAATTCCTCCGGCAGGTAGCAGCCGCCATATGCGCCAAACCGTCCGTCCTCTGACGGATATTCTTTTGTGTAATTTCTAAAATCCATTTGGAATTCCTCCTATGTTTCCCGCCGCTTCCGGCGGGTTATATTCATTGTTTTCAATTGATATCATTTCGTGCATCTCCGCCGGCCCGCGTGTTTTATGCACGGAGAGACGTAGGCACTTTCTATATTCTCCAATCATCCAAAGCGCGGACACGTGCCGCGTCTTTGGATACCTCTCGCCGTTCGGAGTGCCGAGGTACGAGGTGCGACGCGTGAGCGGAGAACGGCGGCAGGGGAAATCCGAAGAGGGGATGAAATGACGGCAACGCCGGAATGAATCCCTTCTTCGAAAAATATTATATCATGTCCGCAAAGCGGACTGATATAATTTTGCGCATCGCCGGTTTCGAGCGAAGCGATGAAACAATTCGGCGGCGCTTTTAATTCTATAATAGTCACTCTGTGACTATTATATCACATGGCATTGCGGGAATCAATATTTTTTTGTAGTTTATCCCTCCTGTTTGTAGAGGGGTACCTTCCCCCATGTAGTTGACCCCCAAACACCGGGCGCAGTGGATACCATTATCCATCTGGGCGATTGTTGGCGGAAAGAGGATATTGTGCCGCACAAACACGATATTATTCACTACAACCGTCAAATCAGCGGCTATTTTGCCTCCGCTTACCGTTATTTAGCGGCGGCGGCACAGATATATCTAGACACTGCCGTATGCAGCGCACCTTACGCCAAACCAGTCGTACAAAAAACGCTGCATCAGCTTGTGGAAACCTATATTAAACCATTAGCGCCTGCCGGAAACAATGAAGGATTCCTGCGCAAACTGTTTTTAACTGCCATCACGCCTGCCGGTATTCTCTGTCAGGTTCCCTCGTTTGCAGGCGCAACAACCTGTGTTCTGGAAGGGGACGGCTTCGTTACCGCTGAAATTCTGCAAACGCTGTGCAAGGAATATCTCGCCAAAGGATATGATGTGGAAGCGTTTTACAGTCCGCTGAATCCCGACACGCAAATTGACCATCTGTATATTCCGGCGCTGTCTTTGCTGTTCGCCACACATGACACGGTAAACCAATTTCCACTGCCGCAGGGCGCAGTTTCTCTCCCGATGGAACTCTCTCTGCCGGAGGATATCGCGGCGACAGTCACACAAAATAACGCGTTGCTCCGGCAGCTTCTGGATACCAGCGTCCAAACCATCCGTAAAGCAAAGGCGACACACGATTTACTGGAAACTTGTTATGTGCCGCATATGGATTTTGGCAAGGTGGAAGAGATAAAAGACAGTATTTTAAGCGCGCTGCCGCTTGACTAGACGCCCCCCTGCAAACGCATAGAGACTGACGGCTAAAAATTTAGTAAATATGGGGCGTATCACAATTTATCTCCGTTCGTCTAAAATTTAACCAGCTTTTTACTGCGCGAAAATCATATTTTTTTATGTAATTCTCTTGACATCAACCTCCCTTTCGTATAAAATAAAATAGTGTATAAGTTGCGTTTTCAAAACATTGGAAATCTCTGGAAATTATTACGTTTTGTTGGATTTTCAATCATCTATGAAATTCGCTGAAACCCTATATACTGCTGCGCCTGTTTCCGAAACAAATTTCGGACGCATAGCCCTATCCTGCATGGTTCGGTAAGGCGGGCGGCGGGCACAGCGCACAAGAATATTTTTATTTTGGGATGACTGCGCTTTTGCGCAGAATGAATAGGAAAGGGAGGTGTTGGTCAAGAATGGATTTTTTGCCTATTATGATCGTTGCTGTTATTGCAGTAGTTGTCGTGGGAATCGCAGCATTTTTTCTAGGAATTGTCTATCGGAAAAATATTTCGGAAAAAATCACAGGTTCCGCCGAAGTACAAGCTACTAAAATTATAGATGACGCAAAAAAAGAAGCAGCCTCTTCTAAAAAAGTGGCATTGGTTGAGGCGAAAGAAGAAATTCAGAAAAACCGCCATGAAATGGAACGGGAAATCCGTGACCGGCGTAATGAAATGACCAGACAGGAAAGGCGCCTTCAGCAAAAAGAAGAAAGCCTGGACAAAAAAATGGACGCCCTTGAAAAAAAGGACGAAGTGTTGACAAAGAAAAACAAAGAACTGGAACAAATGCAGGAAGATGTGGCGCAAATCCAAAAACGCCAGTTGGAACAATTAGAAAAAATTTCCGGACTTAGTGTGGAAGAAGCAAAAGACTATCTCATTCGCAACATTGAAACAGAAGCGCGCTATGACGCTGCGAAATTGGTGAAAGCGATTGAAACGGAAGCCAAAGACGAAGCGGAAAAACGCGCCCGCATGATTATTGGTATGGCGATTCAAAAATGTGCCGCCGACCATGTTGCAGAAACAACGGTATCGGTAGTATCGCTGCCAAGCGATGAAATGAAAGGTCGTATTATCGGTCGTGAAGGTCGTAACATCCGTACGCTGGAAACGCTGACGGGTATTGACCTCATTATTGATGATACACCGGAAGCTGTGGTGCTGTCCGGTTTTGACCCGATTCGCCGCGAAATTGCCAGAATTGCACTGGAAAAACTGATTCAGGACGGACGTATCCATCCTGCCAGAATTGAAGAAACCGTGGAAAAAGCCCGCCGCGAAGTGGAAAACACCATTAAGCAAGAGGGTGAACGCGCTTCCTTTGAAACAGGCGTTCATGGGCTGCATCCTGAAATTATTAAACTGCTTGGGAAACTCAAATACCGGACAAGTTATGGACAAAATGTGCTTATGCACAGCATTGAAGTGGCACAGCTTTCCGGCGTGATGGCGGGAGAACTTGGCGTGGATATTGCTATGGCAAAACGTGCCGGTCTGCTGCATGATATCGGTAAAGCCGTAGACCACGAACAGGAAGGTTCCCATGTTGATATCGGTGCGAACATTGCGCGTAAATACCGCGAAGGCAACGACGTCATTCATGCTATCATGGCGCACCACGGCGATGTTGAACCGACGACGCTGATTGCTTGCATTGTGCAGACAGCAGACGCTATATCCGCAGCGCGTCCGGGTGCCAGACGTGAAAATCTGGAAACCTATATCAAACGTCTGCAAAAATTGGAAGAAATTGCGACCAGTTTTGACGGCGTTGAAAAATCGTTTGCGATTCAGGCGGGACGCGAAGTGCGTATCATGGTGAAACCTGATGATGTGAACGATGAAACCATCATTCTGCTGGCAAAAGACATTGTGAAGAAAATTGAGCAGGAAATGGAATATCCAGGTCAAATTAAAGTGCATGTGATTCGCGAAGTACGTGCGATTGAATATGCAAAATAAATTTTATCCAAAACAGATAAATAGCCTCCGGCAAATGCCGGAGGCTTTATTATTTTCTTAAAAATATCCTTCTTCGTGATATCCGCCCTACGCCCTCATACAGACTGTTTACATATCTGTGCACTGTGTATATACACGCAATCTGCTGCCGTCCCACACTGCTCCTTTTGCTGTCTCCATTCTAAAAAGTATCCGTATGGTTGAAACCGTGCGGTAGGCAAATAAAAGTTGAATTTCATGCCTAGCTAGCGAACCAAAAAAACTTTGAACGCTGAATGCCACATATGACCGCGCTCCTTTTACCTAGGCACATCTATGATTCCTCTCCTGTTTGCTGCTTTAATGTCCGTCGTACCAACGCCGCCATTTCGCCGCGCGTGAGTCCTTGCTCCGGTCGGAAGCTGCCTTCATATCCCTGCAAAATTCCTGCGCCGGCAAGCGCCGTAATTTCTGCATATGACCAGCGGTCTTGCGCCACGTCTGAAAACACCGGTTTTTGACTGCCGCCCGCGTCTATCTGAATCATGCGTGCCAGCAAAACTGCCATTTCTTCTCGGCTCATATGCTCCTCGGGACGAAAAGTCCCGTCCGGATATCCCTGCAAAATTCCTGTCCCTACTGCCTGCTCAATTTCTGCCTGCGCCCAGTGTCCGTCAATATCAGAAAACGTGCGCACCGCACGTGTGCTGAGCTGCGGCAGCATACGCACTGCCACTGCCGCCGCCTGCGCGCGTGTAAGCGTTCCCTCCGGTTCAAACAGCGTATTGCTAACGCCTTTCATGATTCCCATCTTGGCAGAATATACGATATCATCTTTGGCAAAATGCCGGTAAATATCCGAAAAATATTTTCCGTTCAGCCACAAATCATAATATTCCCAAACGTCTCGCGTCTCCTGTCCTGCACTCCAGTTCCCTGCTCCTTTGAGCTGATATTTATCCACCAGCGCTAATTTTTCTTTGATGGAATCACTGTCCTCATACCAAATGGTATAGTTTCCTGCCGCCAATTCTTTTCCACCTACCACCGGCTTTTTGTCCTGCGGACGTATCGTTAGTTCCAGCTTGGGACTGTGCGCAGTGCGGTCATAGGTTTTGGTATGGACATATTGATTCATCCACGCCTCCACGCGGTTGTTGGATACACCATACCCTGTCACGCTTCCGTTTTCCGCCCAGATTCTGCCGAAAAACGGAATCCCCAACACAATTTTGTCCGCCGGCACATATTTTAAAGCATATTGAATGGACTGTTCCACAAAATCCAGACTGGCAACAGGTCCGCTGGGTCCACCCTGATAATGCTCGTCATAACTCATGATAAACAGATGGTCTGCCGCCTCGCCCAGCGCTCGATAGTCATAGGACCCCTGCCAGCCTGTTTGCCAGCCGTTGGGATTCGCCGCTACCGCAACAGACACTTCTTTATTTGCCGGAATTTTCTCCCGCAGCAACTGCACCAAGCGGGTGTACTGCGCGCGCTGTTCCTGCGTGACATTTTCAATATCTACATTCACGCCGTCCAAATCATAGGTTTCCACCGCTTCTGCAATCTGCTGTGCCAATTGTTCCGCGCGGTTCAGCGCCGCCACCCCCGCTTGCCTGTCCCAGTGGTTGCTGAGAAACGGTACAACTTTGATTCCTTTTTGATGCATAGTTTGCACAAATGCCGCATGAATCGTGTTGATTTGAAGCGCGCCGGTTTGTGTAATATCAAAATAGCTGGGCGACACCACTGCCAAGGTGTCCTGCGACAGTGAAATATATTCAATCTGGTCGGCAAGTGACCCAAAATAGAGATAACTCATGGCATAGCGCGGCCCTTTTGCCGTAATCTGCGAAAAGGGAATGGTGAGCGCAAGAGCGCCCGCCACCACAAATTTCACCATCCGAATGCGGACGATATCAGGATATTTTTTACGCCCCGCCAGAAACTCCCGCGCAAACTCTGTATCAAATTTATCAAAACGCAGTACAAGGTCATATACATCGTCCTGCACTTGCTGCAATGTGACATTCATAGTCTCCGCTCCAATCTATTTGCATTTGTTCTTAGTTTTACCATTTTTGTTGCGCATTATTCTTGTCACTAAAATATTTTAAATCCTCTTATGTTGCAACGAATTTTATTAGTTCAAATTCCTTTGACTTATATTCCATTTTTCTTTTATTATCTCTCCATAAATTTGAATATTTTATATATTTAACATCAAAAATTTGATAAATATTTGCATTTTTATATATTTTATGATATAATAATACAAAAATTTAAGGAGGCGTGTATGGAATATGGATGGCTATACCGGCATAAAAGTACATACAGTGACAAAAGACTTGCCTTTATCCCAATTAAAAGACATGTGTGACGCGAATGATATCATAACAAATCCTGACTATCAGCGTAATTATGTTTATGATACAAAGCGTGCTTCCAGTTTAATTGAGTCTATTTTATTGGGAATCCCTATCCCTGTTGTTTATTTATCCGAAGAAGAAAACGGTACTTATTCTGTCATTGACGGACAGCAGCGTATCACATCATTTGTCAGTTATTTGAAAAATGAATATCGCCTGACAGGTTTAACTGAGCTCAGTCAATTAAACGGTAAATATTTTAAGGCTTTGGAGAAAGACGTTCAGCGAAAACTAAATTTTAGTTCTTTGAGAGCCATCTGTCTTGATAAAGATTCACAAGAACTGAAATATGAAATTTTTTCCCGTCTCAATCAAGGTTCCATATCTCTGCGTCCCCAAGAACTGCGTAATTGCATATACCGCGGCAGTTTTAATGATATGTTAAAAGATATCGCTCGAAATAATAAGTTACTGCCGCTTTTGTTCCATGACAAAAATACAAGAAGTTCCTACGAAGAAAGAATTCTACGTTTTTTTGTACTCCGTGAGTCTATGATTCTAGACAACACTTATGTCAACGCCATGAATCAATATATGGAAATTCACCAGAACGACAAAGAATCAGATATCCATAAAGCAAAGGCACTATTTAATGGGACAATTGATATTGTGAAACAAATATTAGGGGAAGATGCATTCTTTTCCTGTGGTTCCAAGAAGAGAAAAAAATTTAACGGCGCTGTTTATGATTCTATTATGATACCATTTTCTTTCTATGAAAAAGTTGAATTAATTGCAAAAGCAGATATCATTCGTTCTGAAATAGCGAATATTAAAATGACGGATAAAGAATATCAGGAAAATGTATATGCAGGTACCAACGCGCGTCCCAAAGTCTTTGCCAGAATCGGCAAAATATGGGATTTGCTGATTCATGTCACCGGTAAGAACGGCATGACTCCTGAAAATCGTTTTTTTGAAAACAATATGAAGCAGCAGCTATTCTATCCGGGCTATCGATGCAGCTATTGTGGCAATGAAATTTTGCAATATGAGGACTGTGAAATTGACCATATCATTCCTTTTTCAAAAGGTGGTTCCACGGATATTTCAAACGCCCAATTGTTACATCGATATTGTAACAGGTGTAAGTTTTCATGATAAATGAGAAAAATGAGACATGGTCAAATTTGTAGTGTGAAATAAACCGTAAAAAACCGTAATATATAGAAATAATGCGGTATTAAGGCGTTACACAAGTGCAAGAAATTGATAGATTTTGCAATCTCGCGAAAGGTGGGCTTGCAAAATTTTTTTGCGATTTTTAACCAAAAAGACGTATTATTTCGGGCTGGTAAAAAATTTTTAAATTTACCTTTTAAGAGCGTTTAAACGTTCAAAAAATCGTTCAAAAACACGCATAAAAAACGGCTGAAACAGTTATTATATGTGAGTTTAAACGGTTTTTAAAAGGTACGCTTAAATAAAAGCATAACATCACGCATATAACAGGAAAAATATGTTATATATTGGAAATTCAATGCGAAGTAATTTTTGATTTTAATGCGAACTACTTCGCATTCACTTTTCATGCGGTTTTCAACGGTTTTTCTATTGAATTTTATTTCGCATTAAAAATTGTGTACATAATATTGTCAAATGCAAAATGAATGAAATCTGCTATTGTGTTTTTTAGTATAATAAATCACAACCGAAAGAGACAATATTACTAACGGAAAATCGGTATAAAAGAAGCAAGACAATTTTGCGTCCTGCTTCTCTTATTTTATTCTATTATACTATAATATTGAGTGCTTGTAAAGGGAAACTATGCATTATGCATATCCTTATCGACAAGATGTTTGAGATAGGCAGACAAACTAGAAAAACCACGTTTTTTCGCCTGCTCTTGAATTTGCTCTTTTTGACCCGACGGAACGCGGAATCTTATTTCGTCGTGTTTGCTCTGATAGCGGCGTATGGCTTCTAGCATAGAATCCGGAGTTTTAGCCATGCCACTCACCTCCTTTTGTGCTATTATATCATAAAAGCGAATGCAAAACTATTGACAAAATAAACATATAAGCGCGCTTATAATTGTTAGATATGACAATAGACATAAGAGCACTTATATGATATAATTTAATTATAGAAAGGAGGTGAACGACTTGTGGAGGACAAAATAAAAAAGCTGATTAAGAACGTAAGGTTACTTAATCAGCTGGCTGTTGAGTTAATAGCGCTTGCAGGCTGGCTATTAATACTCATCAAACTATTTACTTAGGGACGGGGGCGTAAGCCCCTATCCCATGAATAGTATATCAAAATACCTCCATTTTGTCAAGCAATGTTAAAATACAAAGTATTAGTAGTAGGAATACTGAAACTGATAGGATTAGGTACAGCATTTGCAACACTTGCAAGCAAACTGATCGGAGGATTGATGGCGTGATAGTGTGGAAAAGTGAAAACTCTAGCAAAATAAGAGGGACGGCATTTTTAGCCGTCTCTCTCTTCTATATATGTTTTGTTAATCATTTTAGTAAGGTTTCATCTTCAATGTTCTCTAGGATTTCCGCGCAAATCCTTCTCCACTTCCGTTCACTTTGTTTGATTACCTCTAAATTAGTTGAATTATTATAACATTCTATCAAATACAAAAAAGTAGAACAAAATATATCTCTCATACTTTTAATAGAAAGGCTCTTATATAATGGAGTTTTATATTTTAGTTTGAGAGCAGATTTTAAACATATTAAGATATCAAAAGCATCCTGTTTTTCATTCAAATCCAGATTACTAATCAATTGCTTTATATCTGCAAAAAGAACGGCGTTGTCATCTAGTGCTTCATTTAATTCATTATCCTCTTTCCACATGTCTCCATTTCCAAACTTCAACCAATCAAAGTTTATCTCAAATGTTTCACATATTTGTTTTAAGAATTTATCCGATGGATAGTCCTTTCCATTTTCAATTTTGGATATATGTGCTTGTGACATGTTTAGTTGAGATGAAAAGGCTTGTTGATTCATATTTAAGGCAAGACGTATTTGCTTAAATCTTTCTGCTACTGATGACATAAAGACCCTCCAATTATGGGAAATAATAATTTTATTATAATTTCCTATTGACAAATATAACTTCCCATATTATAATATAACTCGTAAGATTCTTACTGCTCAAATTATATCACAAAAATCAGAGCATGTCACGAAAATTTCGTAAAAATGTTATTTTCTAACAAACATAAGACTAGTGAAACAACTTATGATATAACAAATACAAAGGAGGTTGTTGGAATGAAACCGGAAGAGAGACCAGAATACTGGAACATTAGGCATCTACGCCGCTGGGTTAAATCTGAACTGGCGATGCGTGAGATGACGCAGGAACAGTTTAGTAAGATTATCGGTACGCACAGTCCTAAAATCAGCGAAGCAATTCACGGAAAACCATACAGTGCAAAGCTGATACCCAAAATTGTGCAAGCACTAGGAGGCAACATAAAAGATTTTGTGAAAGGACGTGAGTCAAATGAATGAACTACAGGTATTTCAAAACAGCGAATTCGGAGAATTAGGGGTATTGGAGGTTAATGGGAAATCATATTTTCCAGCCACGGCATGTGCAAAAAAATTGGGATACAAACGTCCAGCTGACGCAATAACGATGCACTGCAAGGGGTCGGTAAAATACCGAGTCCCTACAGGTGGCGGAGAGCAAAGATTAAAATTCATTCCAGAAGGAGATTTATACCGCCTAATTACGCACAGTAAACTTCCATCTGCAGAGAAGTTTGAACATTGGGTGTTTGATGAGGTTCTACCTTCTATCCGCAAGACAGGCGGATATGGGAATCAGATTGAAATACTAATAAAAATGGTTGAACAGATGACAAACACTACTACAGCTATTATGCAAGCAACAACCTCGCTGATTGTTGTGGCGGAAAAGCTGACTGGTGTAGCGGAACAACTGGAATACCGTGCAACTAATAAAGAACTGGTTTTGCCGCCAGTTTCTATTGAATTGTTTCCCTCTGCTGCTAAATGCAAGCTGGAAACCTTCCCATCTGAAATTACAACGCAGGTGGATGAAATGCTAGACGATATGATTCGGCAGCAAGCATTGAATTTCAGCATGATTGCCCGTTATTGCACCATGAACGGATATGCTATTTCTAGTCCATCTGTTAAACGGTATTATCAACGGCATTTTTCAGAAGCATAAGCCGAAACGGAGCGTGGCTCCGTCCTGCAGAAATGACCTACTGCAGCTGATGAGGCAGGTCAAGAAAGAGGGTGTGTCCATGACGTTATCAGTAAAAGATGTGGCGGAATTAAAGGGCTGGTCAACTAGATACGTTCAGATGATGGCAACAGCCGGAAAGTTAAAATGCACTATTACAACCAATAAAAACAACCGAAAGCAATATGCATTTGCGCCAGAGGATGTGCTTAGCGGCAAGCAGCTGCAGGAGTATCTACAACGCCAAAAAGTCGTTACTTTAGACAAACCAATACGCCGGAATGTCATGGATACATACACCGCATCGGAGCGGCTGGAGATAGATTTCTGGAGAAATCTTATTGAAGAATGGGACGGGTACCGAACAGCAGACACGGGGCGCAAGAAAATGGACATAGACCGTGAATTTGAAGTGCTGTGTCGTTTACGTTATCCAGAGCGGAATATCTCTTGCAAGACGCTCTACCGAAAGCGCAGGGCGTTGAAAACGGGTGACATGGACAGCCTACTGGATAAACGTGGACAACATGTCAAGGGCAAGAGCGGCATAGATGAACAAATATGGCAGGCGTTTTTGTCCTACTATCTGGATGAAGCGCAGCACCCTATCAAAAAATGTTATGAATATACGCTCATGTGGGCACAAACAGTTTGTCCGGACTTAGTGGCAGATATTCCGACCTATACTACTTTCTACCGTAGGGTACGACAAGAGGTGCCCGAAGCAGTGGAAGTGTTGGGACGCTATGGTGAAAAAGCCTACAAAGACCGCTGCGCACCGTATATCAAACGTATTTATGATGATATGGCAAGCAATGAATGGTGGATAGCAGACAATCATACCTTTGACATTATATCTCAAGGGGACAATGGACAGACGCACAGACTGTATTTGACGGCATTTTTTGACGCACGATCCGGTATTTTTACCGGATGTTATGTAACAAATGCTCCCTGTTCGCAGGCGACGCTCATCGCACTGCGAAAGGGTATCCTGAAATACGGTATACCGGACAACATTTATGTGGATAACGGGCGAGAATTTTTGACCTTTGACATCGGCGGATTGGGACATCGTAAGAAAAAGAGGAAAGACGGAACGGAACCGTTTTCGCCGCCGCCCGTTTTTGCACGGCTGGGAATCAAAATGACCAACGCTATTGTAAGAAACGCAAAAGCCAAAATCATAGAGCGGCGGTTTAGAGATGTAAAGGACCATCTGTCCCGCCTGTTTGAGACCTACACAGGCGGAAATGTGGTGGAGCGTCCGGAACAATTGAAGAGCGTGCTGAAGAGTGGAAAAATTCCGACGGATGCAGAGTTAACCGCAGCAGTGGAAGAATTGCTGGACTGGTATTTTAATCAGCAGCCATATGGCGGTGCAGTTGCGGCAGATCGCGGCAAGACACGCATACAGGTCTACAATGACAACCTGCACAGTGTACGCAAGGCAACAGCAGACGAACTCACGCTTATGCTCATGCGGTCAACAAGACCACAAAAGGTTACACGCCGCGGCGTCCATCTGGATATTTCGGGGCAGCGGCTGGATTACTGGAACCACGAAATGCTCATGACGCTGCTGGGTAAGCAGGTGTATTTTAGATACGACCCGGACGATCTCAGTGAAGTCCGCATTTATGACCTTGAAGACCGCTATATCATGACTGTACCTGTAGATAATACCGCAGTACTGAAATACGGTGCAAGTAAAGATGAAGTTAAGGCAGCTATGCAGGAAGTTCGCAAGGCGGAGCGGCTCACGAAGGAAGCGCTGCGGCGCAGCGGATTGCCCGCATACGGACGTAAGACCGCGCTGGAACTGGTTATGCAGCAGGCGCGGGAAAACAAGGAGAGCAATCCAAAGCCCATCAAACAGCCTAAAGTCATACGGGTACAACGGGCTGATGAACAGCCTATATATAAACAAGCGGTCGGCGGAGTGAACCTATCAACTATGACGCGTAATGCTGCGCGAAAACGAGGAGGACAGGACAATGAGTAAAAAGTACAACAAGGATTTACAAAGTAAACTAGAACAGTTTTTAATCAAGGAGAATATTAGCCAGGCGAAAGCTGCCGGAATGATTGGTGTTAGTTCTGCCGCCATCAGTCAATGGCGGCGCAGCACCTATGAAAAAGGTAACATTAATGAACTGGAAAGTAAACTGGAAGAATTTTTCCGCGCACAGTCGGCGAAGGAAGAGATTGAAGAAAAAGGATTGCCATTTGTGCCAGCCGACGCTTATGTGCCGACAACAATTTCGGAGGATGTATATAATTTGATTAGGTACTGTCAATTGGAACGCGGTATGGTAGTGGCGCATGGGGACGCAGGCATTGGAAAGACCAAAGCAGCTGAAAAGTTTGCTCGCGAAAACCCGTCATCCACCATCTACATCCAGGCGACGCCAAGCAGCGGAACGTTAAACAGTATTTTACGGCTGCTTGCACGGGCATTAAAGGTACCGGAGAGCCGCAGCAAGCTGGACCTTATGTTAGATATCCGAAAAAAGCTGGATAATACCAATAAAGTCATAATAATAGATGAAGCGCAGCACTTAAAACTTGCTGCACTGGAGGAAATCCGCACGTTATCTGACCCAAATACTATCACAGGGCAAAGCGGGACGGGAATTGTTTTAATAGGCAATTCCGAAGTATACAGTCGTATGACAGGGAAACAGGAAGCGAGGTTTGCGCAGCTTTTCAGCCGAATACGCATGAATCGGTACTACTCCACTGATAAGGTTCAGGAGAGTGATATAATTCAACTTTTCCCAGCGTTGCGCAGTAAACAAGAAACCAGATTTTTGTTGGGAATCAGCAAAAGTAAATGGGGAATTCGCGGCGCAGTAAATGTGTATAACAATGCGGTCAACAATGAAGATATTTCCTGCGCCGGACTGGAAGTCATGGCGCAGCAAATGGGAATCGGGGTGATATGAAATGAAAAAGAAAGCTGAAATAATCAGATTGATTCTTGGGGTGATTACGGGGTTATTATGCGGTGTTATGTTGATGTATGGAGTTATAACAATCATGGGGAGATGCGGAATGTTTGGTGGCGAAGTGCTCATTTTACCCGCGCTGATTCTATGTTTTGTTTTGGGACATGAATTTGGCAAAATAGCACGGAAAGACAAACTCTGGGAATCGTATAGAAATGGATACTACTGGGGCATAAAACATGCCGAAGCGACAACGGTACATATAGATACGTTTGGTGATTAGGGGCATCCTGCCCCGCCTTAATGCAGCCGCCCGTCAGGGCGACGGTCACAAGCCCGTGATAAAAATGCAGAGTGAGGTAAATGGAAAGAAGGTGATATTATGGCATTGCACAAAAAATTAGCAAAAAATGGGAGTGTTACTATCCCACAGCAGTTACGGCACAAAATCGGGTTACAGCCGGGTGCGCCACTGGAATTGGAAGAAACCAAAGACGGTGGCGTAACCATTAAAAAACATGTTCCGTCCTGCAGGTTTTGCGGTAACGTGGAGAAAGTAATCAGTTACAAGGGCATGGACTGCTGGGAAGATATCGGACGCAAATACTTTTGTGCCGACAAAACAGCGGCGAGAGCTGGAGGAGAATATGCGTCGCAAGACACCTTGCGGCACGCGTAGAGAGGAAGTGAATACATGAAAACCGACATCATCAAACAGGCTGTGGATGAGTACACAAACACCATACGCAAAATTGAAGAATTGAAAGCCCAGGCGGATGAACAGAAAGCACGGTTTGAGAAATGGGCTGCTGAGGAACTCAAAGACAGCAAGCAAAAGACCGCCGAATACTGGGGCACGAACAACGCCAAGGTGACAGTCACGCGCAGCGCAACGGTCAAACCGATTGCCATGAGTATCATCAAAGACCTGCTGGGTGACGTCTATGGTGATATGGTCAAAGAGGATAAAACTTACCGTATATCAGACCCGTTCAAGCGACTATTGACCGCCGTTTTCATGGGCGATTATACGGAAGGGAGCCGCCATGAAGTTATTCAGCAAATCACAGATAACAAAAATGACCAGCAGACGCTGGCAAAAAAATTGAAAGGCAAGTATGACAAAGACCGCGAAACCATCATCAATGTGGCAGGTGTTGACGAAACAGCGGCTAACTACTGGGCGTATATGTTTGAAGAAATCGTCAATTGGGAACGTCTGAAACAGATTTTAGATGCCGCTGAATGGGATGGGTCAACAGAGGAAGCGATTGACCGCATCAAAGCAGGAATCATTGTCGATGAAGGAATCAAAGTCGGCACAACTGCCGAATAACGGGCGCAGGAGCGCCCCTCTAATGCAGCCGCCCATCGGCGACGGTCACAAGCCCGTGATAAAATGCAGAGTGGAGAAAATAGGATGGAGGGATGGACGTGAATATCAATCAACAGCAAATACGTAAGATATACGCTATTGGGAACGCGCTGGGCATTGTGGAACACGGCACTAAGGATGATGACCTGCACGCGCTGGTCGGTGGAATCACGGGGCAGTCGTCCATCAAGGAACTGACCTATGCCCAAGCAAATCAGGTTATTGTGGAATTGCGGCAGCGTCAAGGTGACTATAAGCCTACTTCTACCCGCAAAAACGCCACACGGCAAACGCCAGGCGGAATCACAGCAGCACAGCAGAAAAAAGTGTGGGCGCTTATGTATAAACTGCAAAGCTATGATAGAGTTCCGTCCCATGCGGCACTGGGCGATAGATTATGCGGCATCATTAAACGACAACTGAAAATTGATGTACTTGGCAGTGACCCGTTCCGATGGGTCAATTTTAGGCAAGGAAACAGGCTTATTGAAATTTTAAAAAACTATGTTGATAGCGCTGAAAAACGAAAGGCGGGTGTGAGTGGTGAATAATGCAGAACTTGTCACTTTAGACGATATGGATGAAGGACAGCGGCAGCTTGCAGAACTGATTGGGCTGGAGAACTATCGAAAAATAGTCGAAACGTATGGCGGTACCGCCATATATGTGCCGAAATATGAGTGGTTATCGAAAGTGGAAAGGGACGCCCGTATCAAGGCGGAGTACAACGGATATAATACAAAAGCGTTGGCACTCAAATACGGATTGACGGACACATGGATTAGAAATATTGTTGCAGATAAAACAGCGGAAATTAAAGCCAAGCCGTTAGATGGTCAAATCACTGCTTTCGACTTGCTCAGTAATGAATAAGCCTGTATAACTACTTTGTTTGAGGACTATATAAAAATAAGGTATGATTGAGATACAAACTCAGTCATACCTTATTTTTTTGCAAAGGGGGAAATTATCCAACTATGGGAACGACCATTATATCAATTGCAGTCACAACGATTATTGGAGTCATAACGTTTTTCTTGAAGCGCACTATTTCACGTGTAGATAAAAACGAGGATGACATTGCTAAAATCAAAGGGGATTATTCTCCCAGGGCTGTACATGGTAAAGATATCGACGAACTGCGTATGGACATAAAAAAAATTAAAGAGGACTACATCACAAAAGAAGATTTTTACAGGGAACAAAATAAGACGGACAGAAAGCTGGATCGTATTATGGATATTTTGCTGGAAATGAAAGGAGAAATGAAAGGTGAATAGCAGTATAGAAAAACGACTTTTAAATGCCGGAAATTTTGTGCGTAATAATGGGCAAGTACTGCGTACCATCAATATTTTACGCCATAAGTATAACAAATTAAAGGGCGTACAAACAGCGTTGCAGGGCGCCGGAATCGCGGAAGATGAATTTTTGGACAGTATCAATTTTTTAACAGAAGAAAAATACATCCATCTACGTACAGTGGCAGGCAAAGAAGATGCGAATCTTGCGGATGTGGACTACATTGAACTGGAAGCTAAACTGACTTCTAAAGGAATCCGCTTACTGGCAGGCGGTATTGACGACAATATGATTGAGGTGTAAGCCATGGAAAAACGGCAAAACAGGAAGCATAGCAAAATTGACAGCCTGACACCGGAATTAAAGGAAACCGTGGAACAAATGTTGCTGGGCGGATGTACCTATGCGGAAATTGTTGATTACCTACAAGAACAAGGTGTGGGGATATCCACAGCGTCCATCTGCAGGTACGCGAAAAATTACAACGCCAATCTAGAAATGCTCAATATAGCGCAAGAAAATTTTCGGCGTATGATGGATGAAATGGAAAAATACCCAGACCTGGATACGACGGAAGCCATCATCCGGCTTAGTAGTCAGCACATCTTCAACGCGCTTGCAAATACAACAGAAGCCGACTGGTCGGATGTCAATATTGCCAAGCTACTAAAAGAGACCAACGGGCTGATTCGCGCGGCGGCATATAAAAAACATATTGAAGTGCAAGACCAAAATACAACAGAAACTGGTCTGGAAGCAGTGAAAAACATGGTATTTGAAGCCATGGCGAAGGAACGACCGGATCTGTACCGACAGGTGGCACAGTATTTGGAAAGTAAAAAAGAAACAGAATAGAAAGGGGCATTGACGGTGTTATATGCGATTGGAGTAGAAAAAGGGAAAGAATGTATCGTTAAAGCAGCAATGCAGAAAGAACATGTAAAGGCAATTGTACCACAGGAGTGGCGAAAAAAAGAAACCAAAACGGAGATTGAAACTCTCTTCCCGGGATTAGTTTTTGCAGATATACCATACAATGCCCGTACATATTATCTGATTAAATCTATTCCACACATTGTTGAGTTTACGCATAAACCGTTAACATACACAGAAGAATCATGGGTGCGGTTGCTTGAAAATGTGTTGGAACCGTCCATTATCCAAGAAAACGGACGAGAAATCAAAATTGTGTCCGGAATTCTGAAGGCGTTTAAGAGTCGCATTACTAAAGTAAACCGGAAAGTGCAAAATGTCACAGTCAGTATTACCCTTAACGGGAAAGAGCGAACTTTTGACTTGTGTTATGTCAAAAATGAGGATAAAACAGCAGTTTCAAAACAAAAATCAAAAGAAAGTGATATTGATATAACAGATACCGTTTAAACGCGTTCAAAAGCCGTTTAAATTTTTCGTAGATGAATTTCTGGTTAAATTCCTAGGCTGTGAACCTACATAGCCGTAAAACGCAAATAAATGGGTTATTTTGATGAATGGGAGGATATGCACTCATGAAACGACGAAAACGGCGCAGTGTGGAGGCATTATTCGGGGTCATACAAGATACCGAAAAATCGCTGGAAACCGCAGTTAAAGCGGACTTGAATGATTTAGTCAGCCTGTTCAAGCGGTTTTTGTACCTGGATGATACACCCCGCCGCGTGGCGTTGCGGCAGGAATATGAATCCGGCGCGGCACTGACCGGACCGGATGGTCTCCGTCGTAAGCTGGGCGCACTGGACATGGAGTTTTTCGGGCGGGCATATTTTGCCCACTACTTTTCCAGACCCGCGCCGGATTTCCACAGGGATTTAGATAAAATCTGGCGCGACGGCGTCCTCAAAAGTATTGTGCCGGATACGCAGCAGCAGGCGGACAAAGTCAACAAACAGATGGGCACCCGCCGGGCGACTGCCGCCCCGCGTGGACACGCGAAATCCACCTGTCTGACCTTTAAGGGAGCCTTGCACGCGATACTGTACCAATATAAGCACTACCTCATCCTTATTTCTGATAGTTCTGAACAAGCCGAAAGTTTTTTGGACAATATCCGTGAAGAATTGGAAGAAAACACTGCCATCATGGAGGACTTTGGGACACAGCAAGGCAAGGTATGGCGTAGCAACGTGCTATTGACGTCAACAGGAATCAAGGTAGAAGCAATCGGTAGCGGCAAAAAAATCCGTGGACGTAAACACCGGAACTGGCGTCCGGACTTGCTGGTATTGGACGATGTGGAAAATGATGAAAACGTCCGCACACCAGAGCAACGTAGGAAGTTAGAAAACTGGTTTTTGAAAGCGGTTTCCAAGGCAGGCGACGATTACACGGATATCATCTATATTGGCACGCTGCTGCATTATGACAGCCTGCTCGCACATACCCTGGCAAACCCAGCGTACCAGTCCATCAAATACAAGGCGGTCATGGCGTTTTCGCCGTCCCCGCTATGGGACCAGTGGGAAGCCCTCTATACCGACCTAGACAATAGCCAGCGACAAGAAGATGCCGCAGCATTTTTTAAAGCCCACCGGGTGGAAATGCTGGAGGGGACAAAAGTTCTATGGGAGGAAAAGCTCTCTTATTACGACCTTATGGTCATGCGGGTGTCGGAAGGCGAAGCTGCGTTTAACAGTGAAGAACAGAATGAACCTATCAACCCAGACGATTGCTTGTTTATTGAGGAATGGTTTGACTATTACAATGAGGTGGATATAGACTTTTCCAAAGGATATCAGTTTTTTGGGTTTGTTGACCCCTCGCTGGGCAAATCCAAGGCGTCGGACTTTTCAGCAATTATCACTATTGCGAAAGAGACGTCTACCGGGTACATGTACATAGTGGACGCGGACATCGAGCGGCGGCACCCAGACAGGATTATCGCCGATATACTCGAAAAGGCAAAGTGGCTGAAAAAGACCTTTGGCGCCGGATACCAAAAGTTTGGCGCAGAAACCAACCAGTTTCAATGGTTTTTGAAAGAACAACTCGCCAAAGACGCAGCGGCAGCAGGAATATATCTCCCCATTGAAGAAGTCCAGCAGACCAGTGATAAATATATGCGTATCCAGACGCTGCAACCAGATATCAAAAACAAATACATCAAATTTTCACGACGTCATAAACGGCTGATAGAGCAGCTGACACAATACCCAATGGCGGCACATGACGACGGACCAGACGCCCTGGAGGGCTGCTGTCGGCTCGCAAAAAAAACCAGGCGGTTTACCGTGTTTAACCGTTCATTATTGGGGCTTTAAAGGAGGTGTAAAGATTGCCAGTGCTCTATATGGAAAAATCGTCGATTGATAGTCTGAATGAAAAAGACATCAAGGAGATAGTCGACGAAAACAGCATAGGAACCAAGTATCAACACCTGGAAGATTACTACCGTGGCAAGCATGATATCCTCCACTACACCAAACAGGACCGCACCAGCCCCAATAATCGGGTCGTGCACAACATGGCAAAATACGTGACAGATACCATGACCGGATATTTTATCGGCAAGCCCGTCATATATGGGTCGCGCGATGGCAATGAGAATTATCTGCAGGAGCTGCAGTCTGTCTACGAATATAACGATGAACAAGACCACAATGCTGAACTTGTTAAACAAGGCAGTATCAAGGGAACATCATTTGAAATGCTTTATATTGATGAACGGGCGAATATACGGTTTGCAACAGTTGCACCAGAAAATCTTATCATGATATATGCCACTGGAGAAACCGAACCAATGGCAGTCATGCGCACAATTTATTCGGTGGATAAAAATAAAAATCGTATTCGTAAGGTGGAATTTTGGGATGCGGAAAATGTTATATATTTTAAATCAATTAATGGTGGAAATCTCAATCTGGAAGAAATTGAGGAACATTACTGGAAAGATGTACCATTTGTAGAATATCCAAATAATGCCGAGCGAATTGGAGATTTTGAGGGTATTATCACCCAAATTGATGCTTATAACAAGGCAGTATCTAATACAGCAAACTTATTCCAATACAATGATGATGCCTTGCTAAAAATCCTTAAAATGGGTGCCGTAACCGCAGAAGATATTAAGGCAATGAAGGAAGCTGGAGCAGTAATCCTGGAGGACGGCGGCGACATTGATTGGCTAATCAAGCAAATCAATGATACAGCCATGGAAAACCACAAAAACCGCTTGCGCTCGGATATGCACACGTTTGCTAGTGTGCCATATATGGGCGATGAATCCTTTGCGTCTAATGCTTCCGGCGTTGCCATGGGCTACAAACTTTGGGGCATGGAACAGGTCGCGGCAACAAAAGAGCGCAAATTTAAACGAGGCTTGCAACGTCGGATAGAACTCATTACCAATATCCTCAACATTAAGGGTGGCAACTATGATTATAGGGACATCACCATGCAGTTCCGCCGCAATGTCCCACAAAATTTGCTGGAAATCGCACAAGTTGCCGGAATGTTGTCTCCATATCTATCAGAGGAAACGGTTCTTAAAATGATTCCGGCGGTAGAAAATGTACAGGAGGAAATAGCCAAAAAGGCTGAAGAACGGAAACGTGATATGGCGGAATTCGGCAGCGGATATGAGGAATTAGGAAAAAGAATAGACGCGGGTGATGATGGTGTATGAGTAGCAGGAACCGGAACCGCTGGATAGAGCAAACCAAAGAGAAAGTCCTCTTTACCCAACGCAACACCGACAATGCAACCAAAGAACTGCTATTTTTGTATGATGAAGCAGCGAACGAGGTGGAAAAAGAAATCGGCGCTATATTTGCCCGCTATGCCAGAGACAATGAACTGACCAATGCAGAAGCTGAACGGCTGCTAACAGGAAAAGAGTACGGTACATGGCGAAAATCCATGGAGGAATATCTCAAAGAGATACCAAAGGATGCAAAGGGTTCAAAGACCTTACTGGAACTCAATACGTTGTCAGCAAAAAGCCGTATTAGCCGAAAGGAAGCGCTGCTATCTGGTATTTACCAGCAGATGATAAACCTCGCCCACGATAGCAACACCAAACTGGAGGACCTGTTGGGAGATATTTTGCGCGTCAGTTATTACCGCGGCGCGTATGAACTGCAGCGTGGTATGGGGCTACAGTGGCAGGTCGCCCAAATTAACGTCAAGACCGTGCGGGATATCATCAGCTATCCGTGGAGTAACAAACACTTTTCAAGTACTGTATGGGACAACGTGGATCGTTTGGCGGCAACCGCAAAGCGGGAGATTACATATGGGTTCATCAAGGGCAGTAGTGTACAGGACATGGCACGGCAAATCAATAGCGTTATGGATAAAGGGCGCTACGCCGCTGAACGGCTGGTGCGTACCGAATGCAAATACTTTGCCAGCCGCGGGGAACTAGAGACCTACCGGGCACACAATATCCAACAGTATCGGTTTATCGGTGGCAGTGAGGGACAATCGTGCGATTGTGCGCGGTGGAATGGTGAAGTTATTGCGCTGGATGCAGCGGAACCGGGTGTTAATCTGCCACCGCTGCACCCGAACTGCCTCTGCACAATAGAGGCAGAAGTTAATATCAAGATGTTTCGAGACAATCCGGATGTGACACCACTCAAAGACAATCCTAAATATATTGAGTGGACACGCCGTCAAGGCATTGTGTAACTCCCTGACTAGTGGGGTTAAATAAAATGATAAGCGAATGGAGGTAAAACCATGGAAGAAACTAAAATGGCAACGGAAAAAACCAAAGCCGAAGAAATGCAACAAACAGACGACAACCAGGACATCAGCGGAATCAAAAAACTGCTGACGGGGATTTTCAGCGGGGGCGATACTGCTAAATCAAACACAGATTCCACAAAAGATGAACAGGCGAAGGATGAGCCTGCGAAAGAAGAAAAGAAAGGCAAAACCTACACCGAAGATGACATCCAAAAACTCCTGGAAGAAAAGCGTCAGCAATGGGAGGATGAATCCAAAGAGGAAGAACGAAAAAAGAAACTCCCACCGGAGGAACTGGAAAAAGAAGAACAGGCAGCAAAAGACAAAGAACTAGAGAAACTACGGGCAGAACTCAATCAAAAAAAACTTAGTGAGGATGTCAGAAAAAAACTGGCAAAAGAAGGGTTACCTGAAGGGCTGGCAGATGTGCTGAATTACCAAGACGAGTCTACCATGACCACTCATCTTGAAAAAGTTACGGACGTGTTTAAAAAATGCCTGGAGGAAGCTGTCAACTACAAATTGCGTGGCAAGACACCTGCTGGGCTAGGCGGCGCGGCGAAAGCCGAAAACGCATTGCAGGACCAAATCGCACAGCGTATCAGAGGAGGTAAATAAATATGGCAAATACAATTGAATATGCAAAAGTATTTCAGAATGAACTTGACCGCGCAGCGGTGCAAAAAGCAACATCTGGCTGGATGGAACTTAATAGCGATATGGTCAAGTATAACGGCGGAAATGAAGTGAAAATTCCGTCCATCGTCATGGATGGTCTGGCAGACTATGATCGTGATAATGGGTTTGTTGACGGGACCGTAGATTTAAAATGGGAAACGCAGACCATGACCATGGATCGTGCACGGCGATTTACGATTGACGAAAATGACGTTGACGAAACAAACTTTGTCCTCACAGCGGCGACCATGATGGGCGAATTCCAACGGAAACAAGTGGTACCGGAGATTGATGCGTATCGTTATAGTACACTTGCTGCGAAAGGTATCACAGCAAAACATGCATCAGGGGGATACATCCCTACAGCAAAGGATATCTACAGCAAATTGCTCTATGATATTGCTCAGGTACAAGATGTTGTCGGTGATGATGAACCGCTTATCATTACAATGTCCATGACTGCTGCCATGATGTTAGATCTGGCAGATGAAACAAAAAAAATACTGGATACAAGTAATTTTACTAAAGGCGATGTGACGCTGAAGGTTAAATCACTGAATGGACAACATCCCATTATACGTGTTGGCGGCGGACGTTTCAAGACCAAATATATATTTAATGATGGGAAGACATCTGGACAAGAAAAGGGTGGGTTTGCTGCCGCCACAGACGCACAAGATATAAACTGGATTATTTGTCCGGCTGACACTGCTATCGCTGTGTCTAAAACAGACAATATGCGCATTTTTGACCCGAACACTTACCAGAAAAAACGGGCGTGGGCAATGGATTACCGCAAATTCCACGACCTCTGGGTGCCGAAAAACAAGGTCAATAACATATTTGTCAACGTGCAGCAGTCGTTGCCGACAGAAGGGTAAGGTGCATGATGATTACATTAGAACGCGATAATGTAGTAAAAATCAAAAATTCAGAGGCGGAGGCGGAACGTCTGGAAGCCATAGGCTTCCGGCGTGTAAAAGAAGAAAAAGTAGAACCAGAAGAAAGCGGCGGTGAGGAATATGACACCGGAGCAGATAAGCAGAATCGTGGAGGAAATAAGAAAGGCACTAAAGCTAAAGGATGAACAAATGGCGGAGGCGGAACTACACGCGCGGCGGGCGGTGAATGGAATACTCATTTATTGCTGCCGTGACGATCTTCCGCGGCAGTTGGAGAGCATCGCGGCACAGATTGCCGAAGATACGTTGCGTGCCGGACAGGTAGTACCTGTGGATGATAAAGTTGCCAGCGTATCACGTGGGGATACCAGTATCAGCTATAAGAACGGTACAACGGAATATCTTAAAAGTACAGAATTTTTGCGAGACTATCTCAGTATGTTGCAACGATTTCGGCGGATGAAGATTCCGCGCCCGGCAGAAAGGGCGTGATATCATGACTGAAGCAGATATTTTGGCAGCAACATATGACGACTGTTGCAATGTTTACAGACCAGTCATAAATACATTAGAAACGGGCGAAAGTGCGTTTCTGGATGGGTTGGACGGGCGGCTAGTATACAAGGATATTCCGTGTGCATTTGCCCGTCCCTCTGGTGGGAAACTCAATCGAACAGAGACAGTGGCGCATACACCTACCGACTACAGATTATTCACGCGACCGGAAGTTGATATACAACAGGGTGATACGCTGGAGATTACACAGTTAGGCAAAGTCACTGTGGCACAGGCAGGGTTACCGGACCGCAAGCCCTCTCACAACAATGTGCCACTGATATTGGATAGCGATACCGTATGAGTGGCAGCTATTACCGCATTGACGGGTTGGATGACATGGAAAAAAAGCTGCTGAAAATGATTCAGCAGGATTTTCCGGAGGAATTTAAACAGCTATTGCTTGACATGGCGCACGAAATCTGTAACCGCGCAAAGGAGCGAACGAAACGGAGAACGGGACGGCTACAGGACGCGTGGCGGGTCGGAAACGTCCATCAGCGCGGCAGTGAATGGGTAGTCGAGATTATCAATGAAGTAGATTATGCGGAGCCGGTAGAATACGGTCACAGGACACGCGGCGGCTCTTTTGTTCCGGGTCAGCATATGCTGGAATTATCTTTAGCGGAAGCTGCCGAACACCTACCGGGATATCTGGACGCGTGGATGAGTGATTTTTTGTCCAGACATGATATTTTTTAGGAGGCAGATGCCGTGATATACGAGGATATTAAAAACAGTGTCGTGCGTACGGTAAAGAGCATATATCCGGACATTTATGTGTTTTCGGAACAAATCAGCAAAACAAAAGATAATCCCCCAATTAAAGATTGGGTATTTATCGGACTACAGCCTGCCTCCTGTACAACTGCCGGACCGTATCACACAGACCATGCCGTACTATTGGACATTACCGCCCATCTGGACGGCGAAAAGAACGCGGCATATTGGGAGATGGCGGGCAAACTGGATAGTGCTATCCGTCCGATAGTCCGGTTTGATGATCGTGCTATCACAGTGGAAAATGTGGATATACGCATTAGTGATGGAATGTTACATTATGTGTTTACGTTGCGATTTCGTGATAGCCAATCAGTACCTGCACAGCCACCACTCATGGAATCATTAGAAATAGATGAAAAATGAAAGGAGCGAAAACATGGGATTACCAAACATTAATATAGAATTTATTGCGAAAGGTGCGACGGCAATCGTCCGCAGCGGGCGTGGTGTTGTTGCTTGTATTATGGCAGATGCCACAGAGGGCGGCGCGGCGTTTGCGACCTACACCAGCGTGGCTGATGTAGACTTTACCAAATACACCGAACAGAATTATACATACTTGCAGATGATTTTTGCGGGAGCGCCCAGCAAGGTCCACGTGGTTCGCGTAGCGGCGAAAACGCCGGACTATACGGCAGCGCTGAAAGTGCTAAAGGATATCAAGTTTAATTATTTGACGATACCTTCTATTGATGAAGAGGGCGTAACGGTGGTTACTGCTTGGATTAAGGAACAACGCGACCAGTACAAAAAGACATTTAAAGCGATCCTGCCAAACATAAAAGCGGACCACGAAGGAATCATCAATTTTACAACAGGTGGCATTGTCTCATCTTTTTCCCAGCAGACACTCACAGCAGCGCAGTATTGTCCGCGCATTGCGGGAGTATTGGCGGGACTGACGCTGGACCGCAGCGCGACTTACTATAAGCTGACGGATATTTCGGCGGCAGATACACCAGACGACCCAGACGCGCGAATTGATGCGGGCGAACTCATTGTCGTATATGACGGAGACAGCTACAAGCTGGGACGCGCGGTCAACAGCCTTACAACTTTTACAGGCGACAAAAGGGCAGACCTGGCGAAAATCAAAATTGTGGAAGGTATGGACCTATACCGGGACGACATCAGGCAAACGTTCGAGGACCGCTATGTCGGTAACTATATCAACGACTACGACAACAAGCAACTGTTCGTGGCGGCAGTTGGCAGCTATATCAAGCAGCTAGAGGGCAACGTACTGGACCGCAGCTATGACAATACGGCGGTGGTAGATGTGGAGGCGCAGCGCACCTATTTAGAGAGCAGCGGAACCGACACGACAAACATGGCGGACATTGATATCGCCAAAGCCAACACGGGCAGCCGCGTATTCGTTCGCAGCAACATTAAATTTGTTGACGCCATGGAAGATATGGACATGGTAGTCGACATGTAAAGGAGGCAGTAAAATGGCAGAGAAAATCAGGGGCAACCAAACCCTATCCGGTACATGGGGCGAGGTTTGGCTTAACGGCGACAAAATCCTGGAAATGTCAAAAATTGAGGTCAAAGTGACCGTCAACCGTGAAGATGTACAGCTCGGCATTGACGTGGATAGCAAGATGACTGGATTGGTTGGCGAAGGTACGCTGGCAATCAAGAAAGTATATACCCGAGCGGCGGACATTGTTGCCTCCTACGCTAAAGGCAACGATGTGCGCGGTCAGATTATCACCAAATTGGCGGACCCTGACGCAGTTGGCGGACAGGTGGAACGATATTCTATTGATAACGTCTGGTTTACCGAACTCATGCTGGCGCAAATTGAAAAAGGTGCCATTATTGAAGAAGAGTATCCGTTTGGGTTTACACCATCTGATATGGTTAATCTGGACGCTATTAAAATGAAATGAAAGGAATAGCAAACATGGATAAAAATACCAAGACAACCCTTGAACAGTTTACAAAAAAAGCACTG
The DNA here is from genome assembly GCA_946555455.1 of uncultured Clostridia bacterium. GTDB lineage: Bacteria > Bacillota > Clostridia > RUG12999 > RUG12999 > JAAWTG01. Next base: position 30,166 of record CAMNSU010000007.1, on the reverse strand, counting down.
CAGCGTCTTCAAGATAAACGAAAATGTAAAACAGTCACGCTGTATGTGCCCAGTTTGGACGAGGAAATTGTTATTCGCAGTTTATTGAATACAGAAATTGTTGAATGCACAAGCATAGAGGATGAAAACGATCCAAATCGTTGTGATAGGTACGCTATCTATTTGGCATGTAAAAAACCTGATTTAAAAGCAGTTGCTGCAGAACTTAAAAAAGCAGGCGAAATTACCGAACCAATAGAAGTGGTAGATATTTTTGACATTAGTGAACAAACGCAGATTGCAACTGAGATCATGAAGCTATCCGGCGTGATTGGCACAAAGCCTGTAACAGTAATAGAACAGATAAAAAACTAATTAGGCGGGACTGGGAAGCCAATCTGCTACACTACTATACGCAAAATAGCAGTCATGGCGCTGAGGATATCCTCACTCTGGGACCGTACAGTAAGATTTTTTATGCCGCCTCCATGGAGGTGGCACAGGAAGACAAGGCACAGCAAATGCAGGAAATCTTTGGAGGTGGTATGTAGTGGGAGCAGTTAAAGGAGAACTCGGTATCAAAGACAGCGTGACGCCCGTACTGCAAACCATCTGCAAAGAGCAGAAGCGTTTTAGGGACGATGTCAAAAAGACGCAGTCCCAAATGAAGCAAGTATATGATAAGACCCACAAAGTCAATGTGGATACCACTGCGGCAACAAAAGCCGCCAGTAGTCTAAAATCTAAATTTGATACGATTAAAAAAGGAGTAACGGCAGCAGTTAAGCTGAAGGATAGTGCAACGGCAAAAATAAAGCCACTGGGTAACAAGCTGAAACAGATAGGCTCTTATGTTGGTAAGCCTGTTATTCATGTGGCGGTCAAAGGCGCGGAAGCGTTATCCAAAGTTGGAGCGGGTATTGCCAAAGTTGGAAAAGCTGCTGCTATCGGATTAGGAGCCGCAGCTGCTGCCGGAGGTGCGGCTCTTACTGCTTTATATTCTGGTAGTGAAGATGCTGCAAAAGACCAAATTGAGGCAGAGACAAAACTAGGTGCCGTGCTGAATAATGTCAAAAGCATACAAGCGCGCGGCGCCGGAGCGGCGGCAGACGCCAAAAAAAATCTAATGGGTGTCGCCAGCAGCCTACAACAGGTTGGAGTCATTGGCGATGAAGTTACATTGGCTGGGATGCAACAGCTTGCAACCTTCCAGCTATCGGATAAGGAGATACAGACCTTATCTGGTGGCATGACGGACCTGCTGGCACAGCAAAAAGGGCTTAATGCTACCCAGGAGGACGCGGTAGGCATTGGCAACATGATTGGTAAGGTTATGCAAGGGCAGACCAGCGCACTTTCTAGGGTCGGAATCACGTTTGATGAAGTCCAGGAAAAAGCATTAAAAACTGGCACTGCAGAACAAAGGGCTGCGGTGCTTGCTGAAATCCTCCAGCAAAATGTTGGAGGTGTTAATAAAGCACTTGCTGAAACAGACCAAGGTAAAATACAGCAAGTAAAAAACGCCTTTGGCGACATGCGCGAAGAAGTCGGCAAAGTAACACTATCACTCAAAGCAAAGTTGTCGACGGTCGTCATGAAAAACCTTCCGGTTTTACAAAAATTGGGAACAACGATTATGACATCCATTTCGAGGGCGGCGGACTATATCATGCCTGTGCTGGACAGAGTGATAGGATGGGCAGGTCCGGCACTCGAAAATATGCTGACAAAAATCGGCACTGGTACAAAAAATATAGGTTCCTTGTTCAGTACAATGTTTGGCAACATAGACACTGAAAAACTGCAGGAAACCATGGTACAATTCAGTTCATTTAAAACAACGGTATCGTCAAGCCTGCAGCAACTTGCGGGTGCAGTGGGTCCAGTACTTCAGACTGTAGTATCTTCAGTTCAAGATATGTTACCATCTATTATTCCAGTTTTGTCTACTGTTGTGTCATCTATTAGTGGTGTGTTATCTGCTGCTGCGCCCATCATATCTGGTTTGGTATCCGGTATTAGTTATGCGGTCACCACACTTGCTCCGGTTTTTCAAACAATATTTCAGTCAATTGGTGAAAAAGTCGGGTCAGTTGTGAGTTTTGTCGGCGAACGCATGGGTTTCATAACAAGTGTTATTAATTGGGCGGTGCCAATGGTAAGGGATATACTTTCCACCGCATGGACTGTAATAGGTCCGGTTATGGATATTGCAATCAGTACGTTCAAAATATTGTTTGCTGTTGTACAAAAAGTATTTCCGGGTATTAAGGCAGTTATAACAACAGTATGGAATGCAATCAAACCAATCATAGAAGGCATTGGCAGCGCTTTAAATACTGTCGCAAAAGGATGGAATTGGATTGCCAACAAGATATCGGGCGGCGGTGCTGACATAAATATTGGCAGCAATGCAAATGGAACACAGTCGTGGCGTGGCGGATTAACATGGGTAGGTGAACAAGGACCGGAGCTTATCAATCTACCACGCGGCACACAAATATTGTCTAACCGTGATAGCACCAAATACGTTCAGCAACAGGCAACTGTAGCACAGCCCGTTACAAAACTTGCACAGCCTGCAGCATTACCAATAAAATCAGCAACCTCAGAAGTACAATCTGGTATCGTAGGATTTTTGTCGGTACTCAAGCAGGGATTGATGCAAAGAACCAAAGCGCAACCTGTTGTACAGCGAATAAAAAATGTAGTAAATGTCGACAAGCCAGAGCAGTCAGACAAACCAGAGCCACAGGGTTCGACACCGCCACCACCGCTGCCATTTCCTTTCCCGTTTCCTCCATCTCCTTCCCCGCAGCCAAACGCTGCAGGTGCAACAGGAATGGTAGAGCGAATGAAAGGTGCAATCAATGTCACGATTGCCAAACTGGCGGACCAGATTATTGTCCGCGAAGACGCGGACATTGACCGGATTGGCGAGGCAGTAGCGCGAAAAATTGTCGAGGTCGCGGGAAACATGGCATAGGAGGAAGAAATACATGGGTAAAACAAGATTTATTGAAATCAGCCAGGATAACCACGCAGTGTCTCTGATCATACCAATCAATCCAAAAGATATAGAGTTTTCTGACACGGTAAACCACGAAAAAATAACACTATTGAATATTGGAGAGGTTTTGTTACTAGGTCACCGCGGACTAATCTCAACAGCAATAGATAGTTTTTTCCCATCTATACTATCCCCATTCTATCGTTTTGCAGACCGAACACCGGCTGAATATATCAAGACATTGCAAACGATGGAAAACAATAAAAAGCCTGTTCGAGTGATCGTATCTGGTACAGAAATCAATCTTGCCATGGCAATTGATAAGTTCACGCCACGGTATGTGGAAGGAGATCAGGACATTTACTACAAACTTGAGATGACCGAATACCGTTTTCTAAATGTCCCAGCGCAGCAAGTGACAGTAGTACAACAACAGGACAACGGTCTGCAAGAGCGCCCGGATACGGCGCCACAACCGACAAAGTACACGGTCAAAAGTGGTGACAATCTCTGGAATATCGCCAAACGCTACTATGGGGACGGTAACTTATATACTATTATCTACGATGCCAACAAGGCTCTCATCGGCGGCAATCCATCGCTGATATATGCTGGAACGGAGTTGATAATTCCATGAAACTATTAGTTGGTGATGCAAACCTCATCTTCCTTAAAAATATTTCAGAATATGTAGAAAAAATCACATGGTCTGGGGATACCAAGCAGGTGGCGCGTAAGCTACAGTTTACGGTGGTACATAATCCTTATGACGCTATCATGCCGCAGGTTCTGCCCCGTATTGGGGACAGGGTGCTACTGCAGACTGATGAGGGCAGCACAATCTTTTTCGGGCTGGTTTTTGACGACGACCGGACAGGATCATCCCGTGTGGTATCCTACCTTGCCTACGATATGATGTACTACGTTAATCAATCAGATGTCAACAATGTGTATGAGGGGCTGGTGGAGGATGTCACACGTAACATCCTTCGGGATGTCGGCGTTCTGGAGGGCAGCATCGCCCAAACAGGTATCACCGTCTATATGCCCTGCATGGGTAAAAAAGCATACGAGGGTATCATGATGGCATATACTCAGGCGGCGCGGCAAAACGGCAAAAAGTATATTCCAGTCATCACAGACATCAATCATGTATCTATAGTTGAAAAAGGCACCCTGTGCGGCGTAGTGATAGATGGAAGCTACAATACTATAGAAGAAAGCTACAAACAGACGTTGCAGCAGATGGTGAACAAAATCGTGATTACCGACAAAGACGGTAATATTTTAGATTTTGTGCAGGATTTCGATACCCAGATTAATGGGACTGTTCAAAAAGTATTGAAACAAGAGGATAACAAAGATGTATACGCCGAAGCGCACAACCTGCTCAATGGTATAGACCAAACCGCCAGTGTCACGGCAACCAGCGACCCCTGTGCTGTGTCCGGCTACTCTATCTTGATACAAGATTCCGTGACCGGACTATACGGTCAGTTTTATATTGAGAGCGACACCCACACTTTTTCAGGCGCAAAGGAAGAAATGCAATTGACGTTGGCGTTTGAAAATTTGATGGATGAAAAAGAACTCGAAAAGAAAAAAGAAGAAACCAAAGCCGATGATGAAAAACAGAGATGACGGAGGTGGAACCATGGCAGAGCGTTGGGCAAGTAATATTATAGAAGCAATTCGGGACAGTTCGGGAGGTTCGGCGGCGCAAGACAGCGGAATTATGACTGCAACCATACAATCCATCAATCCTCTGTCCATCAAAACACATGATACTGTCATATCGAAGAATCTATACGTCAATCCATGCTATATACTGGAATCGGAGCGGATTGCGCAGTTATTTCAGTCCGCTCCCGCGCCGCCGGAACTATTTGATTTTTTAAAGCAATACCATGATATGGCAGTGCTGCACATAGGTGATACCGTGGTGGTTAAACAGTCCGGTGTTTCCTTCTATATTCTAAGCAAGGTGGTGCGAGCATGAGTATCCTTCCGTTTATAGATTCGGCTGCAGTCGCTGCAACCGAAGAAAAAAAAGAACTACCACTATTTAAGGAATACGCCTATGACTTTGAAAATAATTGTTTGTTAAAAAAAGACGGGAAAACCTATCTTGTTGAAGGCAATGAGGCACTTGAAATCTGGATATACAAAGCGCTTTATACGCAACGTTACCGATACACCGCCTATTCACGCACATACGGTAATGAAGCAGAGCAGCTGATTGGCAAGACGCTGCACAGCGATATTGTATTGTCGGAGTTGCGGCGGTATATCACGGAGGCACTTATGGTAAATCCATATATTACGGGAGTCGACAATTTCAACTTTGTGCAAGATGGCAGCAGCGTGACTGTACATTTTGGTTGTACCACGGTGTACGGTAGTATGCAGATTTCAGCGCAGCAAAAAGGGGTGATGATGTAATGGACTGGTCTTCAAATGGTATTTTACAGCGCATAAAAGATGGATTAAAACTCCCGTCCAGCACCATTGAGGGGACGTTTTCCATGGACAACGCAAGTGCGGTCGCCGAAGAGATTGCACGGATGATTGCCATGGAAGTCCAGACGATACCGGATCGATATTTTATAGATACGGCAGCAGGTGCAGACCTGGACCGCGCAGCCTATGACCTGCAATTACCACGCAACCAGGCACGGGCAGCGGTTGGTACATTGGTGTTTTCTGGTTCAGCTGATACCATCATCCCAGCCGGGACAGTAGCTTATGCGGATAAAGTAGGATTTCAAACACAGATGGAGACAGCTATAGCAGAGGATGGTACATGCCGCGCACCTGCTCATTGCATTTCTGCAGGAAGTGCCGGAAATGTTGCAGCGGGTACGGTGGACACGCTCCGTCCAACGATTAGCGGCGTGTCCGTTACCAACGACCAGCCGTTTACTGGCGGCACTGACACGGAGACGGACGACCACTACCGCACGCGGCTTTTACAGCGCTTACAGCGTCCTATCACGGGTGGGAATATAGCCCATTATGAACAATGGGCACTGGAGGTGCCGGGCGTTGGGGACGCCAAATGTTTGGATTGCTGGGCAGGTGGTGGTACAGTCAAGGTGATCGTGTTGTCGGATGATAATGGTATTCCAGATGATACTATTATTCAAAATGTCAAAAAGTACATAGAGGACAACCGCCCCACAGGTGCACAGGTGACCATTGCTCCTGCTGATTCGGTTGATGTATCAATTACTGCAGCGGTTGACCTTGCCGACGGATACAGTGCCGCTGACGTGCAACAAGCAGCAGCGGAAGAAATCCGCAAATATCTAATATCTTTACCATTTAGGACTGCTGCCGTATTAAGTTATTACCGCGTGGCGGATATCATATTCGGTGTCGCAGGCGTCCAGGATATCACGGACCATACCGTCAACGGTGGTAAGGTGTCGCTGCATAAAGAGCCTGGACAGTTTTATAGGCTACAGGAGGTGCGTATCAATGGCGGTCAATGATAGGTCCATGCTGCCAGCGCATACGCTCGCCATGACCGACATGGCAGACCTTCTCCAGACAGAGCAGGCGGAACTTGACCGTGTGGCGGCGCATATCCAGGACCGGGCGGCACAGTTACACATTCACAGTGCGACGACCGAAATACCGCGCCTAGAACGGATATATGGCGTCCCAGTCAACAACACAGTGCCGCTGGAGCAACGGCGGCAGACCTTAATCATCCGTAAGAACATGAAGCAGACCAACCGCCCACGCGACTTGCAGGATATCGTCCGGATTATGACAGGATATGATTCGGACATCATAGAGTATTTCGCGCGGTATTACTTCCTGGTTTCGGTGCACGTCCCGCCCGGTGCGCCAACTGATCAACTGGCGTCAATTATCCCCGTGCTGCATGATATCCGTCCGGCGCATTTATTGTTTGGCGTTGCGGCAGCGGTTGAAACGGACAACATCACCAGCCAGTTCACGGTTAATGTTCCTGTGTTTGGCGCCGCCACCCGTATCTATAACTTTGGCGCGGATATATACTTTTTTGATGGGCGGCGCAAATTTGACGGGACATTTCCATTTTTATCCCAGCCTACGAAATGCGCCCATGTAGTGCGTATCAATATGAGTATGTCAATCAATAATACACAGCAGCTACAGGCGCAACTTGCCAAGATATCGGCTATTAAGTTCAACGGCGGATATACATTTGACGGCGGCGTAAAATTTGCCGCCGAACAAGAGGAGGAAGACCTATGAATGCAACCAAAACACATACCGCAACCAGGCGAATCAACCTGGCAAAGATAACATCCGGCACGGTATCCACCATACCTAAAATTACGCACATGGCATTCGGCGATGGCGGATATAACCACGACACAGGGCAAATTATTCCGCCCGATGGTAACGCAACCGCTCTCAATCATGAGGTAGGACGTTATGCCCTTGAATCAGTAACCTATCCTATTCCGACTACTGTGAGGTATGTAGTAACCATCCCGGAAAACGAGTTGGTGGGGATTGCAATATCTGAAATTGGATTGCTGGATGAAAACGGTGACTTGTGTGCGATACAGAATACCTTACCGAAGTATAAAGATAATGGTATTTTGTTCGCTGTTACAGTGGACGACGAATTTTAGGAGGTGGAATCATGGCAAACTATATTATACCGGATAACCCAACATATAACGCTGCTATTCGGGCGTTAGAACAGGGTGATGCTGTGGATGCTGAAAAGGTGGTAAATCCACTTATACAACAGATTGTATCAAATGTTGCCGCGGTGAAATCGCAGTCAGATATCGAAACCGGAATAGTGTCTCTCACCAATACAGCACAGTATCCATTCAATAATAGTATGGCAACGGTAGCGCTTGTGCAGAACCGCAGAACGCTGGATTATATCGTTATTTTTGATGTAATAAGCTGTGTAGGGTACACTGGTACAATAGAGTTTTATGACAAACAATTAAATGGTTTCAAGGTGCGCTATGATGGAGCGGCAACAGCGGCGGAAATCAAATACTATGTGATTGGAGGTATGGAAAATGCAAGTGATTAATAAAAACGATGGTTCTAAAATACCATATAAATTGACAAAAACAAAAATATCATTTAATGATGGTGAACTCACACTTGATCTCGAACGGTATCGGCGGGACTGGGATGTAACAATTGATATTTGTCGGAACAAGGATAATATGCTGGTAATCGGTACTGGAACCGGATTATATTATGTGGCACAAATCGTTATACCAGCCGCACAATATGAATTGTTGGAAGAGCCTATAGATAATGCGGCTGATGAAGAAAACAGAACATCAGAACAGTTGAATGTGTTACCATTAGATACAAGTCAAGTGATTCTATACCTTTGGGAGGTGTAATAATGGAACATTTTGACCTTGCAAATTTAGCAGTGCAGTCCCTTGCGCCCAATAATGTCTATCTATATGATGATGTAGGATTGCCAAGTCTTATGGTTCGTATTCCAAAATTCTACTTAGATGAAGTTATAGACGGTGCGCCACATACGCCCCATCCAGCATTTATTGTACAAGATACAGAAATACCGGAAATTTATGTGTCAAAGTATCAAAATATGGTTTATAACAACCGAGCATATTCGCTTCCAGGCATTACACCAAAGACTGTTTTTAAACCGATTGAGGCGTATAGTTATGCAGAAAACAAAGGAACAGGTTGGCATGTGATGACAAACGCTGAATGGTCTGCAATTGCTTTATGGTGCGTAAAGAACAGTACCTTGCCACACGGGAATAGTGATAATGGTAAATCATATAGATTCCCACATGAACATGGGATGCTTGTTAATCCCACAGCCTATACGAAACATACTTTAACTGGTACGGGTCCAGTCACATGGTCACACGACCACACCATTGCTGGCATATATGATCTTAACGGCAACTACGCTGATTTTGTTGCTGGAATATACCACAAACGTGGAATTATTTATGTTATGCCAAATAATGATGCGGCGCTGGGGGCACAAATTGATAAAACAATAAGCAGTGATATGTGGCACATGATAGATGGAGATGGTTCGCTTATTAAAACGGGGGGCAATCCATGGAGGTATAGACGCTCTAGTAGTGCCGATTATCATATGATGTTAAGCGTAAATCATAGTTACGATGAAGGTCCCGCTCAAAGTGCATTCTCGGAGATTGTTGTATCATCTGGTTTAACTGTGCCGGATATCTTTAAAAATTTGGCGTTATATCCAGCTAACCCTAAAGAGGATTATGGAGACTTAGACGGCGAAGCGTATATATACATAGTCGATTCAACGCCAACGTATTTCACTCGTGGTGGCACCGCTTCTGGAAAAAATAAATGTGGTATATTTAACATTGGGACAGGTTCAAAAGATGATAATGTAGCAATGAGCAACACAACTGCTTTTCGTGCTGCATATATAAATATTTAAGGGGTGATGATTGTGAAAGTATGTATTGACGCAGGACACGGTGGCAAAGACCCTGGCGCGGTTGGTTCAACGGTAGAAGAAAAATGGGTTGCGCTGGACGTGACGATGCGGGTAGCAGTAAAACTACAGAATAGTGGTATTGATGTAGTTATGACACGAGATAGTGACCAGTTTGTAGCCTTAGATGACAGGGCAAAAATTGCAAATAGTAAAGGTGCAGATATCTTTATCTCTATTCATTGTAATAGCAGTTCACCAGAGGCGTGTGGAACCGAAGCGTGGGTCTTCCCACGTGAGGATAAAGACCACCGCCTTGCAGATTGTATATTACAAAAGATTGTGGAACGTACAGGATTCAAAAATCGCTACACCAAGCAAGATAATCTTGCTGTGCTGCGACTTACTAAAATGCCTGCTGTTCTTGTAGAACTGGGATTCATCAGCAATCCACAGGAGGAACAAATCATGAAAACATATGACTATCAGGATCAGGTTTCCACAGCAATCGTAGAAGGCATCAAACTATATGCAGGTATTCCATTAGAGATGACCAATCAGTACAGCTATGACGATACCGTCAATAACATGGTGATAGACGGTGTCACAACCACAGACAATATGGCATACTGGGAGCAGGTTCTGGCAGGCAATACTTCTGCCCGTGCCGATTATATTCGATCTATTTTAAAAAGATATCAAGATTTATTGAGGAGATGAAAAATTATGGATACATCACAGGCAATTACGCTAATTCTGCTGTTCGCAACATTGGTGCAATTTTGCGTAGAAATTATTAAAAAGATTGTTGGAGAACGCATTATGGCATACATACCAGCACCCGTCTGGTCACTTCTGTTTGGCGTGATATTTGCTTTTACTTTCCGGTTGGATGCGTTTTCTATACTGGGCTATGCCGCCCAGTATCCTCTGGTATCTACGGCGGTAACCGGACTGATTTTATCAGCCGGAGCAGCACCGATTCACGAATTCGTGGAAAAAATCCGTTCTTCACGGATTGATAAGTAAATCTAACAATCCTACGCATGCCCCTAAAACATGTGAAAGGATATGTAAAGATGGACAGTTTTATCGGCTGGTTAGGTGGTAAAAAATTATTAAGGGACAAAATTCTAGGAGAGTTTCCGCAGGAAGAAGTGAAAAAATATGTCGAGGTATTTGGCGGAGCAGCATGGGTATTATTCCGAAAAATTTGTCCGGGAAGTAAATGTTTAGAGGTATACAACGATATAAACAGTGATTTAGTAAATCTATTTCGGTGTGTGAAATGCCACTGTAGTGAGGTTCAAAAAGAGTTGTCATTTATGTTGAATTCAAGGGAGCAGTTTGCTGATTATCGCGCACAAATGGCAGGTGGTGGTTTGACAGATATTCAACGTGCCGCACGTTTCTTTTTCCTTATAAAAGAGAGTTTCGGCAGCAAATATAAATATTTTGCTTCAAGCGGTGGTAAAAATGTGGTAGACATTATTCCTTATTTAACGGAGGTACAGCAGCGGCTTAAACGTGTAGTCATCGAACATAAAGATTTTACAGACATTATACGGCTTTACGATAGTTCGACCACATTATTCTACTGCGATCCACCGTATTATGGTGCGGAACGAGAGTATAATGTATCATTCACTATACATGACCATATGCTGCTGCGAGACAGTCTAAAGGACTTGACAGGACGTTTTATTTTATCATATAATGATAACAGCACCATACGTCAGATGTATGAGGGATATAATATAACAACTATATCCCGTTCAAATAATCTGTCAAAGGGTGTTCGTAAAAACGCCTATCAAGAAATAATTATTAAAAACTTCTAATGGTTATGTTTGACAACTGACAATTTTAAGTATATAATATTATAAACTAAAAGATTGTCTTGCTATGTTCCTACGATAAAATAACGTAATGCGTTATTTTCTAACAAAAACCACTATAATTCCATTATTTGTTGTACAATGACATACAGGGGCATGCATATGATTAAAATTTGTTTATCACGTATTTTGGGTGAACAACGTATCAATCAGGCAGAACTCGCCCGGCGAACTGGTATCAGACCAAGCACGATAAATGAATGGTATCATGATTTTGTCGAACGAGTAAATTTGGAGCACCTGGACAGAATTTGCGAAGTATTACAATGCGAAATTACTGACATTATTGAGAGGACTCCAAATAGCAAAAACCATTAAAAAAACGGGCGTTTATTTGGCTTTTTCCAGCCGTTTAAACGTCCGTTTTTTTTATAGAATTTTCTCATTTTATATGCAAAATTTTCTCATTTTGCGTGCAAAGCTACAACAGGCACAAAAACAATCGTCTGCAAAAATCTGGTTTTGATTCCGTTTTGGCTGACGATTAATAGAGTTTCTTTTCGACAACTAAACAGCGCATCATGCCAAGTGCCGCTGTTATAGCCTGTATGATTTGAAAAAATTTTTCTGCGCCAAGCGCAATTTATCAGCAAAGGAAGTCCGACTCCGTGTGCGGAGCTCAGACTTCCTTTGCTAAAAAAAGTAACTGCTGTTTTCGCTCCGGAAACAGCAGTTACTTTTTTATTTCATACACGTCTTGCCGCTTTATCTGTTATCCGCGGCTTAGCAAAACGTCCTTTTCATATTGTTTTACAGTATCAAACCACTCCATACCTGCCGGTGTGTCCGCGCGGCGGCAAAGTTCTTGCCAAACAGCGCCAACAGGAAACATCTTCATTTCCTCGCTTAACATCATCATTTCCGAGAACTGTGCCGTATCCTGCAATTTTTTCAACTTCGCGCCCGGCAGCAACAGCGCTTCCAGCAACGCTTTTTGCATGTTTCTCACGCCGACCACCCATGCCGACACACGGTTAATGCTTGCGTCAAAATAGTCAAGACCAATCAACACTTTATCCATGGCATCGTTGCGCACAATCTCTTTGGCAATCTCCCGCACTTCGTCCTGCAAAAGAACCACATGGTCGCTGTCCCAGCGCATAGGTCTTGTCACGTGCAGCGGTACTTTATCAAACATGGTCAGCAGCGCCGGAATTTTGTCCGAAACCATTTCCGTCGGGTGAAAATGTCCGTTGTCCAGTAAATAATAGATATCATTTTTTGCCGCATAGCTAAGATAAAATTCATTGGAACCGACTGTATACGCCTCCACGCCGATACCAAACACTTTTGATTCTACGCAGTCAATCAAGCAGTTCGGGTCATATTTCACAGCAAAAATCTCGTCTAACGCCGCTTTCAGGCGCATACGCGGTCCGAGTCTGTCCGCCGGAATTTCTTTATATCCGTCGGGAATCCAAATATTGTTCAAGCAGGGCGTTCCCAGCTCTTTTCCGATATACGCGGCAATTTCCCGACACGCCTTGACATGGCGAATCCAAAAGTCGCGAATTTCTTTGTCCGGATGGGAAAGCGTCAAGCTGTCCGCTGCTTTGGGGTGGGAAAACAGCGTGGGGTTAAAGTCAATTCCCAAACCGCGCTGCTTTGCATAGTCTATCCATGCCTGAAAATGTTCCGGTTTCAGCGCGTCACGGTCAACTTTTTCCTCCGTGATGGCATAGGATGCATGAATATTGATACGGTGTTTGCCCGGAATCAGGGACAGCGCCACATCAAAGTCCGCCATCAATTCCTGCGGATTGCGGGCGCAGCCAGGGTAGTTGCCCGTTGTGGCAATACCACCGCTCAGTTCTCCTGCGCCCTCGAATCCGTGGACGTCATCTCCCTGCCAGCAGTGAATGGATATGGGTTTATCCAGCACCGCCTGAATCGCCGCTTCGGTATCTACTCCCACTGCGGCATACGCTTTTTTTGCCTCTTCATAATTTTGCATCATTTTAACCATAGCCTTTCTGCCCACAATATTTTCCATCGCCTTATCCGTGGGCAAATAAGGCGGCGGCACAAATTTTTTTATCCGTTTGTTGTATACGCAATGGTGGACATCAGCGTCATCTCCGCCTGTGTCACGTCCATTCTGCTGTGCTGCACCACGATAGGCACATCGCTCTGCACCAGCAGCGCATAGGGTTTTTCTTTGGGAATCTGCACCCCGTCCGCATTTTTGATTTTGTCCAGCCGAATGTGATTCGTCCGCGCCGCGCCGCAGTGGGCAGTGAATCCGGTCAGCGGTTCGCTGTCCTCAAAATAGACTGTGATGGCAATAGCCGCCGGTTTATCCGAAAGATTCAGCACACAAACAGCTTCATGACTGTCATAGCCGCCGCAGCTAGTCTCGCTCATAAACCCGTCGCCGATTGCCCATTCCGTTTTACCGAGCATAATTTTCTCCTCCTATCCATTAAAATCATATCAAAATTTGATGTGTACCCGAACCAAGTTCTGTCTGTTTCCCATCTGGCGTTTCAAATACTGCCGTGGTATTGGGCGGTACCGTCACTGTGAAGCGAATCTGTTCTCCTTCATACCGCCATGTGGATTCCACCATTCCATAGACAGTATCCACAGACGCCTCCACATTGCCGAAGCGTTTGTCCGGCACAGGGCGGAATCGGATTTTTTTGTAGCCGGGCGCCGTTTCATCATAGTGAATGCCCGCTGCCTTGGTATACAGCCAATCCACAACAGCGCCATAGGCATAGTGATTATAGGAATTCATATCCGTACTCCAAAAACTTCCATCCGGCTTGATACCGTCCCAATGTTCCCAAATGGTGGTCGCACCTTGCCGGACGGAATACAGCCACGAGGGATATTCTGTTTGCAGCACCAAAGAATATGCCAGTTCCGCCTGCCCGTTGTCCGCTAAAGCATGGCAAAGATACGGCGTTCCTACAAATCCGGTTGTCAGCTTGTTATCGTTTTCGCGTACCAGTTCCGCCAAACGTTCGATTGCCCGCTGCCGGTTTTCCACCAAATCAAAGTGCAGCGCCAACACGTAAGCCGTCTGGGTATCCTCCGTCAATCTGCCGCGCGGCGTTACAAACTCCTCCCCGAAACACCGGCGGATATTGTCATATAACTGCTGATATGTCTTTGCGTCCTCTGTTTTTCCCAAAACCTCCGCGGCTTGATAGAGCAGTTTCGCAGAATGCGCAAAAAATACGGTTGCAATAAAATCTGTCGCGGTGCGTCCGCTATAAGACCCCTCCGCCGCGTCCAGCGCCAGCCAATCACCGTAGTGGAATCCGGTATTCCATAAATATTCTTCTTCGCCCTGCGCACGGATATAGTCCACCCACGCTCGCATACTGTCATATTGCCGTTCCAAAACGCGCTTGTCGCCATAAGCACGGTAGAGTTCCCAGGGACAAATCGTTGCCGCGTCGCTCCATGCACTGGAGGTTACATCTCCCGCAACACTTGGAATCACAATCGGCACACCGCCGTTCTCCCATTGGTCACTTCTCAAATCTGTGAGCCACTTCTCAAAAAACGGTGCAACTCCATAATTCAGCGCAGCGGTTTTGATAAACACCTGCGCGTCCCCTGTCCAGCCCAGACGTTCGTCCCGCTGCGGACAATCGGTCGGCACGTCAACAAAATTGCCGCGCTGTCCCCACATGGTGTTTTGAAACAATTGATTCATTTCCGCATTGCCGCAGGAAAAATTGCCTGTCCGTTTCATGTCGGAATGGATTACCACGCCCGTGAAATGTTCCAACCGAACTTCGCATGGGAATTCCTCCACACGCACATATCGGAATCCCTGAAACGCGAAATGCGGGTGCCAGCATTCCTCTCCATTGCCGTTTAATATGTATTCCACACGGTTTTTCGCCGTACGGTAGTTTTCGTTATAGAAATTACCGTCCTTGTCCAGCACCTCGCCAAAGGACAGCAAAACACGCTCGCCACGCTGTCCGTGCACTTGCACCTGTGCCCAGCCCACCATGTTTTGTCCGAAATCAATCACCGTTTCCCCTTTGGGCGTCTTGATAATCTGCACAGGCTGTAAATGTTCGGTGATACGCACCGGCTCATGCATTTGTGCGTAAATATGGGAAACCGGATAGTCCGGCAGGTGCACCGGCTGCCGTTTGCGGCTGTTTTCTTCCTCCAACCGCGCGTCATAGGTCTCACCGTCATAGATATCCGAAAACCGATAGGGACTTTGCGCCCACTGCCATGTTTCGTCGGTTGCAACCGTTTGAACCGTCCCGTCCGCTTTTTCCAGCCGCAGTTGTGCCAGCACGCCCGGCGTACACCCAAACAAATTCCGTTCCTGCTTCCAGCCCAGTCGTCCGCAGCACCAGCCTTTGCCCAGCGTGATACAAAGTGTGTTTTCCGCTTGCAGCAGCGCAGTGACGTCATAGGTTTGATAGAGCAAATGTTTGTGATACGACGTGAAACCGGGCGCAAGCCAAGCGTCTCCCACACGCTGTCCGTTCAACGTGATTTCGTAAACACCCAGCGCAGTTGCATAGATACGTGCCGTCTCTACAGTTCCCTCCAATGAAAATGTTTTTTGAAATGTCGGCAAAATGTCATCATTGCTATCTCCTGCCGCAATCCATTTTGCCGTCCAGTTGCTGCTGTCCATCAGCCCGGTTTCAAAGCTGCCCTGCGACCAATCAGACACTTCTCCGTGATTGTCCCACACGCGCACCGACCACCGGTAACGCGTAAACGGTTGCAGCGGCGCACCGTCATAGACAATATGAACGCTCTCGCCGCTTGCCACTTTGCCGCTTTCCCACATACCGTCCACCTTGATTTCATAGGCGGTTTGCAAAACGTTTTCCCTGTCGCTCCCCAGCTTCCAGCCAAAACGCGGAAGCGGTTCGTCAATGCCGATTGGGTCCGTCAAATACTCACAGCATAACTCTTTGCAATGCAGCATAAATCCCCATCTCCTTTGGCATTTTCCGTTCATTTTACGCATTCCCCTTCACATCGGCGCGCGCTCCGCGGGGAATTTTCTACTTAGATTGTAACAAATTCAGGGCAAAGAAAAAAGGCACTATCTTACGATGTGCCATGTTGATTTTCCGTTTTTTGCGCGCGGTATTTTGACGGCGTTTGTCCCAGTTCTTTTTTGAACATTCGCCGCAGATAGCCCACGTCCTGATACCCCACTTCAACGGCAATTTCCGCCAGCGTCATGTCGGTATCCGAAAGCAGTCTGCACGCCTTATCCAGACGCAGTTTTTGAATATATTCCGAAACAGTGATTCCCGCCGCTTCTTTAAAGACTTTACATAAATGGTTGGGGCTGAGCAGGGCAATCCGCGCCAGCTCTTGCAGAGAAATTTTTTCCGCATAGTTGTTTTCAATATATTTCATCACGCCGGCGATATATTTTGCCTGCGCCGCTTTCGCATGGTTCACCGCGACGTTTTGACGTTCATACCCACGCATGAAATACACCAAAAGCTGCATCAGACACCCCAGCAGCACGCTGTTATAACCGCCCTGCGCCTGTGTATATTCCTGATACATGGTTTCAAAAAGCCGTTTGAGTTTTAAATCGCCGTCAAACACCGAAAGAAACGGCGTGTTTTTAAATTCCTGCGGAAAAATAATTTGATAGAGCATGTCGTTTGCCACTGCGGCGAACTCCCGGAAATCCAGACCCGCGCCTTTTAGGGATTCCGGCGTAAACACGCAATTGTAGAGCGTGATGGGATTGTTTTCGTCTGCAGATAAAAAGCAGTGCGGCGTGCCGAAATTGGTGAAAAACGCATACCCGCTGCTGACCGGAATTTCCGCGCCGCCCACCTGATGAATCCCTTCGCCGGAAATCACATATTCCAGTTCCAGAAACCCATGCGTATGCGGCGGCTGAACAACCGGCTCCACAAAACGGTTCATGAAAATGGTTTCCTCACCGCGCATATAATCCTGAAGCTGCTTTTTTTCCATTCGCTCACCGCCCTTTTTGAAAGCTGTTCCGCTCTGTGACTATCACCCTCTACATCTATTGTATCACGTTTTTAGAAATGTGCAAGAGATATTTTTTTCTCTGCCGCAAAATGCACGCTGTTTTTCATAAAAACATGCCGCCCTGCCAAGGGAACTATGAAAACTGTTTTTCTTTTATTTTACAATTCTATGACATCTATTGACTTTTCTAAAACACTATAGTATACTAGCCATTGTATCAGTCTGACCCGTGCCGGTTTTCTTCGCCGACATGGGTCTCTTTTTTTAATATAAAAGTGCGCGACTACTTGTTGATTTTCGGACGGAATTTTCCATGCATGGCGCAAACATCTTATGCCTTAAAGGAATAGGCGGCTATCGTTGACATTTCCTCCTATTTCCGCTATAATAAAAGTATCAAATGTATCGAAAAAAACGGTTTCCAAAGGGGAATCGCTGCGAGCGGGCAGCCCTTATAGGAAAATACTGTTTACAAAACGATTCGGAAAATTTACTGATATCAAGCGGGGTATGATTATGACTTATACAGTCGGAGAAACAGCCAAATTGATAGGCGTTGCGCCGTCAACGCTGCGCTACTATGACAAAGAAGGGCTATTGCCGTTTGTGGAACGCTCCGGCGGCGGTGTGCGCATGTTCAAAGACGTTGACATTGAATGCTTAAATATCATTGAATGTTTGAAAAAAACAGGTATGTCATTGAAAGATATCAAAACATTTTTGGATATGGCGGCGCAGGGCGACAGCACCATTGACGCCCGTCTTGCTCTGTTTCAAAAACAGCGCGCCGTCGTGGAAGAACAAATGCGCGAACTGCAAAACACGCTGGATGTGATAGACTATAAATGCTGGTATTATGGAATGGCCAAAAAAGCCGGCACCACAGAGGTTTTAAAAGATATCAGCGAACAAGATTTGCCGCAGAATCTGCGCTCTGTTTTCAAAAAACTGAAACCGGCGGAAGCAGTGAAATGACCTTGTTCCGGTCATCTAGATTCGTTTTCTGCCGTTTTTCAAAAGAATACTTCCCTTTCGAAATAGAAATTCATACAAAACCGGTTGATATCTGCCATGCAGCAGACGCCAACCGGTTTTACTTTTTATTATCATGTTTGAGACACTACTTAAATCATCAAATACCACTTTGCCTTCTAACAAAAACTCATATTTTCATGTTTTGCAGGCAAACATGAGTTCCGTCCAAACAGGTCATGTTTTCATATAAAGTTGCCCTGTCTCATTTCAACGCATGGTATTCCTCGTCGCTCACAGGTTCGCACCATTCCGTGCGTCCTTCCACTGCCGGCACCTCCACCGCCAAATGCTGAAACCAACTATCCGGCGCTGCGCCGTGCCAATGCTTCACATTCGCAGGAATGTTAATCACATCACCTACATGGATTTCCATGGGCTTTTTCCCAAATTCCTGATAATATCCTCTGCCCGCTGTCACCAGCAAAATCTGTCCGCCGCCGCTTTTGGCGTGATGAATGTGCCAATTATTACGGCAGCCGGGCTCAAACGTGACATTGCCAATCGCTACCTGTTCTGTCGACAGCATGGCAAGATAACTCTGTCCCACAAAATAGTCCGCAAATGCATCATTTTTCTTTCCTATCGGAAAAATACTTTCTTCAATGATTTTCATGAAACTGTCACCGACCTTTCTATCCACAAACTGCCCTGCATAGGCAAACAAAAGTCGAATATGCCTAACCTCTCTATATTCGGTTATTTCAGTTGTTCACTCATCTGTTTCATTTTCGCGCGGATGGCATCCAGCGCCGCGTTTGGTTCCTCAATATCCGTCACGGTTTGCTCCATTGGGCACAGACCCGTGCCCGCACGGTTTCGCACCGCTTCCGTCATAACGTCATAGACTGCCGCAATGCCGCACTTTTGCAGTGTTTCGGCTGCCGCGCGGCTCATTACTTTGGCATATACCGCCGCAACGCCCATACGTACATACAACAGCGCCGCCGCTTTCCCCACCACTTTATCCGCCGCAGAAAAGCCCGCCGTCTCCTGATGTTCCAAAATCCAGTCGACCAGCGGTTTCACGCCGCGTTCTGTGGCGGTATAAACCGTTTCGCCTTTGCACAAAACGCAGGTATATCCGCCGCGCGACAAAAGTTCTTTTGCTTTTTCTAAATCGTTTTTCATTTTTTCAAATTTTCTACGCGGTAAGTAATCAGCGGAATCAATACCAATTGCAGTGCAATCCCAAAGATACCTGTTACACTGCTCATCCAAATAGCCGCCACGTTCACTGACGCGTTGCCAAATGCATAAACAGCGGTCAAAATCGCCGCCGCCCGAACCAGCCGTCCGGCAATCTGCACGCCCAACACTTTCGCCACGGTCGGCATGTTGACGTTTCTCAGCAGTCCCGCAAACAGTCCATATGCACACAGTTCAATCATCATGAACGGCAGCATGGTAACCACCGGCATACCGGAAAGTCCTAAACTTGCAAGCGGCCCCAGCAGTCCCGCGATTGCTCCGGCATAAGGTCCTGCCAAAAGTCCTACCAACAAAATTGGCAGGTGCATGGGTAAAAATGTTTCGCCCAGCGCGGTTCCCAAACCGGAAACGGCGCCCATGACATGAAGCAGCTGCGGAACGGCAACTGCCGCCACAATCGCTGAAATTGTCGCTATGATTTGCGCTTTCACTGAAAGACGTGGTTTTACGAGTGTTCTTGTATTCGTCATTCTAAAAATCTCCTTTACGTTTAAAATAGAATTCTATTGTGCTTGCCAAAACAGCGCCTGTTCTATTTCTTTTTTGCCAGTGCCGCGCGCAAGGTGCCGTCCGGGTCTTTTACCAGCAGCCGGGCGAGCCAAATAACAAGTCCCAGCGCAACCACGGACAAACCGAGGTATGCATCACTCAGCAAATCCGCCGGCGCGGGCGTGAAATATGCTGCGCCTACTTCTATATATTCCGCCACAGCGTCCACAAACCACATCAGCGCCGCGCCCCAATACATCAACGCCAGCATTCCCAATTTTTTATTGCTGTTTGCGTACTGATACCAAAGGATTGTTGCGGTCACCGCTGCAAAAACCGTTATCAGCAATGTCATGATTCTGTTCCTCCTGCGTTTGCCGCAAACGGCTTTTTCTCCAGCGCGTTTGTCACCACGACAAGCCCCACCCATACCGCAGTCACCAGCGCCGCCATTGCCACGCCGGAGGTCGCCATTTCAAACAGCATTGCCGCTGCGTCCGCCGGATTTGCCGCATTGGTCAAAAACGGGAACCATGGCGTCACTTCGCCGTGCCACACGTGTTCAAACGCCAGCAGTGCGCTGCCGCCCCACAACATGGTGTTGAGCCAATTCATCTTTTTCAAAAACGGATTTTTGATTTCCGTGTTTTCTCTTTTTGCTTTTTTGTCAACTTTTTTCTGAACAATCGTCGTAACGATTGCCTCTGCTGTTGGTACTACAAAACATGCCATTATATGTTCCTCCTGTGTTTTAAAATAATTACCTTTTTATTATACCTCTAAGAACATAGCAATGTCAAATTTTTTCAGCGTCTTGTCAATACCTGTATCAACGCCTAGTCTATATCTACCAGTCTGTAGCTTCTGCTGCCAAGTCCCATTTTCACTGCCTGCTCCAGCGTATGCATTCCGTTTCTGGATTCCATTCTCTCAATCAATGCGCCGCTTTGTGCGCGGTCGGTGTGATAGACAATGTCCACGCACGCCTGGTCTAATGCAACAGGGTCGGTCGATGCCAAAATGCCCACGTCGTCCATTTCCGGTTTTGCAGGATTGCCGTCACAGTCGCAGTCCACGGACAGGTGATTCATCACGTTGATATAGACAACTTTTCCGTCCATATAATCCACTACCGCTCTGGTTGCTTCCGCCATTGCTTCCAGAAAATTGTCCTGCACGCCGCCCCAGATGTCCGTTTTCGATTTCCCTGCCGTGTGTATCCAGCCTTTCCCTTCACTTGACGCAATACCAATCGACATGTTTTTAATCGCGCCGCCAAAACCGCCCATGGCATGACCTTTGAAATGGGACAGGCACAAAATGCTGTCATAGTTTGCAAGATGCGCACCGACAAAGTTTTCCTTGAGATTGTCGCCGCCCGTTACCGGAATGGAAATGTCGCCGTTTTCGTCCATGATGTCCACATCAGCAATCGCAGTGAAACCGTGGTCGTCGGCAACTTGTTTGTGCATTGCCGTGCTTGCGCGGGAACCACCATAGGCAGTGTTGCATTCCACAATGGTTCCGTTTACCGACTGCACCAAGTCTTTGATGAGATTCGGGTCTAAGTAATGCGTATTGCCCGCTTCGCCGGTGGAAAGTTTCACGGCTACCTTGCCTTCCACTTTTTTATCCAGTTTTCCGTAGATTTCCATCATGGCTTCCGGCGTGATTTTCGTTGTCATATAGACCACCGGAGCGGTTTCTGCCGTTGTTTGATGTTCCAAGTTTGTCGTTTGTGTTGTGTTAGATGTTGTAATTTCCACAGTTTGTATTTCCTCCTTCCAATCCACATGAAATTGAAATTCCTCCGCAATAAAACGTATTAAAGTTTTGCTCTTATTGACACCATTATACAAGTTAAAGTTAACTTTAAGTCAATACCTTTTTTGAAATTTTTTGAAAATCTTGTGAAAAAAGTATTGACAAAATTCTTCATTTTGCATATAATAATATATGAACAATAATTCATATGAAAGAATGTGATATCATGTCTGCTCAAAATGACGTGGAACGCTGCGAATATATTCATGCGCATGACGAAATCATTGCGCAGGTGAATCAAAACATGCCGGATGACGAGATTCTATATGACCTTGCGGAGTTGTTTAAAATCTTTGGAGATTCCACGCGTATCAAAATTTTATATGTTTTGTTTGAATCTGAAATGTGTGTCTGCGACATTGCCCAGCTTTTGAATATGACGCAGTCCGCCATTTCGCACCAGCTTCGCGCACTCAAACAAAGCAAACTCGTCAAATACCGCCGCGAGGGAAAAACCGTGTTCTATTCTTTGGCGGACGACCATGTGCATACCATTATCAATCAGGGTATGGAACATTTGGCGGAATAATGCATTTCAAACAGAAAGGATGTTTTTTGATGAAAAAGCAATTTAAAATGATAGACCTCGACTGCGCCAACTGCGCGGCAAAAATGGAAACGGCAATTCAAAAAATTGACGGCGTACAGGACGCTTCTGTGAGTTTTTTCTCACAAAAACTCACGCTGGAAGCAGCAGACGACCGTTTTGATGAAATCATGAAAGAAGTCGTCAAGGTTTGCCGCAAAGTGGAACCGGACTGCACCATCGTTCTTTAACGTATTTTTATAGAAATGAGGTGTGTTCCATGAATCGAAAACAAAAAAAGATGCTGCTGCGCATTATTGCCGCCGCTGCGCTGTTTACCGTTGCTCTGTGCATTCCGGCGGAAGGATTCCTTCGGCTGCTGTTGTTTCTGGCGCCGTTTGCGCTTGTTGGCTGGGACGTTTTGTGGCGCGCTGTCCGCAATATAGCGCACGGACAAATTTTTGACGAAAACTTTCTCATGGCGCTTGCCACCGTTGGTGCGTTTTTCCTAGGAGAATATCCCGAGGGCGTTGCCGTGATGTTGTTCTATCAAATCGGCGAACTGTTTCAAAGCTATGCCGTGGGACGTTCGCGCAAGTCGATTGCCTCATTGATGGACATTCGTCCTGACTATGCGAACATAGAAGTGAACGGCGAACTCAAACAGGTTGACCCAAACGAAATTGCTGTCGGCGACACGATTGTGGTCAAGCCCGGCGAAAAAGTGCCGCTGGACGGCGTTGTGCTGGACGGTGTTTCCGCCCTCAACACCTCTGCGCTGACCGGCGAATCCCTGCCGCGCGATGTGCAGCCGGGCGACAATGTGATCAGTGGTTGTATCAACCAAAGCGGGCTACTGCGCATTCGTGTGAACCGTGTATTTGGAGAATCTACTGTCTCTAAAATTCTGGACTTGGTGGAAAACTCCAGCAGTAAAAAAGCGAAAAGCGAGAATTTTATTACGAAATTTGCCCGTTATTATACGCCGGTGGTCGTTATTTTCGCGGCGTTGCTTGCACTGTTGCCGCCTCTCTTTCTTGGCGGCGGCTGGGGCGATTGGGTACAGCGCGCGCTCATTTTCTTGGTCATTTCCTGCCCCTGTGCACTCGTGATTTCTGTGCCGCTCAGCTTTTTCGGCGGTATCGGCGGCGCGTCCAAATGCGGTATTTTGGTGAAAGGCAGCAATTATCTGGAAGCATTGGCGCAAACGGAACTTATTGTGTTTGACAAAACCGGAACGCTGACGCATGGCACGTTTCGGGTAACTGCAATCCATCCGGACGATATTTCGGAATCGCAGCTTTTGGAATTTGCCGCACTGGCGGAACACTACAGCGACCATCCCATTTCCCTGTCGCTCAAAGCGGCATATGGACAGCCGCTTGACGCTGCACGCGTCACCGATTCGGAGGAACTGGCAGGTCGCGGCGTCCGCGCTGTCGTAGACGGCGTGACAGTCTATGCCGGCAACGATAAACTAATGAAAGAAATCGGCGCGGCGTGGCGTGACTGCCATCATACCGGCACCATTGTTCATGTGGCTGTCGGCAGCCGTTATGCCGGTCATATTGTGATTTCCGACGAAATCAAAGCAGATGCCGCGGACGCTGTGCGCGCGCTGAAAAAACAGGGAATCCGCAAAACTGTTATGCTGACCGGCGATTCCAAAGCGGTCGGCGAACAAGTCGCGCAGCAACTCGGACTGGACGCTGTTTATACGCAGCTTCTTCCGGCAGACAAAGTGGAACAAGTGGAAAAACTGCTGCAGGAAAAAACGCCGCGCGGCAAACTGGCATTTGTCGGCGACGGTATCAATGACGCGCCTGTATTGTCCCGCGCGGATATCGGTATTGCAATGGGCGCGCTTGGTTCCGACGCCGCCATTGAAGCCGCAGACGTGGTGCTCATGGACGACAGTCCTTCCAAAATCGCTGTTGCCATGAAAATTTCTCAAAAAACGCTGCGCATTGTGCGGCAAAACATTGTCTTTGCCTTAGGCGTGAAACTTTTGGTTTTGCTTCTCGGCGCACTCGGCATGGCAAACATGTGGGAAGCCGTTTTCGCAGATGTCGGCGTCTCTGTGATAGCGATTTTAAACGCTATGCGCGCGCTGAAAACAAAAAATATAATAAACAATTGACACCTGCCCTTTTCTATGCTATAATTTTGTTTGTAAAAACTTTATGGAGGCATAGCTCAGCTGGTTAGAGTGTCTGCTTGACATGCAGGAGGTCACTGGTTCGACTCCAGTTGTCTCCACCACGTCGCCGCAAGCTTCATATCGCTTGCGGCGACTTTTTTTTAAAAAAGCGGAGCGCTTGGGGGTGGCATACTCGCCTTCGGTACGGAAATATATAGAATATATTTTAACCGCAAAAAATTTGTCTGCGGGCGCTGTTATGTAAGGAGGGATACGATGTCATATCAGGATATCAATGCAAAAACAATTGACAGGTGGGTCAAAAATGGCTGGGAATGGGGAAAACCGATTGACCATTCTACTTATGAAGCTGCACAAAATGGCGTATGGAACGTAAAATTGACGCCGACAAAATATGTCCCTCACGCATGGTTTGGCAACTTAAAAGGCAAAAAAATATTAGGACTAGCGAGCGGCGGCGGACAGCAAATGCCGATTTTTGCTGCTCTCGGCGCAGTATGTACCGTACTTGATTATTCCGAAGAACAGATAAACAGTGAAAGACTCGTTGCGGGAAGGGAGCAATACAATATTGAAATTATCAGAGGAGACATGACAAAAAAGCTGCCTTTTGAGAATGAATCTTTCGATATTATCTTTCACCCTGTAGCAAATTGCTATGTTGAGGAAGTAAAGCCGATATGGCAGGAATGCTACCGTGTATTAAAACGCTCCGGCATACTTCTTGCAGGAATGGACAACGGAATCAACTTTTTATTTGCCGGTGATGATGAAACAGAGGTGGTAAATTCATTGCCGTTTAACCCACTAAAAAACACAGAACAAATGAAACAATTGGAGCAAGACAATGACGGCGTGCAGTTTTCCCATACCTTAGAAGAACAGATAGGCGGTCAGCTTGAAGCGGGATTTCGATTAACAGATTTATATGAAGATACCAACGGCGACGGGCGTTTGCACCAAATGAACATTCCCTGTTTCATTGCAACCAGAGCAGTGAAATAGCGACTTGGGATAAAATCTTTTGAAATTTCAAAAGACCGGAACAGTATTGTTCCGGTCTTTTATGGTTATATTCTTATTTGCAGCCGCAGTCACAATCGTTTTGCGCCATATAGCTGCTGGGTGGGAAAAATTCGTCCACAGGGAATTTAATTTTTTCAAACAGTTTGCACGGATCGTCCTCCGGCTGTTCAATACATTCTTTTTCCGGAATGCAGAAGTCATAGCAAGGAATCAGCAGTTGCACGCTTCTTTGCAGACGAACAATCACGAAAATTCCCAGCGTTACATAAATGCGTTTTTTGCAGTCATAGTTGCCAACCGGTCCGTCAAACAGGTTACAAATGCAGCCCGGGATATCGTTGATATCGCAGCAGCCGCAGCTCGCCACACTAACAGATTCTTCTCCGCAGTAACAGTCACAGCATACATCTACGATTTTTGCGCCCAAGGCAACAGGATTCACCGTTTCAATCACCGCTTTGGGCAGATTGTTTTTCTCCGGCCGCATACAATCACAGAAATTCGTGTCCATGTCAGAGGTAAACGTAAACGCGCTTCCTTCTGAGCCAAACAATATCACTTTTTTATAATATGTAGCAAGTCCTTCTATTTCAATCGGACGTCCGCCGCAGCCGCAGGCTTCTAAGAATATCTTGAAATAGAATTTAATATCCACGCTGAAGAATCCGCGGTTGAATCCAACCTCTTCTACGTCTGAACTACAGCAAATGATTTCTGCTTTTTTAAACCGGACAGACGTTGCGCGGTCAATCACACTCTGTGCACTTTCCGAAAAATAGACTCTTAAGTTTTCGAGACACTCTTTTTCTCTGCACGAGTCATAAATTTTATCTGTTTGTATACACACAGCTTCATTCAAATTATTGCAATTTTTTGTTTCCGCCATTGTTTAACCTCCTTTTTTTAATGAAACCCTTACCGTTTCCCAGTTTGGCAAGCAACATGGACTGTTTTCTGTTTTCAGAGCCTCCGTGCCCGGTATCTATAGAATTTTATGCTGTTTCACTACTATAATATGTTACACGGCTTTTTATGTTCCTATAATTTTCATTTCCCTGCGGTATACCCTCTCTTTTCTCTTCATAAGATAACTATTGAAGGAATCAGTGAAAGGCAGGGATTTCCATGAGTCAAAAAATCATTCTGAACACCACCCGCCACGGCGATATTCATCTCGAAATGCGTGGTTCTACGCTCACCTTGACAACCAATCAGTTCCAAAAAGAGCTAAGCCACGACTGTTACCCATCTTTTGACGCAGCTATTAGCGCAAACGACACCGTTTATATTGTTTATTGCAACCCCTCTGCTACCTATCTTGCACGTTTTTTTCAAAACGCCTTTGATATTGTCCCACTGCAATCCGTTTGCGGCGCGCGCAATTTTCATTTAATGCTGCATGGGAATATACCCGTTCTGTTTTACACCGTCACACAAAATGCACGCACACTATTCTATCTTTCGTTTTTGTCCGGTGACGGCAAACCTTTTTTCATTGACGCGTGCAGCAATTTGGACGCGCCCTTTTCCATTTGCACCGACCCTGACAACCGAGATATTTTAATTACATATATCTCTCCGTTTGGCAATGTTTTAACGCGCCGGCTGATTTGGAGCAGCAAATCGCTCAGCGAAACTGTGACGCTGGATCAAAAATCAATCGGCACCAAATATCCCAGTTGTCTCTATGACGACGGACTGCACATCTCTTATCTTGCAAAGGACAAAAACAGCAACGCCCTTGTCTATTGTCCGCCGGAAGGAAAACCGTTTTGCATTTACCAATATTGCACAAACCAAACGCGTCCCGTCCTTTGGAAAGACGAAAACGGATTAAAGGTTTCTTTTTTACAGGACAGCACCATCTTCCATATCACGCTGCAAAACCTCTCCTCTCAAAAACAGGAGGTGCCGCCGCAAACACAGCTTGCATGGCTCAAAAGTCCCGCTGCCACATTGCAGGATGTTTCAGGCAGCCAAATGACCTTTTTATATGAAGAGACCGAGCAGCCGTCCGCCGCGCCGCAACAGGCAGCAGCGTCCGCCGCTTGTGCTGCACCTGCTGCAAGCAGCAACGCCACGGTCAATTTGAGCGATGAAATTTGCCGTTTTTCCGGCAAACAAGCGGCTGTTCCTGAAAATTTGGAACTGGAAAAATTAAAAATTCGGATTAAATTTTTGGAGGATAAACTGGCGGAACTGGAAAAACGGTCACAAACCGTTCCGTCGGAACAGGCTTAAAATCCTTTTCCGGACGAACAGACAAAGCCGGAGCGGGAATATTCCCGCTTCGGCTGTTTTACTTTTATTCTATCTATATTCCGTTATCTTCTATTACTTCATTATCCATCGCCTTTTCCCCGCTGTTCTGTCCCCCCGCCGCTACTGTTCCCTCTGCACATTCAGCAATATTTCCGGGCAGCAACAGGACAGCATTTTTTCCAACTTGCATACGCCAACGCAGTTCCCGCATGGTATAGTAATAGGAAATGACAACCGGAACCGCGGCGCCAAGCCATGCTGCCGGTTCTGCAATACATGCACCGGCAAACCCATATATCCGCACCAAAACCAACGCGCCGACAAAGCGTCCGACCAACTCCATGACTCCTGCAATGGTTGGTACCAACCCTTTTCCGAGTCCCTGCAATACGCCGCGATAGACCAACAATGCCTGCAGACCAAGATAAAACGGGCAGACCATTCGCAAATATTTTTGCACCAGCGCAAAAACTGCTTCCTCACCGCTGCCTAAAAATATCCATGCGAGCGGTCGTCCTGCCAAAATAATTGTAATACTGAGCAACACAGCCATCGGAATTGTCATTGCCATGCATTGACGCACCCCACGGCGAATTCGCTCCAGATTGCACGCGCCGTAGTTTTGCGCCGCGTAGGTCGCCATAGACGTACCAAATGCATTCAGCGGCAACGTAGCGAAACTCCCGATTTTTGCTTGTACCGTATACGCTGTGACCGCCCCCGCGCCCAACTGATTAAACGCAATTTGCAGTGCCAAAGCACCTATCGCAATAATGGAATTTTGGAATCCTACCGGCAGTCCTACTTTTAGGTGCACCTTCACATCTTGCGGCGTGATTCTCCAATCTTCCTTTTGCAGCTGCAATCCTGGCAGCTTTTTCCTGATATAAAAAATACATAAAATGCCTGAAATCGCTTGGGATACCACTGTTGCCAGACCCGCGCCCACCACGCCCATGTTGAACCGCAAAATGAATAAAAAATCCAGCGCAATGTTCAGCAAACAAGTGATACCCAAAAATAACAGCGGGGTCTTGCCGTCGCCCAACGCCCGTATCATGTTAAAAAACAGGTTGAACAACACTGACGCGGCAATCCCGCTGAATATCACGATCAGATAGTGATGCGCCTGCTGTAAAATTTCCGGCGGCACATGCATCCACTTTAAAATCGTCGTTGTCATAGGTACGCTGACAAGCGTGAGCAAAATCGCAAGCGTCATACTGATTACCAGACTGGTTGCAAAACTTCTGCGCACACGCGCTGCGTCATGCGCGCCGAAATGCTGCGCTGTGACAAGGGAAAATCCATAGGTAATGGTCTGCGCCAACCCAATAATCAGCCAAATAATGCTGCCTGTGCAGCCCACCGCCGCGAGCGCCTGCACCCCAATGGTTCTCCCAACAATTAATGTGTCTGCCATGTTATATAATTGTTGAAACAAATTTCCCAACATCATCGGAATGGTAAAAAGTACAATCCGTCTCGCCGGACTGCCCGTTGTCAAATCTTTTACCATTCAAACCGCCCCCTTTTTCTCCCTGATTTTTAGGATGTTTCCCTATTGTAAACCTTACAGTACACTCTAAGTCAAGGGGGTTTCTGAAAAAAATTTCAATCAGAATTACCAGTAATTTCACTTAAAATTTGTGAATTATTTTTTCCGGTTTCTGATTGACAATACAGTGGTTTCGTGGTACTCTGAGAAAAAACGCAAAGTGGGTGAACTACCATGTATTATTCCATTTCTGAAGCCGCAAAAAAAACCAATTTAACCGCGTTCACTCTTCGCTATTATGACAAGGAGGGGCTGCTCTCTCCCGGGCGCACAGAAAAGGGAATTCGATATTTCACGGATACAGACCTATCACGGATTGAAACGGTGCGTTGTCTGAAAAACACCGGTATGACCATTCGGGAAATCCGGCATTTTTTTGACCTCTGTTCTCTTGGTGAGGAATCGTTATCCGACCAACTGGAACTGTTTTTACAACACCGCGCAAAGATTTTGAATGAATTACAGGTGTTGCAGCAGCATTTACAGCAAGTAGATGAACAAATTTCATGGTTCCATACGGCACTTGCCGCAAAATCACGCTAAAACATCTCTGCTTCCGTGTATATGCTTCTTTTATAGATACATAAAAAATACGCTTTGTATAAAAAAGCGCACTCTCTATAAAATCTACTTTTCCTTAGCTGACCTTCCGTTTTTCCTTTCCCCAAAATAATTCTACTGTTTTGCGTCTTGTATCCCCCTATTTTTCCTTATAAAAAAATGAAAGACCGAACGAATGTGGAGCGTTCGGTCTTTCTCTTTGTTCATTGCATAACA
>CAMNSU010000006.1 GCA_946555455.1 uncultured Clostridia bacterium | reverse complement strand
CCATGAGGCTTAAAATTTGGTCTTCTGTTAAGGCGGTATTTTCTTTTAGATATGCCGTTTGACAGTGCAAATTGAAGTTGTGGTTATGATGAAAAATGAATAAAGCCATGCGAAAACTAAACATGTTGGGGACAATACTGATGTATAGTTTTTGCTGCTTACAATGGTTAGTGCATATTATAATACAAATCAAAATTTTCGGTTGAACGGTTGCGGTATTGTTCTTCAAGAATCTTAAAATCCCGATCTAAAATATCCATGATATTTGGGTCGTTATTACAAATGTCAATAGTATCTGCATTACAAATCTTAGAGAAACTATTTTTTA
This sequence comes from uncultured Clostridia bacterium, assembly GCA_946555455.1. Classification (GTDB taxonomy): domain Bacteria; phylum Bacillota; class Clostridia; order RUG12999; family RUG12999; genus JAAWTG01. The sequence goes on along the minus strand of CAMNSU010000006.1, from coordinate 70,458 downwards.
CAACATAATAAATCATCATAGATATCTCAAAATATTGCAGTAAGGGATATTTAACATGTCTGACACTTCCATGAGCATATCCATGACACATCTTATATAATTGCTTTATCTTCTGCAAGGTATCAGATTGTACATTGTTGGTTTCGCACATTAGATAATCAAAAATTCCGTTTATCGAATATCTGTTTTTTGTTTGAAGATTGTAAGCGTTTATGTTGTCAAGCCAACCATAATGAAGAAAGTGAACTTTGTTTTTAGATGGCTGATATTTTCTTTGGTTATATAAATTATTGAATTCCTCGGGATATTTTTGACTGCAACAAGATTGTTCAATTTCATACCCAATGAATGTCAAATAGGATTCTATGGCTTCAGGATGTTTTTGCAAAATAAGCGTTTTTATGTATAACTCAATCATTACGCGGCACAAAGGATATGCATTGCTGAAAAAATTGTTTTCCATCAAGGTTAGTGCGGATAAAGCGGTATTTATGATATCGCCGTAATGAACAGCTAAATCATTAGAACTGCTATGCAGCAATTCAATAGATTTCATGCACAGGGCAAATAGTTCATATGGTACAGGAAAATATAGAAATTCATCACCGGTTAACAGTTGCTTTTTTCGATAAAATGTGCTTCCGTATTGATGAAGTTTCATTTTTTCTATTGTTTCTTCAACCAACTGTTGTTGATAGGTTTCGTTTTTTTCATTGCCTGAGATTTCTTCTTTTGAGAGAAATATAGAATGATGACGATGTATTCCAATAATTATTCGGCATATATCATATTCAATGGTTTCCTCATTGCCTGTAACCACTGTTGAAAGATTAAAAATATTAGGATAGCATTCAAATAGCTGTAAGCCAAATTTGGCGATGACTCTATTTTTGATTTTTATTAAAAAGCTTCCGTTTATCCTGCTTTTGAAGGATTCTTTTAAAATTTGGTTAATCTCTTTATTGATTGTATTTGTATTAATTATTGGGTCGACTTGAGAAGTGATTAAATTTTTCATAGGAAATCTCCTTTCAGCGGTATAGTAAACACGGAGCATAAACAACGCTTTCACAGAGTGAGATGCTGCTTAACTTTATTTATAGCAAGCGTTGAATGCAGGATATATATTTGATTTTTTAGCATAAAATGTTATACTTTATATCAAAATTTCCACCAATTACGTTTTCTGTTTTGAAGAGGGCGGATATGGTCTATTTTTGTATATAAGACATAAATGACCTGAAATCGAACCATTTTAAATATAGAAAAAGGACTGCGACTTTGTATCAAAATTGCAGTCCTTTTTTGGCGGAGAAGGTGGGATTCGAACCCACGTGCCCTTGCGGACAAAACGATTTCGAGTCGTTCTCGTTATGACCTCTTCGATACTTCTCCATATTTTGCTTACAGCATATCATGATACCATAAAAGCAGAAAAAAAGCAAGATATAAATGAAAAAAAATTAAAATTTTGCTGGGAATTTGCCAAGAATCGGATAAATCTGTAAAATATGTTTGATTTCCTATGTAAATCGTGGTATAATAGTCACAGCGTGACTATTCATATAGGAAGTTCCTCGTCGGGATACGACTCGGAACCACCCCTGTGCGCAGGGGCGAAAAAGCGCCGCCGAATCGTTTCATCGCTTCGCTCGAAACCGGCGATGCACGAAAATTATACCAGTCCACTTTGTGTACATGGTATAATAAATGCATAACGACTATTATACCACGATTTACATATAATACTTTAAAATGCTATGACAGATATTTTATACGATAAAAAAGGGGCGAAAAAAATGGAGAAATTCTATATCACAACTGCAATTACGTATACCTCAAAAAAGCCGCATATCGGTAATACCTATGAAATTATTTTAACAGATGCGATTGCGCGGTTCAAAAAGCAGATGGGCTATGATGTATACTTCTTAACCGGAACGGATGAGCATGGGCAGAAAATTCAGCAGGTAGCGGAGGAAGCCGGTGTTACACCAAAGGAATATGTAGACGGTATTGCAGGTGAAATCAAAACCATTTGGGATATGATGAACTGTAAATATGACAAGTTTATCCGCACGACAGATGATTACCATGTAAAAGTCGTTCAGAAGATTTTCAAAAAACTCTATGACCAAGGCGATATCTATAAAGGAGAATATGAAGGACTTTATTGCGTACCATGCGAATCATTCTTCACGGAAACGCAGTTGGTAGACGGGTGCTGCCCTGACTGTGGTCGTCCGGTAGAAAAGACCAAAGAAGAAGCATATTTCTTTAAAATGAGCAAATATCAGGACAAGCTGATGCAATATATTGAAGAACACCCTGATTTTATTGTACCGGAGTCGCGTAAAAAAGAAATGGTCAACAATTTCTTGAAACCAGGTTTGCAGGACTTATGCGTATCCAGAACATCGTTTTCATGGGGAATTCCGGTGGAATTTGACCAGGGACATGTTATCTATGTTTGGATTGACGCGCTTTCCAACTATATCACGGCGCTGGGTTATGACCCCGACGGAAGCGGAGAAAACTATAAAAAATATTGGCCGGCAAATGTGCATGTGATTGGAAAGGATATTTTGCGGTTTCACACGATTTATTGGCCCATCATGTTGATGGCGCTGGGAGAACCGCTGCCGAAACAGATTTTTGGGCATCCGTGGCTGCTGTTTGGCGAGGATAAAATGAGTAAGTCCAAAGGCAATGTTATCTATGCGGATGATTTGGCAAACCGCTTTGGCGTAGACGCTGTCCGGCATTATTTGCTCAGCGAAATGCCGTATGCACAGGACGGAACAATCACTTATGAGAACTTTATCACCCGTTATAATTCAGAACTTGCCAACACTTTGGGTAACCTTGTGAATCGAACGGTGGCAATGGTGCATAAATATTTTGACGGAGAAATTTTGCCGCCGGCAGAAGCGGAAGCGGTGGACAAAGAATTGATACAGACCGCACAGGAAACGGTGAGCGGGATGGCGAAAAAAATGAATGAATACCGCGCAGCAGAAGCGATTGGAGAAATTTGGAATCTGGTGCGCAGAAGCAATAAATATATTGATGAAACCATGCCGTGGGCGCTTGCGAAAGACGAAGCGCAGAAACAACGGCTGCAAACGGTGCTATATCACTTGATAGAATCTATTCGTATTATTGGCGTGCTGCTGGGATGCTTTATGCCGGAAACCAGTGAAAAAATTCTGGCGCAGATTGGCGCGCAGGAAACGGATTTCGACAGCATTCAAACATTTGGCAAAACCAAAGCGGGAATGTATGTTGGAGAAGCGGCTGTATTGTTTGAACGGCTGGATGAAAAAAAGGTGCTGGAAGAGTTGGCGGGCAGCGTGAAAGAAAAGAAAAAAGAAAAGAAGGAAACGCCGCAGGAACAATCCAAACAGGAGTATATCACCATTGATGATTTTGCAAAGGTGGAAATGAAAGTCGGCGAAGTGATAGAAAGCAAAAGAGTGGAAGGAGCGGACAAGCTGCTGGTATCTCAGGTGAAAATCGGGGAGGAAGTGCGGCAAATTGTGTCGGGGATTGCAAAATATTATGACCCGGCGGATTTTGTGGGTCAAAAAGTGATTGTTGTCACAAACCTGAAACCGGTGAAACTGCGCGGCGTGCTGTCGGAAGGCATGATTTTGGCAGCGTCGGAAGGCGATAAACTATGTGTTTGTGCGCCGGAGGGCGACATTGTGTCGGGCGCGGAAGTTCGCTAAAGAAATTCCCAAAGGGTGATTGAAGACAAATGAAAGTAACGATTATTGGTCTGGGGCTCATTGGCGGCTCTCTTGCAAAGGCGCTGCGGCGGCGCGCGGGAGTGGACACTGTCTATGCCATTGATATGAATGAGACCTATATTAAACAAGCCATGCGGGACGGTATTGTGAAAAACGGCGCGACGGATTGGCAGGGATATATGGAATTTAGCGATATCGTTTATGTCTGCACACCGGTGGGCGTGACGCGCAAATGGATTGATTTTTTATCCTGCAATGTGGGGAAACACTGCATTGTCAGCGACGTTGGCAGCACGAAGCAAGAAATTATGGCGTATGCCCAAACCAAAGAAATTCGGTTTGTGGGCGGACACCCCATGACAGGTTCGGAAAAATCAGGGTATCCCTATGCGCAGGAAGGTCTGTTTGAAAACGCCTATTATATTCTCACGCCGGGCAGGGACGTGGAAGCAGTAGAGACGCTGCGGGAACTTGCGCAAAAAATAGGCGCGCTGCCGCTGGAACTTGACCCGGAGGTGCATGATTTCGCAGTAGCGGCAGTGAGCCATGTGCCGCATGTATTGTCCAGTGCGCTGATGAATTTGGCGGCGGAAATGGACGAGAAAGATGGTATTTTGCGTCTGGCGGCAGGCGGGTTTCGAGATATGACGCGGATTGCGGCGGCAGACCCCACAATGTGGGCGGATATTTCGTTCAGCAATCGGGATAAAATCCTGAAAGTGCTGGAGGCATATCAGGAGACGCTGCGCACCTATGAGCGGCTTGTGGGCGGCAGCGACAAAGAAGCGGTGTGGAAATTTTTCCAAGCGTCCAAGACAAACCGTAATAAATTGCCACAAAAAGCGGTGGCAGTGGGCGGACGCAGCACGGAATGCGTGGTAGATGTGCCGGATAAAGTGGGCGTTTTGAGTGAGATTGTGCAAAAGATAAGCGCAATGCAGGTCAACATCAAAAACCTATATATTTCTAATAGCCGCGAAGATTACGGCGGAACGCTTATCATTGGACTGGAAGGCAGCAATGATGCAGAAAAAGTGCGGCAAATGCTGAAAGCAGAAGGATATCCGGTCGTGCGTTAGATAGGGTCGCCGGAGGTTCTGTTTATGCCTGAAATATAGAAAGGAACAGAGAAAATGCTATTTGATTCTCATGCACATTTGGACGACGAACGGTTTGGGGAAGATAGGATGGAGGTCATTGAAGCCATGCCGGAAGCGGGTGTTGGACTGATTATGAATGTCGGCGCAGATATGCCGTCCTCACGACGCAGCGTAGTGCTTGCCAAAAAATATCCGTTTATTTATGCGGCGGTCGGCGTACATCCGCATGAAGTGGAAGAGATGACAGACGAGGATTTGCAGGATTTAAAGGACCTTGCGGGAGAAGAAAAAGTGCGGGCAATCGGGGAAATCGGTCTGGACTATTATTATGACAATTCGCCGCGGGACAAGCAAAAAGTTTGGTTTGAAAAACAAATTGAATTGGCGCAGGAACTGGAACTGCCGATTATTATCCATTGCAGAGATGCTATGCAAGACTGCCTGAACATTTTAAGAAAATATGATTTTTCGCGCACCAGCGGCGTTATGCACTGTTTTTCCGGCAGTGCGGAAACAGCAGCGGAAATTGTGAAAATGGGATTTTATGTCGCATTTGGCGGCGCGATTACCTTTAAAAACAACAAAAAAGCGTGCGGCGTGGTACAATCCGTCCCGATGGAACGGTTACTGATTGAAACAGATTGCCCCTATTTAACGCCGGAACCACACAGGGGAAAACGAAATGACAGCCGATATGTTAAATATGTAGCAGAGAAGATTGCAGAATTTCGTGGAATAACGGTAGAAGAAGTGGAACAGACAACCATGTTCAATGCAAAATGCCTGTTTCAAATTGACCAATAGAGAAGAAGGGAATTTCAGTGGAAAATCAACTGTTTTATGAACTGGGCAACAGCTTATATGTGAATGTGACCAACCGTTGCACAAATTGCTGTACGTTTTGTATCAGAGACCACAGCGGCGTGGGCGGATATGATTTGTGGCTTGCGCAGGAACCGACTTTAGAGGAAATGATAGCGGAATTGGACACGGTGAATTTGAAACAATATGGGGAAGTTGTCTTTTGTGGGTATGGAGAACCGCTTTTGCGGCTGGAGGAAGTCGTGGCGCTTGCGGCGGAAATGAAAAAACGGGCGGATATTCCGATTCGTGTGAACACAAATGGACATGCCAATTTGATATTTGGGCGCGACGTAACGCCGCAGCTCAAAGGGATTGATACGCTGTCCATCAGTTTGAATGCGCGGGACGCAGCGCAATATGATGCAATTTGCCAGCCATCACTGGAGGGTGCGTATGAAGCAGTGAAAGAATTTGCACGTCTTAGCAAAAAACATGTGAAGCAAGTGGTTTTGTCGGTGGTGGATACCATTATATCAGAGGAAGATATTGCAATATGCAGAGAAATTGCGGCGGAGATTGGCGTGCCGCTGCGTGTACGGCACTATGAAGATTAAACGTAAATGAATGTTTTTTGTTTTTGTGGGACCACGCCTTGACTTTTTGAAAATCCTTAGAGTATAATAAATACAAATAGAATAGAGAAAAAAGCTAAGATGGAGAGGAGTAGCCGGTGTTTGCTTTGTTTTAGAGAGGAACCGCTATAAGCTGAAAACGGTTCTATCAAAGACGGCGGTGAAGTTCGCTCCTGAGCTCGCATATTGAAAGAACAGTAGGTATGCGCGGAATTTTCCACGTTACAGGAAAAGGATATCGGTTATGAAAACCTGTATCTGCCAAACGAGGGCAGTGTGTGCGCACTGCTGAAATTGGGTGGTACCACGAATTAGAGACCAAAGTCTGTCGTCCCATGTTGCTGCATGGAATGGCGGGCTTTTTTTGATGAAGGAAAGGGAGGGAGCAGGCAAGATGTATTGGAACGAAGAAATTGAATGTATGGACAAAGAACAAATGCGAAAGCTGCAAAGCAAACGCCTGATTGATACGGTGAAACGGGTCTATGAAAACGTGCCGTTCTACCGTAAGAAAATGGAAGAAGCGGGTGTGACGCCGGAGGATATCCGGTCAGTAGAGGATTTGCACAAATTGCCGTTTACGACCAAAATGGATTTACGTGACAACTATCCGTTTAACACATTTGCCTGTCCGATGGAAGATGTGGTGCGTATCCATGCCTCCAGCGGCACGACAGGAAAGCAGACGGTTGTCGGATATACGGAGCAAGATTTGGAAGTATGGTCAGAATGTGTGGCGCGCGGCATGACTTCGTTGGGCGTTACCAAAAAAGACAGGGTGCATGTTTCCTATGGATATGGATTGTTTACCGGAGGACTAGGAGCGCACGGCGGCGCGGAGTATTTAGGAGCAACGGTTGTACCGGCTTCCACAGGTAACACCAGCCGCCAAGTGCAAATGCTGGTGGATTTTCAATCGACTGTGCTATGCTGTACGCCTTCTTATGCGCTGTATATTGCAGATGAAATGCAAAAAATGGGAATTACCAAAGACCGGTTGAATTTGAAATTTGGTTGTTTTGGCGCGGAACCATGGACGGAACATATGAGAGCGGAAATTGAGAATAAATTAGGGCTGGAAGCGCATGATATCTATGGGCTGAGTGAAATCATGGGGCCGGGCGTATCGATGGACTGCACAGAGAAAGACGGATTGCATATCCATGCAGACCATTTCATTCCGGAAATCATCAATCCTGAAACGGGCGAGGTGCTGCCGGAGGGTGAAAAAGGCGAACTGGTGTTTACTTGTATCACCAAACAAGCGCTGCCATTGATTCGCTACCGTACTAAAGATTTGTCCAGATTAACATGGGAAACCTGCGGCTGCGGAAGAACGCTGCCGCGTATGGAAAAAGTGACAGGGCGCTGCGATGATATGCTTATTATCCGTGGCGTGAACGTGTTCCCATCGCAAATTGAATCCGTGTTGTTGGAGTACGGGCAAGTGGAACCGCATTACATGATTTATGTAGACCGCAAAGGACTGCTGGATACAATGGAAGTTCATGTGGAAATGACAGAAGAACTGTTTTCCGATGCAGTGCGTAATATTGAAGCGCAAGAGAAAAAGCTGCGGCAGAGACTGGAATCGGTGCTGGGCATCAGCGCGGCGGTCAAATTAGTGGAACCGCGTAGTATTCCAAGAAGCGAAGGAAAAGCAAAACGAGTGATAGACAATCGAAAATTGGTTTAAACAGGAGGCGGGTTTATGACAATTAAACAAGTATCTGTGTTTTTAGAAAATCGTCCGGGACGGCTGGCAGAAGTTTTAGGACTTTTAAAAGAAAACGAAGTGAATATTTATGCATTATATGTTTCCGACACCACGCAATTTGGCATTTTGCGGCTCATTGTGGACAAACCGGAAGCAGCATTTGCGGCACTCAAAGAAAACAGCATGACGGCGACGCTTACAGACGTGATTGGCGTTTCCATGCAGGACGAATGCGGCGCACTGTATGAAATCATACAAACCATTAAAGAAGAAGGCGTTTCGATTGAATACATGTATGCTTTTGCAGGACGGCAGGGAACCAATCCGGCTGCGCTGGTGATTCGTCCGGCAGATATGCAGGAAATGATAGATATGCTGCAAAGCAAAGGATTTAAACTGCTGTCGCTGGAGGAAATCTAGAAATAGAGACAGTATATCTATAAGCTGAAAAAAAGAATGTTTCGGGCATTCCAACATGATTTTACAGATAAAATGGTATATCTATAGGCAACCTTTATAAAGCAGCAAAGTCATTGTTTTATGGTTGTTTGTCAAACAGGATTCAAAAATCGTCTATCGTACAAAATGCGATAGACGATTTTTCTATGTTATATGCTGCAATAGTGGAAATTTTAGCTGTGTGTAAACTTTTGAAGATGGTATAAATATGCGCTTTTGGGGATTGGAATTTGTGCAAAAGGTTACACCTACTTCCCACCAATTGGCTTTTGCGTGTCCACGCCAAACGCCGTTCCGAGAGAAATGGAGTGATATATATGCAGTAAGTTTAATTATTCGTTTCCGTCTGCCACACAAAGCGGTTTCATTTCTTTTAGACTGTCCCAAAGCATAACCTTAACTTTGCTGTTTGTGTTAAAATTTTGCGGAGATACAGCGGGATTTTCGCCTTTTACAAACTGTATATTTTGTGCATGAACGGCTAATAATCTGCCATTATCATACGCAGCAAAAATGACCGTATATAAGCCGTCTTGCGGAACGGTTATAACCGCTTTTTCATTTTCGTACGTGATGTTATAATCATATTTAGAATTCGGTGCAAGAAGGATAATTGTCACATTGCCATATTGCGATGTATAAGTTGCCAAGCCATTTTCTGTTTCGGTAGGTTCGATTTTTAAGTCCTCTGTCCATACTGTTGTATCTGTTAAAATCGGCAAGTCAATAGTATCCTTGTGCGTAGTGTCATTTTCGCAAATATGCTCTGCCTTTCCTGTCATGACAAATGTCGGCTCTGCGGTAATCATCCAAGCGCCCCAACGATGATGTAGCTTTGGTATTATCGTTTGCGCTGTAATAACCGTATTACATACGCTGCAATGACTGCCTGCTGTTTTACCGTCTGTTTCACAAGTAGGTGCAATTGCTGTGTCTGTTACTTGCGTATGTCCTGTTGCGGTTGTGATTGGAATTTCCGTAATTTCTATCAAACCGTTTGCGTCCGAGAACATTTTATGACAAGCGTCTGTACCTTCGCATTTCCAATATTCACCGGTACCTGTTTTTGTACAAGTTGCAGCTACTGCTGCATGATGTACAAGTGTATGCGTATGCGTTTCAACCGTTTCTCCCACTTTATATGCATCATCAACGCGGACTTTTATCCGCATTGACGGACTGCTGTCGTCCAATACCTCTATTGATATTCCGCTTTCTACTGTCTGCGGGTGACAATCTTCCGACAATGAACATTTTTCGCCCGGTAATCTTGTGATATGAAAATTAGAGTTTGGTGTTGTTTCAGAATTGAAGGTATTTCTGCCGTCCTTATTTAAATAAGCCCATGAGTAGTCATACGCACTTTGGTTATTGCTTTGCTCTATACTGATAAATGGGTGCATTTTGGCTTCGTTGTTATGCTTACTGTATCCAACGTTTTCATCAATATGCCATATGATAACTCCGCCGTTAAAAAGATTATCATATGGGTACTTAGCCATGATATTTAAGCATTCCAAGCCTTTGTCAAAGCCTGTAAGCTGGCGATTTTCGATAAGGAAATATTGTTTGGGATCAGCTTTGCTCTGCACTTTGATTACGTTATATTTACTGTTCCGTCCCATATCAGAAATACTATTGATAGTTCCGTCCCAATTGTTTACAAGCTGGGGGGTTATAAAACCGCATTGTATTTTACACCACGGATCTAAATGTGTCGGTACATGTCCTGTACATTGTGCATAAGGGTCATCATAGTGTTCATCTCTGTCGGCATGGTCAAACCGTCTTCCACTGTTGCCGTATGCCATAAGGGTATATTTATTATCAGCCCCCATTGCTTTTTGAAAATACAAATCAGGGAGATTAAAAACAGAATGTCCAAGTTCATGGCAAATAGTACCAATACCATAGGGAATATCTAAAGAATACATTTCAGGCTGAACGGTATATCTGTTGAGACTGATACCTCCCGGAGTTTTTATACCGGAGCCGGATGTAAAACCTCGGATATGTCCTTTTCCTGCTGTCCCTTGTGCTATTAATTCTCAATATCCTGCGAATATTGTTACAATATATGGATTTTCAACTGTAAAGTCGAAATTTTTCTCCATAGCGCCTGCTACCATCATAACCACTTTATGCAAGTCGCTGCTTTTCGCATCACCTGTCGGAGAGGGATGCGGAATATCAAGCGAAATCCTGACAACACCATCGCGGCATTCTGAAATTTCATATGGAATTTCAGTGTAGTCACTATAGCTTACAGTACCTTTGCCACCCGTATTGACACTTGAAGTATCGGCGGGCTCAAAAATATCCAAACCGTTTGAATTTTCTTTCCAATAGTTCACAACACTGAGCTTGCCGGGCGTTGTATCAAACATTTCTTTATTCCAAAATTCACTGTCCATTGTAATTTTAACATCATTAAATTCTATTAAAATTGCAAGCAGTTTCTGATGTGTAAGCGGTTTTTGTTGTCTGTCCTCGGTTGAAAAAAGTGCAATATCGGTATCACCGTTGGACTGTACACAGCCTGTCTGCGGAATCATACATTCATCAAATGACGGAGAAATCGGTGCGGCAACTACTGTATTTCCAAACAATAAAATAAACGCAAGGCTTAACATTATCAATAGCGGAATCTTTTTCTTTTTCATAGCTTCCCCTCCTTAAAATGTATAGTATGAAAAAATACAATCATATATCTTCGCCGGTTTCGAGCAAAGCGACGAAACGATTCGGCGGCACTTTTCAAATCCGTATAATATACGCTTTGCGTATATTATACCATAATGTACTTTTGGTGCAAAAAGTACCAAAACATGTAGAATTCTGAATTTTTTGTTCATGCAATCTTCGGACACGTGCCGAAGATTGCATACCTTACAGCGTCCGGAGTGTCGAAGAATGAGACACGACGTGCGAACGAAGGACGCTGGCAGGGGGAATTCCCAAGGGGGGATGAATCGACGGCGTAAGCCGGAGAGAATCCCTTCTTGGAAAATATTATACCACAAACGCGAAGCGTTTTGGTATAATTTCGTGCATCTTCGTCGGTTGCCGCGTTTTTATGCGCGGCGAGACGAAGGCACTTTTCTAATCCGTATAATATACGCTCTGCGTATATTATACCATGTTTTGCATACATTTCAATAAAATTTCATCAAAAATTTTTATTTATAAGAATGGACACCCGCTGCAAGAAACGATATGGTGAAACGGATTGAAGTCCATAAACCTAAAAAGATTAACATTTACTATGATTTCGTAGATATCTGCCGTTGTCATTGTTAACACCGAACAGCAAAACGGCATAGAAAATCTATGCCGTTTCACTTATTTTTATAGTGAGAGAGAATCTGGCAGCGTATTTTATTTGTTTAGCATTCGGTCTATCATGATTTTGGTTTCCCCTCTTGTGACGAATTGGTCGGGGCGGATAGAACCGTCTTCATAACCATGGATATATCCGGCGTTCAGCATTTTTGCCAAAGCGTCCGCATACCATGCGCTGTTGTCCACATCAGCCGCTTGCAGCGATGTATCACCGTTATAGATGAACTTTGAAAGGATTGCTGCCAGTTCTGCGCGCGTGATATGTTGATTTGGTCTAAAACTGCCGTCTTCATAGCCGGTCATAATACCTTTTTCACAAAGTGAGGAAACCGCGCCGCAGTACCAGCTATCCGCCGAGACGTCTGAAAAGGCAGTGCCGCCCGACGCGCCCCGTGTATCGGCAATAATGCGCGATATCATCTGTGCCGCTTCGGCACGTGTGATATTGTCCTCCAGCGCAAGAGAACCGTCGCTTCTGCCCTGCATATAGTCGGCCGGATGTTTGGTGAGCCGCGGTGTGACTTCTAAAGTATCGGCATTGCCATAGTAGGCAAAATCGAATTTTGCGCTGTCTGCTGCGGATTTACCAAGTACGGCAAATACTCTTTGTTGGTTCACCAGACTGTCGACAAAATCAGCATATTCTTTGATGTCCTGAACAGTGGTTTGCAGCATTTCGTTTCGGTGCTGCTCACATTCTTCGGGCGCTCGTTTTTCTAGCGCAAATGTTGCACCATATTCCGAGGCGGTATATTCCCATTCATCATATTCCTGAACAGCGGCAACGATATAGGAGTTCAGTTCATTTTGCGTCATATTCATGCTGCGCAGATAGTCACCGATGCCTTGCCATAGTCCAATGGCAAAATCAATATCGGCAAGACCTGTCACCGCGCAGACCATTCCGTCCTCATAGAAAGAAACGCTTGCGCCGTATGCACCGTGTTTTCCACGCATGATGGGATAGATATATTTCGTGGTCAATACTTTGCCCAGAACAGCCATTTTTCCGGAATATTTTTCTGCGCCGTAAGTTGCTGCCAGCATGAAATGGTTTGCGTCAGTGAGTTTGGTAATCGTTGCCGCGCTGTAATAACCTGCCGGCAGGTTCAACGCCGCGCTTTTGTGGTTTTCGGCGTCCTGAAACAGTTCGCACACGGTGTTTTTAAATTCGCTATAATCCGCGCTGGTTCCGACATATCCTATAACAGGCTTGCTGTTTCGTATGATTTTTTCTGCCTGCGATTTCATCTTTTCCAGTATTTGTTCCGCGTCGTTCAGGTCAAGGCTTTGTAAAAAACGGCAGTATTGCGGAGAGTCTTTCACAATGGTATTCGCAGGAACAAAAATACCGAAACGACCGCCTGCCGACAGTGCGGAGCCTTTCAGTTCGCTGCTTAGAAAATATGGGTCATAATAGCTGTCAATGATTTCTTTGGGCGTTTTGGAGATATACTCTTTCAGTGCATCTGCATTCCACATTTCTTCTGATTCCAAAAACGATAGTGCTTTTTGCAGGCTGTCGGATTTGTTTTCCTCTGAAAGCCATAGTTGGAGATGGGGATTGATTTCTTCGCTGTTTTGCGCATTTTCCAGCGGCAAAATAGAGGCAAAAAAGCTGCTGCCCGATTTGTCCGCCTGATACTGCCAAAACGCATACATAAGATGTACATAGTCCAAATCTTTCGTTTCGATATCGAGCGGGAAATATAGGCTTGCGGAGGATTCATCGCTTTTTTCGGTAAAATAGAATGGAATACCGTCTTGTTCCGCATAAACGGAATCCGATTTTTGAGGCACGTCTTTCACTTCATCAAGCGTCAAAAATGGAATTTTGCCAATCACGGAAGGGTCGTCCTCGGTATCGTTCCACTTTTGAAACGCTTCCGTTTCACTCTTGATGCGCTGCAATTCCTCTGCGCTTACCTTCACAACGCTGTCCTCCGCGTCAAATGTGCCGTTTCCCGAAACGACGGTCACGCTGCACGGATTTTCGGTGAAATACTTTTGCAAAAGTTCGTGAAAATATTCCTTGTGATTTTTGTAATACTCACGCATGGAGTGGATTTCCGTATACGCAAGCGGATTGTCCTGATAAAGCAATCCGATAAACACATTGTCATAATTCTGATAGAAATAACGGTCGTCATTGTCAACAAACGCGTCAATGTCTGCGCTGTCTATGCCGTTTTCATCAAGGTCTTTTAAAACTTCATTATATGCCTTAATGATTTCATCTTTTTGCTGAAGTGGAACTTCAGAAATCATCAATGCCAGCGTCATAATACCGCCGGTGTTTCCGCCCGAAATGTAGGTATTTGTCAGACCTGTTTTTTCTTCCATTTTTTGTTTGATGATGTCAAAAACAATTTCATTCGCAAACCGTTCTTTGGGGTCAGCCGCTGCCGGAACACCGGAGGACATAAAACCGATATCAACGGTTTTGGTGGTTTCATTGATGTTGTATTCCTGCAATTTGTTTTGGGGAATTTGCTTTGTGTCATCAAAGGAGATATCCGGCGCTTTTGCAGTGTTTTCAGAGAAAAATATGTCAAGCGCGTCCAGCGTTTTTTGGATGTCCTGCTTGCCGGAAAGGTAGGTCATGCTGTTGGAAGGAATATAATAAGTATTGTAGACGCGAAGTAAATCTTCATAGGTCAGATTTTTAATATCGGCAAGTTCGCCGCCCGCGCTGAAAACAGGCGTTGTATCGCCATAAATGCCGCGATATAATTTATCGGCAAGGAAATTGACGGAATTTTCCGCAGTATTTAAATTTTTGATTCGCAGTTCGTTATACACTACGCCGTTATACCGCGCCGCGCCGTCCACATATTCAATGCGGATACCCTGCTGCCGGAAAATATTTTCGTCCGTCAGGAAAAGCGGGTGAAAGATGCCGTTTAGATAAACGTCAATCATGTTGTAGTATTCCGTGGCATTTTGAGTTTGTATGAGATAATAGGTACAGTCGTCAGCAGTGATGCCGTTTAATCTGAGAGAGGAGGAGCCGTTCTGTATGTAGTGCATGATATTCTTGGTCGGATATTTCTCGCTTCCGCAAAAAAGCGCATGTTCCAAAACATGGTTTGCACCTTTGCTGTCTGTGGGCGGTGTTTTAAACCCGAGTACAAATTCGCGCGTTTCGCTATTGTTGTCGTTATAGATAACTTCCGCGCCGGTCTTACCATGTCTGTAGCGGTATACAGTTCCTCCCAATGCTTCGCTTTTCTCCGTGCTAATCAAGGTAAAGGTGTCTTTGTCTGCTGCCAATACGGCAGTAAACATGGTGTTGCACACCAAAATCGCCGCAAGAGCCACCAAAATGAGTTTCTTTTTCATGTTCAAATTCTCCCTTTCTGTGCTTTTGTTGATTACTAATATAAATAAGTATATAAAATAATTATTAAGATTTTCATAAATAAAATATAAAATAGTTGTAAAATTTGATGTAGAAACTATTAAATGATGCAGATAAGGAGGAAGGATTGAAAAGAATATGTTTTCATGGTATAATAGTCACAAAGTGACTATTATACGGATTTGAAAAGTGCCTCCGCCTCGCCGCGCATAAAACGCGGCAACCGGCGGAGATGCGCAAAATTATACCAAATTGCTTCGCAATTATGGTATAATAGTTGCAAATAAGAATGTACAAAAAGGGGTGGGGTGTTTCAAATGGAGGAGGAACGCAAAAAAATAAAAAGGATAATTGTCATTGTTTTATCCGTTTTCTGCCTATCTGTTGTATTGGTTTTTTTGGAAGTTTTCGTTTTTGGTACAGTTATAGAGTTATTGGGAAGGAAAGCGCTTTCACTGTTTTTTGAATCTCTGTAATGACGGAAATGTTTTTTTGTATTAGTGTATGGACGTTTATTGCCCTGTGAAAAAATCCGATGGTTTGGATATCTTTTTTATTAATTTTCAAAGAGAAGATATAGTTTTCAGGGAAACGCAGTAAATGACTGTTGCCATTTTATGCGCCGAAGGCGCAAATTCCCGTGAAAGGTTGTTAGCGCCGTGAAGCCGTTATGCCCGCGTTTACAAGGGCATAGGCGAAGCAAGCGAGACCTTTCACGGAAGAGGAGCAGCAACGAAGCATATGAGAAATGCCCACTCTTTTGAGTGGGCATTTTGAATGCAGCAAAGTTTGCTGCGACGTGGAGGAAAGGAAGGGATTCGAACCCTCGAACCGCTACTAACGATTACACGATTTCCAATCGTGCGCCTTCAACCAACTCGGCCACCTCTCCATAGGTCGTTTGTTGCTTTACTTTTCTATTATAAGATAAATATTCCATTTTGTCAAGTGTTTTTATAATTTTATTCATGGACAGGAAGATGATAGGAACGCAAGATATCTTTTGCGCGCTGCATCTCTTCCTGTGTAGGCGGTTGTATTCCTGACAGCTTATAGTCTTGCCGCATTTGCTCCCATTTATACTCACCCAGCTTGTGAAATGCCAGCAGTTCTATCCGCTCAATAGAAGAAAAACGGCTGAGATATTTGCCCATCTGATGAAGGTGTTCTTCGTTAAGCGTATATTCCGGAACAATCACATGACGAATCCAAACCGGCTTGCCGGTCTGCTCGAGATAGTCCAAAAGCCGCAGTGCATTTTTGTTGGAAGCGCCGGTCAGCGTTTGGCACAGCGTAGCGTCAATAGATTTAATATCAAGCAAAACGAGATTGCATTTGTCTATGCAGCTCTGTATCTGTTCCAGCGGCATAATACCGGAGGTGTCAATTGCCACATGAATTCCTTCTGCCGCAAGTAAATCTTCCATTTCTTCAACAAAGGCATGTTGCAGCAGCGGTTCGCCGCCGGAAAAGGTGACGCCGCCGCTGGCGATAAAATGGCGATAGGATAAAATCATTTCCAAGAGCTGCTGCGGCGTCATGCGCTGTGCCGCGTCTGCGGGATTCCATGTATCGCAGTTGTGGCAATACAGGCAGCGCAGCGGACAGCCTTGCAGGAACACAACAAAACGGATACCGGGACCGTCTAATGCGCCAAAAGACTCCGTGGAATGAATATTTCCTATCGCCATGATAATCTCCTTTCAGCGTACGGCAGATTTGCCGCACGTTTCTTCTGTTAGAAACGTGTGTGGAACGTACGGTTAATGACATCAAGTTGTTGTTCGCGCGTCAATTTGATAAAGTTGACAGCATAACCCGACACACGGATTGTAAGCTGCGGATACAGTTCCGGATGATCCATTGCGTCCAGCAAAACTTCTTTGTTCAAAACATTGACATTAATATGATGCCCTGTTTCTTTAAAATAACCGTCCAGCAGATTTGCCAGATTCACAATTTTTTCGTCTTTGGATTTACCCAATGCCTCCGGTACAATGGAGAAGGTATAGGAGATACCGTCTTCGCTGTAGTCATAGGGCAATTTGGCAACCGATTTCATGGAAGCAACGCAGCCATGACTGTCGCGCCCATGCATGGGATTTGCGCCCGGGGCAAACGGTTCACCCGCTTTTCGTCCGTCCGGCGAATTTCCTGTCTTTTTCCCATAAACGACGTTGGACGTGATGGTCAAAATGGAAAGTGTGGGTTTGGAATTGCGGTAGGTGTGGTTATTTTCCAGTTTTTTCATAAAGTTTTCAACAATGTCCATCGCCAGCCGGTCTACGCGTTCATCATTGTTTCCGAATGCCGGATATTCCCCTTCAATCGCGTAGTCCACAATCAATCCGTCCTCGTTGCGAATTGCTTTTACTTTTGCATATTTAATCGCCGCTAAGCTGTCCGCAACAACGGACAGACCTGCAATGCCGCAAGCGGAAGTACGCAGAATTTTTTCATCATGCAGCGCCATTTGAATGCGTTCATAGCAATATTTGTCGTGCATATAGTGAATCACATTCAGCGTATTGATATAAAGTTCACTCAGCCAGTTACAAATTTTATCGAATTTGCCCCAAACGTCGTCAAAATCAAGATAATCTCCCTGAACCGGTTCGCTGACCGGCGCAATTTGTTCACCGGTTTTTTCGTCTTTTCCGCCGTTGATAGCATAGAGCAATGCTTTTGCCAAGTTCGCGCGAGCGCCGAAGAACTGCATTTGTTTGCCGATTTCCATTGCGGAAACACAACAAGCAATACCATAGTCGTCACCGAATTTTGCGCGCATCAGCTCATCGTTTTCGTATTGAATAGAAGACGTTTCAATGGAGATGCGGCTGCAAAAATTCTTGAAATTCTGCGGCAGGCTGGGCGACCACAAAATGGTCAGGTTGGGTTCCGGTGCGGGGCCGAGGTTTACCAGCGTGTGCAGAAAACGGTAGGACATCTTGGTGACCATGTGACGACCGTCCAGACACATACCGCCGATAGATTCTGTGACCCAAGTCGGGTCGCCGGAGAACAGTTCATCATAGGAGGGGGTACGCAGAAACCGTACCATACGCAGTTTCATAATGAAATGGTCAACGAACTCCTGGATTTCTTCTTCGGTATATTTGCCGCTTTTTAGGTCTTTTTCCGCATAGATATCCAAGAATGTGGAAATACGTCCAATAGACATAGCGGCGCCGTTCTGTTCCTTGACTGCTGCCAAATAGCCAAAATAAACCCATTGAATCGCTTCTTTGGTATCCTGTGCAGGTGCTGAAATATCATAACCATATTTAGCTGCCATTTCTTTGAGTTCGCCAAGCGCACGGATTTGTTCCGCCATTTCTTCAATTTCACGTGTTTTGTTGCCGTCAATGCGCCCTTTGGAATGCGCATCTTTCGCTTTCTTTTTCTGCTCAATTAAGAAATCAACACCATAGAGCGCTACGCGGCGATAGTCGCCAATGATACGCCCGCGTCCATAAGCGTCCGGCAGTCCTGTGATAACACCGGTATGGCGCGCTTTACGCATTTCTTCACTGTAAACATCAAATACGCCGTCATTGTGTGTTTTGCGATATTTGAAAATATCCTCTACGCGCGGATCCATTTCCTTGCCATATGCTGCCAAAGAGGAACGAACCATACGGATTCCGCCAAACGGCATAATGGCACGTTTGAGCGGCGCATTTGTTTGCAGACCGACAATATCTTCCAACGCTTTATCAATATAACCGGCATCGTGGGCAGTGATGGTGGAAATGGTTTTTTCATCAATATCCAACACGCCGCCGGCTTTGGTTTCCTGCTGCATGAGGTCTTTTACTTTATCCCAAAGTTTTTGTGTTTTTTCCGTCGGCGAAGCGAGAAAACTGTCATCTCCGTCATACGGTGTGTAATTGTCTACGATAAAATCTCTGACACGAATTTCCATTGATAGGAACACTCCTTTTCTGAAATATCTATAAAAATAAACGATATACAATTGGTTTTTTACTATATGACTATTATACCATGTCCGCAGCGCGGACTGGTATAATTTTGCGCATCGCCGGTTTCGAGCGAAGCGATGAAACAATTCGGCGGCGCTTTTTATTCTATAATAGTCACCATATGACTATTATACCATAGTTTCTGTTTCCTGCCTAGGGGAAATTGTATACAAAATATCCTTCTATTATCATACCAATTTAGTATATATTTTGAAATGACGATGAATAAAGGAAATTGGGAGTGTTAGACTGTGATTGGAATGCGGAAATGTTCTTTTTTTAGAATGTGCCGAAGCAGAAAAAAGAGAAAATAGCGGGAATGGTAACGATTCCTTGGCAATGGTGCACAAATATAGAAATTTCCGCAAAATCTGACGTTTTCACTATGGACAAGCATGGCATAAATGTGTATAATAAAAAAGAACGTAAAAGATTATGAAAAAAGATGACAGAATCAATCTCCATGGCGTAAACAACTTTTGAAGATTGATAGCGTTAATGTCTGTTTGAAAAAGAGGAGGATGCGGGATGACCAATCAGGAATTGGCAATGCAGAAACATGAGGAATGGAAGGGCAAAATTGAAGTAGTAAGCCGTGCACAGGTAGCGGATAAAGCTGATTTGGCAATTGCTTATACGCCGGGTGTGGCGGAACCTTGCAAAGCCATACAGGATGATGTGGATTTATCCTATCAATATACCAGACGCCACAATTTAGTGGCAGTTGTAACAGATGGAACGGCTGTGCTGGGACTGGGGGATATTGGACCGGAAGCGGGTATGCCTGTGATGGAAGGAAAATGCGTACTGTTTAAGGAATTTGGCGGCGTGGATGCGTTTCCGCTGTGTATCCGTTCAAAAGATGTTGATGAAATCGTGAATACGGTCAGACTGCTGGCAGGCTCTTTCGGCGGCGTTAATTTAGAAGATATTGCTGCGCCGCGTTGCTTTGAAATTGAACAAAAATTGAAGGAAGTATGTGATATTCCGATTTTCCATGACGACCAGCATGGGACAGCCGTTGTGACGCTAGCAGGTATTATGAACGCACTGAAACTGGTGGGAAAAGACATGTCCGAAGTGGAAGTGGTTGTCAATGGCAGCGGCGCGGCGGGTATTGCAATTACAAAATTGCTGATGAAAATGGGACTGAAAAACGCGGTTCTGTGCGATACAAAAGGAGCTATTTATGAAGGTCGCGAAAATCTCAATGCCGTGAAAGCAGAGATGGCAAAATTGTCTAACAAACAACAGAAGAAGGGACAATTGGCAGATGTTATCAAAGGGGCTGACGTGTTTATCGGTGTATCAGCGCCGGGCGTTTTGACAGCGGAGATGGTGAAATCAATGGCGAAAGACCCCATTGTGTTGGCAATGGCAAATCCGGTACCGGAAATCATGCCGGAGGAAGCGAAAACGGCAGGTGTGAAGGTAATGGGAACAGGTCGCAGCGATTTCCCAAACCAAATTAACAATGTTTTGGCATTCCCTGGTATTTTCCGCGGTGCATTGGACGTTCGGGCAAGCGATATTAATGATGAAATGAAGATTGCGGCAGCAAAAGCAATTGCAGAGATTGTATCGGAGGGAGAACTGGCAGCGGATTATATCATTCCGGATCCGTTTAACAAAGCGGTGACGTCGGCAGTGGCAAAAGCAGTGGCAGAAGCGGCGCGCAAAACGGGTGTTGCCCGACTCTAAAGGTATATAAAATGTGAAGAATAGATAGAAACAGTGTGTATGAAGTGGTTCTCATGCACACTGTTTCGATTTAAAAATATTAGATTTCTTCCGAGTTAAAAGAAAAAATGGTTTTATCTCTTGACAAATCAATCTTGTATGGTATAATAATACTGTTACAATCTAATTGATATGCAAAGGTGGCGGAACCGGCAGACGCGCACGTTTGAGGGGCGTGTGGAGCAATCCATGGGGGTTCAAGTCCCCTCCTTTGCACCAAAAAGTTCTTGCAGCGAAGCTGCAGGAACTTTTTTATAAAAAAGAGGGACTTGAAGGCTAAGAGGGCACGAGAGCGGAGAGGAAGGTTGCCGGTGGCAAGCTTCCAGCGAACGTGGTGCGCAGGCGGGCACCATACCGAAGGGTATGGTCGCCGAGCAATGCGAATTGCGGGAGCAAGGCGCGTCCCCTCCTTTGCTACCGGAAAGTTCTTGCAGCGAAGCTGCAGGAACTTTTTTATAAAAAAGAGGGACTTGAAGGCTAAGAGGGCACCACGTCGGAACAGACTTTGCTTCGTTCCGATTTTTGTTTGCACAAAAATCAGTCACATGCTCCGTCGTTCCTTCTTTTCCGAAAAAGGTCACGCCAAGTCGCTCAGCGCACTTGCCTATGCCCTGAAGGGGTATAAACGCGTTCGCTGGCGCTTTGTTGGCTAACAACCTTTTTCGGGTTTGTGCGCTTCGCGCACTTGAAAGTCCTTGGTTTTGCTGTGTTTTCGATAAGTTCCACAGGAACTTTTTTATAAAAAATGGACTTGAAGGCTAAGAGGGCATGGGATATTATTTGCAAAAGAAGTATATGAGGTGGATATCATGTACATAAAATTAATACAGCCTAAGATGATAAAAAGACCCATGGATACGGATATCAAAATCCATATGGCGCCGCCGCTCGGACTTTTAACAGTTGTTCATATTCTTCAGGACCGGCATACTGTTGTGCTGGAAAATGAAAACATTCAAGACATTCACTATGACGATTCGCCCGATATTGTCGGTATCTCTGTCACAGTAGATACAATGCCCAGAGCGGTGGAAATTGCTGAAAAATTTCGGCGCAAAGGCGTGGTTGTGGTTGCAGGCGGTATCCACATAACAACTGCGTATGATACGGTTCCAAAGGATTGTTTTGATGTGCTGTGCGTGGGCGCGGCAGAGGGAACGTGGACTGACATTGTAACGGACTATGAACATGGGCAGCTGAAAAAAATATATAGGTGCGACAAAGCATTTAAAGGAGAAGATATTGTTTCTCCGGCTTATGATTCTCTGAAGAAAGAACAATATTTATATTGCAATGTGATTCATACCAGCAGGGGCTGCCCGTTTCGCTGCGATTTTTGCTATAACAGTGCGGCGCAGCGCATGTATGTGAATCGTAAGATTGAGGATGTTTTGCAGGACATCAAAGCGGTTGGCTCGAAACATATTATGTTTATTGACGATAATTTTGCCGGAAATCCTGCATGGACAAGAGCGTTTTTAGAAACCATCAAGCCGATGGGGATTCAATGGAATGCGGCAGTGTCAATCAATGTTGCTGATGATGAAAGTCTGCTGGATTTAATGAAAGAAAGCGGCTGCCGGAGTTTATTTATCGGATTTGAAAGCATTAGCCCATCGTCCATTGACAATGTTCATAAAATACAAAATAACACCGCCCAATATGAGCAGGCGGTACACGCGATTCATGACAGAGGAATCATGATTAACGGAAGTTTTGTATTTGGACTTGACGGCGATACCCCTGAAACGTTCCGGCTGACGCTGGACTGGATTGTGAAAAACAAAATTGAAACAGTAACCTCTCATATTTTGACGCCATATCCAGGCACGGTATTATATGATAAATTAAAAAAAGAGGGACGCATTGTATCTGATGATTTATCCAGATATAACACGGCAAATGTTGTGTTTCAGCCGGCCGGCATGACGGCGCAAGAATTATATCACGGCTACATATGGATATATCAACAGATTTATAGTCTGAAAAATATACTGAAAAGAATGCCGGAGAACAAACAGCAAAGAGCCTCCTATTTGTTGTTTAATCTGTTGTATCGCAAATATGGGCGTGTGACAGATTTTATTTGTAAAATAATGACCTACAAACGCATTGGGAGAATTGCGCAGCGGATATCACATTATTTATAAAAAACCAGAGGATATTCTATCCGTTATAAACAGAATGATAATGAAACAGTTTGGGGCGGCGCATTGCGGCAAATTTTTTGCTTCAGTGCGCTTTTATCCTTTCGGAATGCGATGTTTTATACAAAGAAATGAAAAAACTGTGAAATTGCAGATAATGTGAAAAAAGAATAGGTTGACTTTTTTGTTGCCGCGGTATATAATAGCGCGTATGAAAGCGGGAGATACATCGTCTCCGCATGAAAAAGGAGTTGCAGACCAATGCAGGAAGAACAGAAAAAAGAGTGTCCCGGTTCGGCAAAAAAAATGGATGCCGCAGCGTTGGATGCCAATTTGAAGGTATCGCAGGCAGGCAATATGCAGAGGATTACATTTCGAGATGTGCGGACAAAACCGTTTCAGATATACGGATTATATCAGCCGCAGGAGACGGAGCAATTTCACCGTATGCCGCCGGAAATTGCGCAAACGGTAAGCGAGGGCGTGTCAAAATTGAATTGGTGTACGACAGGCGGCAGGGTGCGTTTTGCAACCAATTCACGGCGCATCGTATTGCGGTCGTTTATGCCGTCGATAAACCGGTTTGAGCGCATGGCGCTTACAGGAAACGCCGGATTTGATTTATATGAAACGGTCGGCAGCCAAACGACTTATCTGCGGACATTTATGCCGCCTGTTGACATGGCGTCGGGTTATCAGGCAGAGGTGGAATTGCCGGAAGCAAAAATGCGTTCTTTTATGATACATTTTCCGATTCATAATCCAGTGGAACGGGTGGGAATTGGTATAGAAAGCGGAGCGGAATTGACGGAAGGCGTGCCGTATCACTATCAAACACCCGTGGTGTTTTACGGTTCGTCCATCACGCACGGACTTTGTGCCAGCCGACCTGGCAATACCTATCCGGCGGTGATTTCAAGGCGGTATAACTGCGATTTTGTCAACCTTGGTTTTTCGGGCAATGCGAAGGGAGAACCGGCTATAGCGGAATATCTTGCTACAATGGATATGTCCGTTTTTGTATGCGACTATGACTATAACGCACCTACGCCGGAGCATTTGGAAAACACGCTGGGGCCGCTGATTCAGACAGTTCGGCGGGCGCAGCCGGCGCTTCCCATTGTTTTGGTGAGCCGTCCCAGTTTCAATCCGGAAAATGGCGAGGATATCAGACGGCGGGAAATTGTGCAGAATGTATATCATGAGGCAGTCCGTGCAGGCGACAAACGGATTCGGTTTGTGGACGGCGAAAGCCTGTTCGCAGGAGAACATCGGGATTCCTGCACCGTAGACGCTTGCCACCCCAATGATTTGGGTATGATTCGTATGGCGAATGTCATCGGCGCTGCCGTGGGAGAACTGTTAAACAAATTTTGCGGCGCATAAGCAAGACGCAATACGGCATAGGTTTGATTTCCCTATGTTAAAAGATTGCCGAAATTACAAAAAGCATTGGCTGCTGTTTTACCCTCGCCAATGCTTTTTTGCGCTTTTAGTAGGAGCAAACCACCACTTTATTCATTGGTGGTTTTACTTGCAATATTACAGATTCGCTTTCACTTGGTGGACAATGTTTTCCGCCGAAAGTCCATATTCTTTCAGCAGCACATAGGGGTCGCCGGAACGACCGAATTCGTCTTGCACACCAATACGCACCAGCTTCGCCGGCGCATTTTCGCAGAGCACTTCCGCAACGGCGCTGCCCAGACCGCCAATGATGGAATGTTCCTCCGCAGTGACAATGAAAGAGGTTTCTTTTGCTGCTTTGACAATAATATCCTTGTCAATCGGTTTAATCGTATGAATATCAATGACGCGTGCATGAATCCCTTCCTGCGCCAAAGCGTCGGCTGCGTCCAGCGCTTCCGGCACCATCAGTCCGGTGGCGATAATAGCCACGTCGCTGCCGTCGCGCAGTTGTTTGCCTTTGCCCAGTTCAAAGGTATAATTTTCTGCGTCATAGATAACAGGCGTCGCCAGCCGTCCAAACCGCAGATAGACAGGACCGTCATGCAAAATTGCCGCTTCCACTGCAGCGCGCGCTTCCACGCTGTCTGCCGGATTGATAACTGTCATATTAGGAATGCTGCGCATGAGAGAAATATCTTCAATTGCTTGATGGCTTCCGCCGTCTTCGCCAACGGAAATACCGGCATGGGTCGCGCCGATTTTCACATTCAGGTTGGCATAGCAAATGGAATTGCGCACTTGTTCAAAGGCACGTCCCGCCGCAAAAATTGCAAAAGAACTTGCAAACACGGTTTTGCCGCAGCTTGCAATACCTGCCGCAGTGGACATCATGTTTGCCTCAGCAATACCAACGTTGACAAAACGGTCGGGATATGTTTTTTTAAAGCCGTCTGTTTTGGTGGACTTGGAAAGGTCTGCATCCAGAACGACAATATCATATTTTTCGCCAAATTCTTTCAGTGCATTCCCGTATGCCTCACGGGTTGCAACTTTTTTAATGTCTGCCATAGTTCACTCCATTCCGCCGCCGGCGGCAGCGCGGCAAAAATTGACCGGTCACATGCGCTTGCCGCCGAATAAGCGCATGAAGAAAGAAACGTCAGGCTATGCCATTGCAGCGGAAAGCTGATGGATTTTTGCGTCAATTTCCGCAATTGCTGTTTCATATTGCTGCTGATTGGGCGCCATGCCGTGCCATGAGGCTTCGTTTTCCATGAAAGAAACGCCTTTCCCTTTGATGGATTTACAAATGACGACAGTGGGTTTGCCTTTGCATTGTTTTGCCTGATCCAGCGCGCCGCGCAGGGCGGTTAAATCATGTGCGTCCACGCAAATCACATTCCAGCCAAATGCCTTAAACTTTTCATCAACCGGCATGGGATTCATGACGTCGCGCACATCGCCGTCGATTTGCAGTAGATTGAGGTCAACGAACGCGGTCAAATTATCCAGTTTGTGGTGGGCGGCAAACATAGCCGCTTCCCATACTTGCCCTTCTTCCAGTTCGCCGTCTCCTAAAATGGTATAGACACGGTAGGATTTTTGGTCGAGTTTTGCGGCGATTGCCATGCCGTTTGCACAGCAGATGCCCTGCCCGAGAGAACCGGTGGACATATCCACGCCGGGAATTTTGCGCATGTCAGGGTGTCCTTGCAGATAGCTGTCCGCTTTGCGCAGCGTTTTGAGATCCTCCACGGGAATAAACCCTTTTTCTGCTAATGCGCCATAGAGCGCGGGCGCGCAATGCCCTTTTGACAAAACGAACCGGTCGCGATCCGCCCATGCCGGATTTTTGGGGTCTACATGCATTTCATCAAAATATAAAACCGCCAAAATATCAGCAATGGAAAGTGAGCCGCCCGGATGTCCGCATCCGGCGCTGAATACGCCTTCCAATACATGCCGGCGGATTTTATACGCAACGAGTTCCAGCATGTTTTTTTGTTTTTCATCCATTCCATGTTCCTCCTACCGTTTTAATATCGTGGTGCAAACTGTATACAATTCCCACTCGACAAAGTCTAATCAATTTTGTTTAGAGATTATTCTCTGTCATATTCGTGGTGCTTTTGATTATTTGATGTATCCATATTATCCTGCCTATATGGGCTAATGTTATCATTTTGTTATCGGCTTTGATAACACTCGCTCAAATAGCTGTGGATAATAGCAATATGTTCCAACTCAAATTGTATATATCTATATAGCTCGTTTATAAATAGCTTAAATGCATTTCTTTATTTCAAGTGCTCATGTAAAATTTTCTTAATAGTTGCTTGTGCTGCCTCTTCGCCAGATAAACTAACCAGCCTATTATAGTCTTCTATTTCATCCCCTGTAAATATGATCGAAACAATCTTTTCGACCCGTTCAGCAACATGGTCATAGTCTTCGGGATGTGCCCAAAAACAACGCAAACAAAAGCCCTTGTCCTTTTTCTCCCAATTTATACAATGTTCACATGTCCATGACTTCGCTCTATTTGCTGAGGGGCTAAGAAGCATGAAATAATCAATATCCTTTTCATCATGTTCTCCACCGATTTCATAGGGAACTCGATGGTCAACTTGTAAAACACCCGCATCCATTTCTTCAAGATAAATGAAGCATTTTGCACCGTATTTCTCAATCAAAGCTTGTTTTAACACCTTTGAAAGAACTGTCCGACCCGCCGATTTAGAAAGAGTCTTTTTAGCATCTGCTGGATTACCAAATTTATATGCTGCAATACTTCTGCCATCTGCCCCTTGAACTCTATAGGTAATAAGAGGTATGCCATATTCTCTTACATCCCGAACAGCTCTTGGGGGATGGTTATATCCATAAACATCCTTCAATTCCTGAGATGTAATATAGCCGTTTTTGAGAATATGTTGAATGACCGTGCGTGGCCTTTTGGCAGTCACCGACTCTAATAATTCAAGGAATTCTTTTGAATACTCACTCATGCCATTGCCTCCAATAAAGATAGTTGTTGAGGAACACTATTGAAAATAGGTAATAGCGCTTCACTTATATACAATGCTTCAAAGGTAGTTGATTTTTTCCCCAGCAATAGTGCTTGACTAGAAAGTCCAGCGTTTAGCATTATTTTTTGACAATGCAAACTCGAAGGAAGTTCTTCTCCATACTCTTTTCCGCCACATTCTCCATCGTAGCTAATTAAATAGTCAACGCCCTTTCGTTCAAGAATTTCAATCGATTCGGCAAATTCATCAAACGGAACATCAGCAAAATATCGATTGTCCCGCACATTGCTAACACCTTGATATGGAGGATCCATGTAAAGTAGATCACCAGGCTGAGCCATTTCTAAAATTTCGTGATAATCAAGAGATGAAAAGGTAGCTTTTCCGTTCAAAAGGCGTGAAATTGCATATACATTAGGTGCAAGTGTTTTAGGATTAGTTCCGTGTCTGCGCTTGTCTGGAGATTGGTTAAAGTTACCGTTCTTACCATACCTCACTGCACCTTTAACACAACGCGCAAGCAAATAGAGCATATTTTCAGGTGTTTCTTCGCCATTATTAAATCTCTCTCTGACAACATAAAAATGTTGGACATGATCGTCTCCATACATGAATTGTTCTTCCCATACTTTTGAATAGGAATCAATAAGTTCTTGAGGATGCTCAATGGCAAACTGAAGCATTCTCACCAAAGGTGCATTTAAATCATTTATATGAAACCTACTTGCTCTGTTCTCATATGCCGCAGCAATACTTATTGCCGCCATGCCAGCAAAAGGCTCAATTAACCGATTAAATCTATCTGGCATATATTGAAGAATTTGCGGTGCCAAGATTCTCTTTGAACCTTGATACTGCACAATATGGGGAACTTTTCCGTTCATTTCAGCACCTCCGTTTTTTTTAATTCGACTATATCTCCTATATTACAATTCAAAGTAATGCATATTTTACATAAACTTTCTAATTTTAAATCAGTTCGATTCATCTTCTTATCTATGATTATACCACATCTGTGAAGTCGGGTGTAGTGGCTGATTTCACAAAATTTTTAGTGATGTGCAATGATTTTTTTGAGAAAATAAAAAATCCGTTCGCTTTGTCCTGTTAAATAAAGGTATCCCATCAGCGTTTCCAGTCCGGTAGCACGTTTATAATCAATGAGTTTGGCATTTTTGGGAACCGTGGCGGATTTCGCATTGCGTCCGCGTTTATAAACCGCCGCTTCCTCCTCGGTGAATTCTTCTTCAATCCATTCCAGCGCCTTGCTCTGCGCCGCCGCGCTGACATAGTCGCGTGCCATCATATGTAACCGGTGAACCGGATAATTGCCTTGTGACACCAGATAGCTGCGGACAAACAACTCATAGACATTGTCGCCCAAATAGGCAAGCGTCAAAGGCGAATATTGGCTTGCCGGCAGTTCCGGCGAAAATATATCCGAAATAAAATCCATATCGGAATCAACTCCTTTTAGGTATGTGCAAGCGTGATGACACAAACATATTTTGCGCCCGCGCGTTTGAGTGTTTTTGCCACTTCAATCGTGGTAGCGCCGGTGGTGAATATATCATCAAGCAGAATAATACATTTGTTTTTAATCAGTGCGCGTTCGTTGACGGAAAACACGCCGACAATATTTTTAGCGCGCTCCTGCGCTTTCAAAGTGCTTTGCGCCGGTGTGCTTTTATTTTTCTCCACAACGTGGTCTTTCACAGGAATTTTGGTATATTTTCCAACATATCCCGCGATTTGTTTCATGTGGTTGAAGCCGCGGCTGCGTTCCCTCTGTTTATCGGAAGGAACATAGGTGATATACTGAATATTGCTTTTGGAAAAGCCCAAACGCAAAATAAAATCGGAAAGCAGAAACCCAAAATCCGCGGCAGCAGCAGTTTCGCCGCTGAATTTGAAACGCAAAATAGCGTCTCTGACATTGTCTTTGTAAGGAAAAATGCTAAACGCCGCGTCATATTGCCGTCCGACGCTTTTGCAGGTATAACAGTGGAACCGTCCGTCTGACAGGTGCATATTGCCGCCGCATTTCACGCATTTGAGACTATCTTCCGGAATGTTGTTGAGACATTCATAGCAAATCACAGGACGCGTGCCGGGCGACTGTAATTTTCCGCAAAAAACACATTTGGGCGGAAAAAACAAATCGGTCAAATAAGTCCATGGATGCACTTTTATTTTTATCATATTGCGTTAGTTCCTTCCTCTGATTGAATTTTTTCCTGCAGCAGCGCTGCCAGTCCGCTGTAGCGCATGGATTCGCGGTTGTTGTCCGTCATGTAGCGAATCACTTCCTCACGTCCCACCAGCACCACCAGACGGCGGGCGCGGGTGACGGCGGTGTAGAACAAGTTGCGGGACAACAGCATGGAACTGACAGGATAGGCGGGCATGACCACGGCGGAAAATTCGCTGCCCTGACTTTTATGTACCGTCATGGCATATGCCAAATCAATGTCGTCCAGCAGTTCAAACGGATACGTCACCTGCTTGTCCCCATCAAATATAATATATAGCACGCCTTGGCGTTTGTCAATATCTTCAATGAATCCGATATCGCCGTTGAAAATACCGGTTCCCTTTTGACCAATGGAACGCGTCCATTCAATGTCGTAGTTGTTGCGTATCTGCATGATTTTGTCGCCGGTGCGCAGCATATACCGCGGGCGTTTCACTTCTTTTTTGTCTTTGGCGGGCGGGTTGAACACCTGCTGCAATTGTTTGTTTAGGTTTTCCACGCCGGTTTCCCCTTTTTTGACAGGCGTGAGCACCTGTATGGCGTCCAGCGCGTCCTCGCCCAAAAATTTGGGAAGCCGTGTCCGGCATAGTTCCAAAATTTCCGCCACGCCCTGCGCGGCAGACGGACGGCGGAGAATGAAAAAATCACCGTTTTTGGAACTGGTTTCGGGATATTGCCCCTGATTGATACGGTGCGCATTGACAACAATCATGCTCTGTTTTGCCTGCCGGAAAATTTCGTCCAGACAAATCACCGGCACCGCGCCGCTTAAAATAATGTCGCTGAGGACATTGCCCGCGCCAACGGAGGGAAGCTGGTCGCTGTCGCCCACCAAAATCACACGCGCGCCGTGTTTCACTGCCCGCAGCAAATAAAACATCATGGTGATGTCCAGCATGGACACCTCATCAATGATAATCACGTCTTGTTCCAGCGGATTACTGCGGTCGCGCTTGAACACCTGACCGCTTTGCACACTGTCAAACTCCACCTCCAGCAAACGGTGAATCGTTTTGGCTTCGCGGTGGCACATCTGCGTCATGCGTTTTGCCGCGCGACCTGTCGGTGCGGCGAGCACAATATCCAGCCCGCGCTGTTCCATGAGCGCAATCATGCATTGAATAATGGTGGTTTTTCCGGTTCCGGGTCCGCCGGTTATCACCAAAATCCCGCTGGTGAGTGCATATTCCACTGCTTGTTTTTGCTTTTCCGCAAGCTGAATGCCCTGTTGTTGTTCAAAGGCAGCAATATCGTTTAGTATATCCTGCTTTTGAATCTCAAATACCTGTCGGCGCAGAGATTTTAGGAAATGCGCCGTGTGTTCTTCGGCAGTATAAAACGCGGTCAAATAAAGCGCATGAAAATCCGCCTGTTCCACAATGCGGATACGGCCCGTCATGTGCAATTGATAAATAGCGGTCTGTACTTGGTCGGCGGAGACATGCAGCAGTTTCGCCACATATTCCTCCACCACAGGCTGCGGTAAAAACGTGTGTCCGCCGCCCGCGCCATCGCTCAGTGCGTGCAGGACAGCAGCTTCCATGCGCTGACGGCTCGCAGGGTCGAACGACAGCGACGCCGCAATTTTATCCGCTGTGGCAAACGTGATGCCGTCAATGTCGTTGCATAGGACATAGGGATTTTCCTGAATTTTTTCCAGTGCGTCCTCGCCCAGCGTTCGGAAAATTTTGTATGCCATGTTGGTGCTGACGCCGTTTTTGCCCAAAAATACAACGAGTTCGGAAATGGCTTCGCTGCTGATAAATTCCGCGTGGATTTTGGACGCCTTGTCCATGGAAATGCCGGAAATACGCGCCAGCTTTCCAGGCTCCTCGCGCATGATACGCAGCGTGTCCGCGCCGAACGCTTCCACGATTTTTTGCGCCGTTTTTGCGCCAATGCCATGAATCACGCCGGAGGAAAGAAAAATCAAAATATCCTCGGCGGTTTCCGGCAGCACCTTTTCATAGTGCTCCACCTTGAACTGCTCGCCGTATTCCATGTGCATGACCCAACTGCCGGTCAGTTGCAGCTTGTCTCCGGGCGCGATAAACGGCAGGCAGCCGACAATCACCACGTCGTCCTGTTCTTCCGTGACAAATTCGCAAACCATATATCCGTTTTCACGGTTTTCAAAAATGATGTCCGCTACTGTTCCGCTTAAACTTTCCATGCCGCTTTCTGACCTTTCTGTTTTTTTGGTATCATTTCGTGCATCTCTGCCGACCCGCGCACGCATATACGCCTTTTCCAATATATTATATCGAAAAACGTACGTTTGTTCAATAGGAAATGAAATATTTTTTTGCGGAAGGGAACCAAAAACAGGTGGAAAACGTCTAACAAAGTAGTCAAATTTTACATAAGAAAGGGGACAAAACGATGAAAAAGGGACTTAGCATGGCTTTAGCGTGTCTCATACTGCTGGGAAGCTTTGGTGCGGCGGCGCAAAACGAAACCTACAAAATCGGAACATGGGACGTGCCATATCAGCAGCAGGCAGCGGAGCAGCTGCAAGGACTGGGACTGATGTGGGGGACGGAAAACGGCTTTGCGTTGGAGGAACCGGTCACACGTGAACAGGCGGCGACTATGGTAGTGCGTTTGATGGGCGAAAATGTGCAGCAGGCGGGAACCGAATTTTATGAGAAAAGTTCGTTTACGGATATTTCCGGAAGTTGGGCGCGGAATTTGATTGCCTGTGCGGCAGAAAAAGGGTATATCAAAGGCGTGAGCGAAACGGCGTTTGAGCCGGAACGCGGCGTGACGGGACAGGAATTTGCGACCATGCTGCTGCGCGCCTTCGGCTATGCGGCAGAACCGGATACTGCCTATGAAATGGGCATTGCGGCGGGTATGCTGCTGAACAACTACAGCAAAGCGGCGGTGACACAGGCGGACTATGCGCTGATTCGCAGCGACATGGCGAATATCTGCAACGGCGCGCTGCTGGCAAAAACCGCAGACGGCGAACCGGTACGGGATATGCTGATTGCAAAAGGGAAGTTTACGGAAGAACAGTGGAAAACGGTCATGACACAGGACGAAACCTTGAAAAATACAGGTTTTACATGGAAACTGAACGCACAAATGCCGCAGGACGAAAACTATATGTTTTCACCGTTCAGCATCAAAATGGCGTTTGCCATGGCGGCAAACGGCGCGGCGGGAGAGACACGGCAGGAGATTTTAGACGCGCTGGATATTGACGATTTGGACGCGTTCAACAAGCAGGCGGCGCAGGTGATGGAAACCTATAACGCGAAAGACGAACTGAAATTGCAGGTTGCCAATTCCATTTGGCGCAACACAGACAACATGCAGGGACGTTCCTTTGCGCCCGATTACCAAAAGAAAATAAGTCAGTTCTATCAGGGAACCGCGGCAGATGTGACGAATCAAAATGCAGTGGACACAGTGAACAGTTGGGTGGAAGAACACACGAACGGTAAGATTGACAGCATTATTCAGGACAATAAATTTTGGACACTGCTGGTGAACGCAGTCTATTTCAAAGGGACTTGGGCAAATCAATTTTCGGAGGGCGCGACGCGGTCGGATACCTTTGTGAGCCGTGACGGCAAAGAAACAGAAATAGATTTTATGCACGAAACAGGATATATGGACTATTATGCGGATGCCAACATGCAAATGGTGCGTCTGCCCTACAAGGGTGCGGATATCAGCATGTATATTGCTTTAACCGACCGAACGAACGGCAATTTGGAGCAGGCAGCGGAACACATGAGCCGCAGCTATGTGGCGCTGTCGCTGCCGAAATTCCGTACAGAATTTTCTACAAAATTAAATGATATGATGAAAAACTTGGGCGTACAAACAGCATTTGGAGCGGCGGCGGATTTCAGTCCTATGATTGGCGAAAGACTGCTGTTTATAAATTCTGTACTGCATAAAACCTATATTGACGTGGATGAAAACGGAACGGAAGCGGCGGCAGTTACGGCAATTGCTGCGGTAGGCGGAAGTGCATTTACAGAAAGACCGGAGCCGATTGCATTCAAGGCGGATCATCCCTTCACCTATTTCATTCGCGACGATGCGGCGGGAGAAATTTTGTTTCTGGGACAATATGCCTTTGCACAATAAAATGCGAAAGCCCTATGCCGCGCGGCATAGGGCTTTTTAAGATATTTGAATTGGGAAACAGAAGCGGCGCTTGCAACTGCAGGAGCCGCTTCAAATATCAAAAGGGACATAAGTCAAACAGGCTCATGCTCTTTTGGCATTTGATGAATGATGTTTGAAATCCAGACGCAGCGCGATGTCGTCGCTGTAGCGGCTGAACGGATTCATGATACAAAGCGTGGTCACTTTGTCGCCCACTTGGTATTCGCCGCGTTTATAGGCAGCGAAATAGATTCCGTCGATGCGACCGCCAATCAGTCCGCTTTCCACCGGATAATTTTCATTTTCTTCAATTTCTGCAACCGATGCCTCTACAACAAGCAATCCGAACCGCAGTCCGTCATAGGAACCATAGTTTGTGAACCAACAAAGACTCATGATGATGCTGGCGACCGTATAGAATCCGGCGAACGCCGCAATACCGAGTGCAAATTTCTTTTTCTTTGACATAGAAATCTTCTCCCCATTTCTTCATTTTTTTGCCTTTTTTAGCGAAATTTGTCGGAATTTCTGGGAAATTATATCAAAAGAAACCGAAAAAGTCAATGGGAATGCAAAATATTCTATGATTTATGAAATGAAATAATTATTTTTATGCCGTTTTTTTATCATTTTGTTCATTCTTGTGACAAAAAAAAGAAATGTGTGGTACAATAGAGACATAAGCATAGAATAAGAGATGATAAAAATTTGGTGTAGTATTCTGGGGATTCTACCATCACTTGACAAGTGATGGTAAAAAAGGAGGAAAGCGTATGCGCAGATGGATTGCCGGTTTGCTGGCGGCACTTATGATATTGCCGACGGGAACTGCCGCCGCGCAGCAGTATTACAAAACGCAGTTGCAGGGAAGCGCGGCAGTTTTGTATACGGCGCTGCTGGACAATCTGGAAATCATGAAAACACAAGTCGGCGCAGTGGAACTAACAAACTATTTTTCCGATAATACCGTTCTTGCGGATATGGACGGACTGCTTCAGGATTTGGAGACTGCCTGCCGTGCGCTGAAATATGACTATCCGGAATTGTTTTGGCTGAGCAGCACGCAAATTCATATGCACACTGCAAAAATCATGCAGGGAAATACGGTGCTGCGCTATCAGGCGCGGATAGAACCGCCGGAGGGCGGAAACTATTTCGCGCAAGGAGATGACCAAAACAGTGTGGCGGAAAAGCTAGCGCAGATGGAAACGGCGGCGGACAGGATTGCGGCGGAAGCAGCGCAGCAGGACACGGACTATGCTAAAATCCGCGCTGCACATGATATTTTGGTGCGGGAGACCAGTTATGACAAAGACCGGCAGAGCAATTCTCATTTGGCATATGGCGCACTGGTGGAGCACAAAGCGGTTTGCGACGGCTATGCGAAAGCGTTTCAAATGGTGATGAACCGTCTGGGCATTGCCTGTATTTCCATTGAGGGAGAAGCGAATGCGAACGGAGAGACGGGAGGACATATGTGGAACGCGGTGCAGTTGGACGGAAACTGGTATGGCGTGGACGTGACGTGGGACGACCCTGTGATGGAAGACGGAACGTTTGAGATGCTGCTTCACACCTATTTTTTGCTGGGCGAGAGCGCCATGAATGAGAGCCATACGCCGCGAACCACATTCTTTGAAGGCGGCCCGTCGTATGAATTGCCGGCGCTGCATTTGCGCAGTTATAGGGAGGAGCAATTCAACAATTTTTGGCAGCAGTTTTTGGCATGGGTAGACAGTTGGCGCGTTTGGCAATGGCTAAAATGAGTTGATGCAACATGAAAAGAGCCAAGGTAATCCCTTGGCTCTTTTCACATATAAATGTTTTAATGGTTGCCCCGTGCCGCGTCTAAAAACGGCTGGTCGCAGGATTCGCAGCATACCGCCTCTGTCGGAAGTTCCAAATATAGGAATGGATCCACCTTTTTTCCGCCGCTCCAGACGGCGAAATCCAGATGGTTTCCGGTCACATAGCCGGTACTGCCAACGGTTCCTACCGGTTCGCCGCACACTATCCGGTCGCCTACGCTGACAGAAATGTCCGCAAGGTGTGCATAGTGTGTTGAAATGCCGTTGCCATGGTCTAACACAACAATGTTGCCATAGCCGCTGTAACTGTTGTCGCTGCCGCCGATTCCGGCGAACGTAACGATACCGTCCGCGGAAGCGGTCGCCGGCGTCCCTTCGGGCGCGGGAATATCCAATGCACCGTGCCCGTTTTTGCCGCCATTGTGGGAATAGCAGTCGGGATTGTCACAGCAAAATATGGTGGAAATCTTGTAGTAGCCCGCCACCGGCCATTGCAGCAGGGCGGACGGGTGCAGCGCTTCCGTTGCCGCTTCCAATACGGCGGGGAGCGCTTGCGGTGAGATTTCCTTGTCTGTTAAAATAACAGGCTTGTCATTGCCGCTATAGTAGAGTTGTTTTCCTAACAAATCTGCCACGGCGCGGACAGACAAAAACGTACGGTCTTGGTAAATGAACGGGGCAGGGTCCACTGTTACCGCACTGCCATTGACCTCCAGAACAGGATTGTCAATGGCGGCGCGCACCGTCGTTTCAGGAAAGGAAAGCACAGCACAGCGGCTGGCGCCGTCCCACCGGACGCTGCCGCCAAACCATTCGCCTATGAATTTAATGGGGATGGTGCTGCGGTCGCTGCGAATCAGCACCGGCGCGTCCATGATTCGTCGTTCGCCGCCGAACACCGCCGTAGCGGAACCAATTTCAAATACCACAGCATCCTGTAAATCCACAGGTAGGTTCATTGCCGGCGCCGTTGTGGGGAACAGCAGCAGACAAAGAACCAAGCTGAAACAGCCAAAATGTCGCATGGGCATCCCTCCTTTTGTCAGTCGTGGTTTCATTATAGAACAAAATCCGACAGAGCACAAGGCTTGTACATAAATCGACATAAAAGAGTAAGAGCTTTGTAATCAGATTGTCATAGGATGAGAATATTTGACGATTTATTTTTTACGGAATGCTTCTTCAAAGGACAAGACTTCACCTGTTTTATCATCATAATATTCAAGAAGTTCATTTGGTGTACACTGAAAAATAGTACAGAGCGCTTCAATATTTTTGTACGAAATCGATTTTGTTTCGTTTTGAATCATTTTAGTAAAATTAGTATAACTCATACCCATCTGTTTAAAAAGTCCATAAGGAGTTTGCCCTGTTTGTTCCAGCAATTTCAAAACGTTCAATTTAATCATAAATAACACCCTCAAATAATGTATTTATGTATAGACTAATACATTATTAACGAAAAGGTATAGACTAATACGTGAGGTGGTGGTATAATAAATATAAAAAGTAACTAAAAGGAGCGATGAAATTGACAGAAAAGATATGTACGTTTGCGGGGCATCGGGACGTGTTCGGCAGCGGAGATTTAGGCGGCGCGGTCTATCTGGAATTGCGGCGGCTGGTGCAGCGGGAGGGCGTAACATGCTTTTTATCAGGCGGCATGGGTGGCTTTGACGCGCTGTGCGAAAGCAAAGTGCGCACGCTGCGGCGGGAGTTCCCATATATCCGTCTGGAATGGGTCATTCCGTATATCACAAAAGATTTTCAGCAAAACGAAAGCTATTTCCGCGCCATGTATGACGACATTATCTATCCGCTTCCCGGCGTGCATTATAAAGACGCAATTCGCCGCCGGAACCGCTGGATGGTAGACCAAGCGGATTTTCTGCTCGCCTATATCTGCCGCCCGCAAAGCGGCGCATATCAAACGGTTTCCTATGCCCGCCGCCGCGCTGTGACTGTGATTCATATCGGCACATGGGACAAGTGATTCAGTGAGACAGAACCGCCGGCACACGTGGCAGCGAACAAAAGAGACTATTCTGCTGCAAACCGCGAAACTGCGGCGGCAATCCATGGGAAAAGCGCGATAAAAATAATTTGGACGCGGTTCATTTCACAGATAGAAAAAGCCCTGCCGGTGCAGTAAAAACACGAGCAGGGCTTTTTGTTTGAATGAGGTACCCCTTGCAGGTCGTGGCGCAGGGTACAAGAAATTGCGAATTATTTTGCGTCGAAATAATCTGCGATATTGTAGACCTCCTGATTCATGGTTTTCATTTGTGAGGTCAAATCTTTATAATATTCATATTTCCCGCTGATGATACCTTTGTTGGAATCGGTGTTGGACGGGTCGGAAGCGGGAGAAGTCGGGTCGTTGTCGCGGTATTTAAACCAGTGCCAGCCCACGCAGGACTTGGATTCCAGCAGACCAATGGTGAAGTTCTGGTAGAACAGACCGCGGTCTTTTTGCGTTTTCACCAGCCAGCCTGCGCCGGAGGTGTTACCCATGCCGGAATCGGCGCCTTTGACATACCATTCGGTAATCAGAATCGGTTTGCCGGACCATTCCTCCCATTGCGCCATGTTGCTCAAATCGGGCGACCAATGGCTGTAGTAGTTCATGGATACCGCGTCGCAATACCGTCCTGCCGCGCGGTGCATTCCCGGACTGGTACGTCCGTCGGAATAGTAGCGGCAGCCCAAAATCATGTGATTGGGGTCATATTTCTTGATTGCCGCGGAGACAACGCTGAAATACCGGTCATAGACGAAATCGCGCCAGTCTTCACGGTCGTTTGCCGTGACGTCGCTCAAAGACGCATTCGCGCCGTGCCGCGCTTTCAGCCACTCCCATGCGGTGGTATAGGAATAAATCAATTGCGGATTGGTGTTGTCAAGCTGCAAATACTGGTCGAGCATTTTGCTGGAACAGGGCAGTTCGTTGTCGGTGAAATAGCCCATGAAATACGGGTCGTCTTTCAGCGGCGTACAGGATTTTTTCGCCAATTCGTCCGCGAATGTGACGAAATCAGGGTCAAAGACCGGAATCGCATCGCCTTCAAAACCTTTGTGACCGGACTGCTGTGCGGTTGTGCCAATGCTGTCGCCGTATCCTGTGACAAAGTAATACAATGATGTATAAGGCATTTTGGTAGTGGACTGTTTCAGCAGGTCGTCCTTAGACCACGCGCCCGCACCGTTAAAGCCCAAATCAATCAAATCTTTTGTCACTGTGTTCACCCAATTGGTTTCCGTGCCGTATTTGGCTTCCATTGCCTTTTTCTCGTTCGGCGTTCCATAGGGAGAAACGGCAACCATGCCAATGTTGATATATTCATAACCTTCGGGGTCAATCATATACCAGCGGTCGCCGACCTTCTTGGTGTAGAAGAAGCCGGTCGCTTCCTGCTTTTTATCCGTCCGTCCGCCGTATTTGCTGAGCGAAATTTTGTTTCCCGTTTTGAAACCGGGCAGCGAACTGATAACGCGCGTTTTGGTCGGATTATATTTAGAAGATTTGTTGCTCGGATTGCTGTTGACGTCCACCATCACATATTTATAACCGTCGTCTTTCTCCTGCGCAATGGTATAGCCGTTTTTGGAGAGCAAAAGCTGCGGTTTG
This sequence comes from uncultured Clostridia bacterium, assembly GCA_946555455.1. Taxonomy (GTDB): domain Bacteria; phylum Bacillota; class Clostridia; order RUG12999; family RUG12999; genus JAAWTG01. Next base: position 31,164 of record CAMNSU010000006.1, on the reverse strand, counting down.
TTGGTACCGGCGGAACTGGAAAATTCCAGACGCAGGTTTTGGTTTGAAACGTCCTGCAAGGACAGGGAAACGGTTTTGCCGCTCTTCAATTGTTCGTTGACATAGCTGGTGATATCCATTTCCACCCATTGTCCCACTTTAGAAATGGCGGCGTCAGCAACTTTTGCGCCGACAGAGGGCTGTTTTTCCCATGTGACGTCTTTTTCATTCCAGCCGTTATCCATTTTTAGCGCAGATACGGTCTGTGCCTTGTTGTCTTGCAGCATGGTGCAGTATAAACGCAGCACAACGTTTTTATAAGCGCTTTCCGGTGCGGCAGAAAGGTCGAATTTCACATATGCCTTACGTTTGGTATCAGGGTCGGAATCCGGCGCACCTTTGATACCAATGACGGAATCGTTTGCAAAATTCTGTTTTGCACTGCCGCCGCCGCGCGCATAGGTATCCTCAGACGGATAGAGCACCATGTCGCCGTTTTCCAGCAGAACAGGTTCGCTGGACGCGGTTTCCTTGGTAACGACCGCTTTGGAGGACAGCATCATTGCTTTGGCATTTGCCACCGGGTCTACTGCCAGCACCATAGGTGTTGCGGTGGGAACCGCTTCCACAACGTCGAACGTGCCGCCATATTTGAGTTTCAATTCCGGTTTGTTGCTTCCTTCGCGGCTGTCAAAATCCAAACGGAAGTTTTCTTTTGCAATACCGTCCAGACAAACGCTGATGATTTTTTCACCGGCGGACAGTTTGCTGCGCACATAGTCGGAAATGTCCAGTTCAAACCAAGAATTGTTTTTGTCAACCGTCACCTGACCGATTTGCGCACCCTTTGCCGGCGCGTTTTTAAAGGTAATTTCCGATTCTTTCCAATTGCTATCCACGGCATGTGCCACAACAGTTGCTTTGCCGTTTTCTTTTTCAATGTTGACGGTATAGAACCGTACTTTGGCATTTGTCACCAGCGGGTCGGTGAATTTGGATACATCGAACTGCAAATAGATACGCCGCGCATATCCTGCATCGCTGGTCGCTTTAAATTCCAGCCGTTTTTCCGTTCCCTTGTTTGCGTTTTCGTTGTCAGAGCCGCCGCGGACAAACGCGTCGCCTGTGCAGGCGGCGGTTTCAAACCGTTCAGGGCCGCTTGGCGTAAAGGGCGGCGGAGTAGCAACTGTGCCGGAAGGCGCTGCTGTTGCAGCAGGACCGGTTCCGGAGGGCGACAGTGTGCCGCCGGAGGGCGATACATAGCCGGGTGAATCTACATGTAATATGTAGGTAATGTCGTTGAAGGTGACGTTGTAGCCCAGACCACGCGCGGTAATCGCCGCCGGAATCACTGCCAGATCGCCCTGTCTATAGGGCGCTGCGTCCGTCCATGCAGCCGCACCGTTCACGACCGCTTCTCCGCGGTTCCAATAGAGTTCCACGCTGCGACCGTTTTTGGTGGTGGTGAGTTTTTCGTCCGTGATAGTGACTTCCGCGCCCAGACCATTCAAAAACTGGACAGCGGGCACCATGACCCGATAGTTTTTGAAAAAGGGCGCCTGATCCAGCGCAATGAGGTTGCCGTCAGACTTGACAAGAATATCCATATCCACTGCCGCAGCAGGTAGAAATATGGAACACAACATACAGAGCACCAGCGTAATTTTCAGCGCTTTGAACTGTTTCATTTGAGTTGCCTCCTTTTGTATCTTTCTTGCTATCTCCAGTATATTGGATTTCGGACGGAAAATCAATAGACAATAATTTCTCTTCATAGACCGTAATCTACTTTTTCGCCGTAATGCTTGACTTTATGCGGTTTTTTCCGCTATAATGGAAGTAACATAAAGTATCATTTGATGGATAATACGGTGTGATAAAAATTGGAGGGCGGCACAGCATGAAAAAAAGTTTATGGAAATCCAAAAGCGTGGTGATGACGCTGACGATTACCTATGTGGTGGTACTACTGCTGCCCATATTGGCGAATTTGGTGGTTATTTTCCAGTCGGTTCACATCATGGACAAGGAAGCAGACCGCCGTCAAACAGAAATGCTGACGAATGTGGCGCGGTCTATGGATAAGACGTTCAGCGAAATATCCTATTTGGCAACGCAAATTGCGCTGGACGAAGAAGTGATTTCCCTTTCCTATTTAAATAGGGACACAGCGCGCAGCTATAATGACAGAGTGAAACAGGTGATGGAAAAAATGCGGATGATTTCCCAATCCGCAGATTACTTGGATGGATTCTATATCTATCTCAGCCAGCCGGAAATTTGTATCACAGCGACCTCCTTTTATGAAAAAGAAAAAGCCTTTAAAATTTTGCACCCCTATTATGATATTACGCAGCAAAAGTGGGAATCGCTGATGGGACGCGGCGGCGAAAGTATGTTCTATGAACCGGTGCCCATGAAACAGGGCGGCACGTCCATTGCGTATATACAAAATATACCGGTGCTGGACAGCCAAGTCAGCATGGGGAAAGTGGTTATTTTGGTCAATGAAGCAACGCTGCGCCGTTTGCTGCCGGAAGAAACAGCGGACAGCAAATTTATGATTGCCGACCAATATGGAAATGTGTTTTGTGCGCCGGCAGGGCTGGACAAGGAAAAATGGCCGAAGGCTGAAACGGCGCAGAGCGGCAGAGAGCAAACCTGCCGCATGGCGGGAGAAACTTATGTGCAGCGCGCGCAACATAGTGCAGACGAAAAGTTTCAATATATATTATTAGGAAAGAAAGTGTCTATTTCGCCGGAATCGCTTGTGGTTGTCGCAACAACGATTGCCATTACGACGGTGGTTCTGACAGCGGGCGGGTTTATTATTATCTATTCCATTCGCCGCAACCGCACGGCGATTGAGCGGGTAATCAGCGCGGTTTCCCAGAAAATTGGCGTCAGTGCGGACAGAGACAAGGATACGGATGAATTTAGCTTGATTCAGTCCATGGTGGACAGCGCCACCTTTTTGGGACGGCAGGAAGCGGACGAATTGCAGCGGCAAAAAGCGGCGCTGCGGCAGGATTTTCTGCTCCGGCTGCTGAAAGGGAAAGTGGCGGATAATGTATTGCAGGAAAGTTTGGAGCCGCTGGATTTGCAGCTTGCGGGTGACCAATTCGCAGTGGAGGTCTTTTATATTCAATCTTGTGAGGCATTTTTCAGTGATGAAAAAGAGTTGTCCGAACAGCGCAAGGCTGATATTTTGACGTTCATTTTGCAAAACGTCACCAGCGAACTGGCGGGCGACAATCCTGCCTATCTGGTGGAAGCGGATGACCTGCGCGTGCTGGTGGTGAATTTGAAGCAAGCGTCGCCGCCGGAAGAAGCGCGGCAGGTGCTGGAACGCATTGCAGGCGTGACGCTGAAAACATTGGCGGAGGAACTGGAAATTGACGTTGTATGCGCCGCCAGCGGACTGCATACCGGACTGGATACGCTGCCGGTTGCCTATCGGGAGGCGCTGGAAATTTTGGAATATAAACTGTTGACGCAGCGTTATGACCCCATGAATGTGCAGGATATTTCTTTTGATAAAAGCAGTTTTGACTATCCGTTTGATGTGGAGCAAAAGCTGATGAACGCCATCAAGCGGGGGCAGGCAGAGGACGCGGAAAAAATTGTGCTGGATTTGCTGCGCAACAACATTGAACGCGCCCCTTTGCCGGCGTCTATGGCGAAGTTGTTTATTCACGATATCCTGAGTACCATTGTCAAAACGTTGGACGGCAACAGAAGCGTTGAGGAAATGTCGGAATTGGAGTTATTTGGTTCCATTCTCAACACCAATGATATGGCGTCCATCAAAAAGAATCTGTTGCAGCTGATTGAATTGATATGTGGACAGTTTGTGCCGGAACAGACGGACAGCCGCTCTAAAGTGGCGTCCAGCGTGAACGAATATATTGAAGCACACTACATGGACAAGGATTTGTCAGTGTCCAACATTGCGGAACAGCTTTATTTTTCCACGGCATATTTATCGCGGGCATATAAAGAACAAACCGGAGAGGGAATTTTGGTGATGATTAACAAAACCAGAATTGCCAAAGCCAAAGAACTGCTGGACGCGACCAATTTGAGTGTGGACAAAATTGCCGACCAAGTGGGATTTAACAGCAGCACGGTGTTCATCCGCGTGTTTCGTAAGTATATCGGTATGACGCCCGGAAAATATAAAGAATTATAAAAAAAGAACAGACAGAACTGCCTTGCAACCTGGAGATAATTCCGAGCGGCCGGGCAGTTTTCGTTTTTTCAAGCAGGGCATGTCAAAAATGGTGGAATCGGTGAAAAACCGATGATACCACGAAAAACAGATAAACTTTTTTTTACCTTTGCATACCATTTGATACCTGTTCGGGCAAATCTATTGCACTGCGCAAATCATCTGATATAATAAAATTCGTAAGGGACGGTGTTGACATATGAAAAAACAAATTGCCACATGGATTTTAGCAGCGGTTGGCTGTTCTTTGGTGCTGGGAGGGTGCGGACTGCAGCGCGCAGCAGTTTCTTCCGCACAGCCTATCCGTATTTTTATGGAACAGCGGGAAGAAGCACCCATTTCCTCCGATATGGCGGTGGTGCGGGAACTGGAAAAACGCTGTAATGTATCCATAGAATTAGAGGTTTATTCCAAAACAGAAGCGCCGCAAAAATTCAAATCCTATTTGGCGTCACAAGATGGACCGGATATATTTATTTATAATCTGGATCAGATTCACGCAAATTACACGGCATTTGTACCGCTTACGCCTTACATTGGAGAAAAAACACCTAACTTAAAAAAATATTTGGTGGACGACAGCGAGACAAACAAAGAACTCGCCATGCTGGACGGTCAGATTTATGCTATGCCGATGATTGCTTCGGAGCGCGTATCCCAGGTATATTTTGCACGGAGCGACTGGATGGAAAAGCTGGGGCTTTCGGCGCCGCAAACACTGGACGATTTTTACGGAATGCTGGTGGCAATGCGGGACGGCGACCCCAACGGCAACGGCGAAAAGGATGAGATTCCGTTTGTGACGCGGTATCGAAAGAACGGACTCATGCAGTTTTTGGAACCGTTTGGCATTGAGGAAGAGTTTTTTGTGGAAAATGAAAAAATTGTCTATGGCGCGGCAGACCCGCGCATGAAAGACGCACTGGATTTTATCCGCCGGCTGTATCAACAGCAGTTGATAGACCCGGAATATATTGCGGCGGACGCGAAAAGCTGGCAGTCCAAAGTGACGGAAAACAAAGCGGGTGTTTTGTTCGATTGGGTATCGCGGATTGATTTCTATAATACCCAAATGCCGGAGGCGGAATTTCGGGCATTTTTACCGCCTTCAGCGGACGGGAACCCCAAAACACATTACCAAATGCCAACTGTCCGCGGCAGCGGTGCGGCGGCAGTGAACAAAAATTCCAAGCAAATTCAGAAAATCATCCGGCTATACGACTACATCTATAGCGACGAGGGAACGCGTTTGCTGAATTTCGGACTGGAAGACGAGCACTACAAAATGGAAAACGGGCAGCCCAAATATACGGATAAAGTGCTAAACAATACGAGTGCGGCGCCGCAAATTGCCCTTTGGCAAAACGGTATTGCAATGGACTGGCCGCTTTTGCAGGACAAAGGCTATGAACAGCAGTTGCTTTCGCCGGTGGCGCAGCAGGCAAGGGAACTTTATAACCCCATCATTTTGCCGTCGTTTCCGCGGCTGAAATTCACAAAAGAGGAAAGTCAGGAACTGGCGCAGCTTTTGGGAGATATCCGTATTTATAAAGATGAGATGATTGACCGTTTTATTATCGGTACCAACTCATTGGAGGAATTTGAAACTTACCGGCAGCGGTTACAGGAACTTGGCATAGAACGTGTGCTGGAAATTTACAATGAAGCCTATGCAAGATATAAACGCTAAGGGGGGCGGCGAACTATGAAGAAATTTTGTTTCTTGACCGTCCTGCTGGGTTTATGTCTTATGCTGGGGGGCTGCGGCAGCCGGCAAGCGCCGGCAGAAAAACGGCTGCAAATCTGGACGCAAATGCCGGATAGTATTTCAGCCAGCGGACTAGAGATGGCGCAGACCAAACTCTATCAAGCGCTGGAGGAAGCAACGGGCGTGAAGGTCAGTTTCATTCATCCGCGCAAGGGACAGGAAAAAGCGGGACTCACACTGATGCTGGCGTCGGGACAATTGCCGGATATTATTGAATATAACTGGATTTCTTTTCCGGGCGGACCGGAAAAAGCGCTTGCGGACGGCTATATTATTGATTTGACGGAACATATACAGCAAGGCGCCACGAATCTGAAATCCTATTTGGCGCAAAATCCTGAAGTAGATCAACTCGTCCGCACGGACGGCGGAAAATATTATGTGTTTCCGTTTGTGCGCGGCGGCGAGCAGTTGCTGGTGTCGCAAGGCCCTGTGATTCGCAAGGACTATTTGGAGCAATTGGGCAGCAGCGCGCCGGAAACGATTGATGATTGGACGCAAATTTTGCGGCAGATGAAACAGTTTCCGGGCGTGAAATATCCGCTTTCGCTGGAAGCGGAGGTGGAGACCAGTCAGGAACGGTTTGGACTGCACAGTGCGTTTCAGATTCATCCCTTTTTCTACGTGGAGGAGGGAACGGTGAAGTTTGGCGTTATGCAGCAGGGTTACCGCGACTATTTAATGCAAATGAACGCTTGGTATGAGGAAGGACTGCTGGACCCTGACTACGCAGTCAATGACCGCAGCGGCGTGGACACCAAAATGGTGACAGGAGAAGCGGTTGCAACCGTGACCACGGCGAATGATGGTATTGGCGGTTATTTTAGGGAGACGGGTGGCAAGAATTTTGATGTGGAAGCGGCGCCCTATCCTGCCGGCGAACGCGGCGCACAGCCATTTATCGGACAGCGCGACCATGTATATACGCCGGGTTGGTCCAGTGCAATCACGCCGCAGTGCGCAGATGTGGCAACCGCAGTCCGTTTTTTGGATTTCGCTTATTCGGGAGAGGGACATGACCTGATGAATTTCGGCATTGAAAATGTGACGTATACCAAAGAGGGAAGCCACTATCGCTATTCCGACCAAGTGCTCAACAACGCGGGCGGCAAAAGCATTCAGGAGGTGCTGGCGGACTATACCCGTGTGACCTATGGTGGGTCGTTCGTACAAGACCCGCAATATTTGAATCAATGTCTGATTTGGCCGCAGCAAAAAGACGCGGTCAAGATTTGGGCGAATACTGCTGCGCAGGCGCATATCCTTCCGCTGGTCACGCCAACGGAAACGGAAAGTGAAGAACTGGCGCGCATTATGAATAACGTGAATGTTTGTATCGGCGACAATGTGTTTGATTTCATCAGCGGCAAAAAGCCGTTTACGGAATTTGACGGTTTTTTGCAGCAGCTTCGGGAATTGGGCATTGAGCGTGCTGTGGAAATCAATCAAAGTGCGCTGCAACGATATGAAAACAGATAGAAAAGGAGAGAAGACTTATGAAAACGGCTGTGAGCGTATCCGCCGGATTGCGGGAGCGCCGATGGAAAAAGACGATGCATGAAATCTGGCGGGACAGAGTGCTCTATTTTTTGTTCCTGCCCGTTATCGCTTATTATATTGTGTTTCGGTATGCCCCAATGTATGGGGTGGTCATTGCGTTTAAGAATTTCAATGTCTATGACGGCATTGCGGGCAGTCCGTGGGTGGGCTGGGCAAACTTTGCGCAGTTTTTCAAGTCGGTCTATTTTACCCGTTTGCTGAAAAATACATTGGGTATTAATTTGCTGGATATTTTGATTGGATTTCCGGCGCCCATCATTTTTGCGCTGATGCTCAATGAAATCCGCAACGTGATGTTTAAACGCAGTATTCAAACCATCAGCTATCTGCCGCATTTCATTTCTACGGTGGTAGTGGTTGGTATGGTAGTGAATTTCCTGTCGCTCAGCACAGGCATTGTTAACAACATCATTGAAGCGTGCGGCGGGCAGCGCGTTTATTTTCTGACAGAACCCAACTATTTCTGGGGAATTTACACCACCATGAATGTCTGGAAAGGTATTGGCTGGGGCGCAATTATTTACATAGCGGCGCTGGCGGGCATTGACCCGACGTTATACGAAGCGGCAATTATTGACGGCGCAGGACGCTGGAAACAGACGATTCATGTGACGCTGCCCGGTATCAGCACAACGATTGTCACCATGTTTATTTTGAAAATCGGGCATCTGCTGGAGGTGGGATATGAGTCCATTATTTTGATGTACAATCCCAAGCTTTATCCGGCGGCGGATGTGTTTTCAACGTATATTTACCGCGTCGGTCTTGCAAGTTCCGACCCCAACTATTCTTTGGCAACGGCAATCGGGCTGTTCCAGTCTTTGATTGGGTTGGTGCTGGTGGTGATTGCCAACCGGCTCAGCAAGAAATATTCCGAAGCGGCACTGTGGTAAGAAGGAGGACGATTAACGTGGCAAGCAATTTAAGTGACCGTACCATTCCGCGGCGGATTTTCCTCGCGCTGGACGTGGTCTTTTTGTTATTTATTGCAGCGGTTACGCTGTATCCGATTATTTATGTGGTGAGTATGTCGTTTAGCGATGAAGTGGCGGCAATTCAAAACAAGGTGTGGCTGCTGCCGGTGAACCCAACACTGGAAGCCTATAAAAACGTATTTCAATATCCGGGTCTGCTGCGTTCTTATGGCAACACCATTTTCTACACCATTGCAGGAACGGCAATCAACATTGTGTTTACCATGTGCGCTGCCTATCCGCTTTCGCGCAAACGGTTCAAAGGCAGAAGCGTATTTTCCTTTTTAATTGTGTTCACCATGTTGTTTAACGGCGGCATGATTCCAAGCTATCTGTTGGTGAAAAACCTGCATTTGCTGGACACTCGCTGGGCAATTTTACTGCCGGGCGCAATCAATACATGGAACATGATTATCATGCGGTCTTTCTTGCAGCAACTGCCGGAGGAACTGGAGGAAGCGGCGAAAATAGACGGCTGCGGCGATTTGCGTCTGCTGCTGCAAATTATCATTCCGCTGTCCATTCCGTCCATTGCAACCATCACGCTGTTTTATGCCGTGGCGCACTGGAACAGTTTCTTCCAAGCAATGATTTACCTGCCGCGGGCAAAGGATTTGCGTCCGTTACAGTTGATTTTGCGCGACATTGTGCTGCAAAATCAGACAGACAGCATGATTACCAGCGCATCACAAGATGTGGTGGGATTGTCGGAGACCATTAAATATGCAACCATTGTGGTGGCGGTAGCGCCAATTCTATGTGTCTATCCGTTTATTCAAAAATATTTCGTAGCAGGTGTGATGGTCGGCGCTGTAAAAGGATAAGCAGAGGGACAGCCGGACGGCAACATAGTGTATGATATGGAACTTCCATAATAAAATAGACCGTTTTTTACCTGCATCGCTCATTCCTGTCCAGAATGCGCCAAATGCTTGCAAAAGCCGGTGGGGAAACGGTATACTGAACATATCAAAATAAAAAAAGATAAGGGAGGAACTCACATGAAAAAAACGATGTTAAAACGCGGCGCCGCTGCTTTGTTGGCGGGAGCGATGGTTTGCACATTAGCGGCGTGCGGAGACGGAACCCAAACGGCGGACGGCAAGGTGCCCATCAAAATGTTTATCACAGACCGCTCGGACGCACCCATGTCCAATGACATGATGGTATTTCAGCAGTTAAACGAGAAATGCGGCGTGGATATCCAGTTGGAACTGGCACCTTCCGCTTCCGCAGACGCAAAAGAACGGTTTAATTTGTTGATGGCGTCGGACGAAATCCCTGACGTGGTAGTGTATAAACTGGACGAACTCAACAAATATACCAAGGCGTTTGCGCCGCTGAATGATTTGATTGACCAGCACGCGCCCAACATCAAAAAAGCAATTGAAGAAGATGAAACCACGGTGCGCGACTTGACAGCGCTGGACGGCAACATTTATACGCTGGCAAAAATCTCTCCTGTTAAGACGGCAAATGTTTATTTTGCACGCAAAGACTGGATGGATAAATTGGGGATTGAAGAACCAAAGACATTGGACGAATTTTATAACATGCTGGTGAAATTCCGCGACGGAGACCCCAATGGCAACGGAGAAAAAGATGAAATCCCCTATACGACGCGCAGCAAGAAATCAGGACTGATGAACTTTGCGGAAGCGTTTGGTATTCGGGAAGAATATTTTGTGGAGGACGGAACCGTGAAATATGGCGCGATTGACCCGCGCATGAAAGACGTGCTGACCTTCCTGAACAAAATGTATACGGAAAAATTGGTTGATACAGAATATCCGACGCTGGACAACAAACAATGGCAGGCGCGGGTGACAAACGAACAATCCGGCGTGCTGCACGATTGGGTATCCCGCATTGATTTCTTCAATCAACTGCTGGAAAAAACCAATCCGGAAGGAAAATTTACAGCGCTCCTGCCGCCGACGCAGGGCGATGTTCCGGTTGGTACATGGTATCAAATGACGCGCGCGCGCGACGATGGGGCGGCTGCTATCAGCAAAGCGTCTAAAAACAAAGAAGCAGTCATCAAACTGTTTGATTATATTTTCAGCGAGGAAGGTATGCTGCTCACCAACTTCGGTTTAGAAGGCGATACCTATACCATGGAGAGCGGCGATCCGGTTTATACAGACAAAATTCTGAAAAATCCGGACGGAAAAGCGCCGCAGATTGCGCTGTATTCCGAAGCGCTTACGATTGATTGGCCCATGGTGCAGGATATGCGTTATGAAAAACAACTGCTGTCGCCGGAAGCGGGCGCGGCACGCGATAAATATGAACCGATTATCCGCAAATCGTTCCCGAAACTGAAATTCACAGATGCAGAACGTTCGGAAATCAGCGCGAAAATGGGAGATATTACAACATATAAAGATGAAATGATGGATAAATTCATCACGGGCACGGAACCGATTTCAAACTTTGACAACTTTGTACAGCAACTGAAAACCATGGGGATTGATGAAGTGCTGGAGAAATATAACAGCGCTTATCAGAAATATTTGAGCAACTAATCACTGGGGAAAGGCGGGAAACAGGTATGCAGGCACTTGGCACATTTGCGGAGGAGGGCAAGGCGTATGTAGTACATACGCCCCACACGCCGACCGCGTGGAACAATATTCTTTTCAACGATACCTATTATATGGAAGTGTCCCAGCGGATGCAGGGAAAGAGTTTTTTCATGGAAGGCTATCATGCGAATACATATACCACCGGAGCGCGGTATTTTTATCTCCGGTGTGCGGACGGAACCGCCAGCCGGCTATTTGCAGGCGAAGGAGAGGCATATAGCTGTACATACCGTTTGGGGACTTCCACAGCAAAAGAACAGATTGGACAGGTGGAAGCGGCAGCGCAGGTGCTTGTGCCGGTGCAGGGTGACTATGAAATTTGGCAGTTTACGCTGACAAACAAGGGCGAATCTTCTGCGGAGGTATCCCTGTTTTCCGCCGTTCCGTTTTCCAATAGCGGCCCCATGGGCGGAGAATGCCGCTATATAGAAGCGGAAGGATATTTATATAAATATTCATTTCCCTATCATGTGCTCTATGAAGATAAAGAAAAAGTGGAACACAAAAAGGCATATTACTATATGATGAGCGACCGTGCGCCTGCCTCCTATGACGGCAGCGGACAGCGGTTTTGGGGGAGTGACGGCGCGGCGGTGCCGGCAGCGGTATTGCGCGGTAAGTGCAGCAATACGGACAGTGAAGGCGAAGATTTTATGGGGTGTATGCAGCATAGCTTTCATTTGGCACCGCAGCAAAGCGAAACGGTAACGTTCGTCATTGGCGTCGCGGCGGAGCGGGAAGAAATCCGCGCACGGCGGCAGGCGTTTCCGAATGCGGCGGAAGAACTGGAAAAGGTGGAAAAACTGTGGCAAAAACGCTGCGCATGTTTCCACATAGAAACGCCGGAAAAAGAACTGAACTATTTGACAAATTATTGGCTGAAAAAACAGATGGTATATTTGACAAGGCTCAACAGGGTGTCCGCTTACTGTCCGGTGCGCAATCAACTGCAAGACGCACTCGGCTATGCGATGATTGACCCGGAGGAAGCGCTTATTTATGCGCTGCGTGTGCTGCGGCGGCAGCGGGCAGACGGTTCCATGAAACAGTGGTATATGACGGACGGGTCGCCAGAGCGGGCGCTTTGTCATGTGGACCATTCCGACGCGCCGCTATGGTTGGTGCTTTGTCTGACAGAAATTATTGAAAAAACAGGAAATGCAGACTACTACCAAAAACTTGAGAGTTACATAGATGATAGTAAGCAGGAAAGCGTATTGACGCATTTGGTGAAAGCGGTGCGCTATATGGCGGGTCAGCTTGGGGCGCATGGGCTATGTTTGATGAAAGACGGCGACTGGACGGATCCCATCAATGGAGCGGGTCGGGGCGGAAAAGGTGAATCTACTTGGAACACTCTGGCATTGATTGACTGCTTGCGGCGGCTGGAGGTTTTGGCGCCGGAAGAAGGATTTGCGACGTTGGCGGAGCAATTTGCCGAATCCGTGAACCGTCACTGCTGGGACGGAAAATGGTATGTGGCGGGATTTGATGATAACGGAAAGCCCTTTGGAACAGAACAGGACACGGAAGCAAAACTGTTTCTCAATGCTCAAACATGGGCAATCATTTGCGGCGCGGTTCCGCCCGAGCGAATGGAAACGCTGCAAAGCAGTATTGCTTCACTGCAAACAAAAATGGGATACCGCCTGCTTGCGCCTGCGTTTCAAGAATGGAACAGCACTTGGGGGCGCATTAGCATTAAGCAGGCGGGAACCACAGAAAACGGTTCTGTCTACTGCCATGCGTCCATGTTTGCAGCGTTGGCACAGACCGTCACGGGCGACGGCGCAGGGGCGGTGCAGACAATTTTACGAACATTGCCGACCAATCCTGAAAATCCGCCGGAGAACAATATGCAGCTTCCGCTGTTTGTGCCCAATTATTATTTTGGGCTGGATACGCCGAATTTCGGACGTTCCAGCTGCCACATGGGAACGGGTACGGTTGCATGGTTGTTGTGGGTATTGGTGGAACATATTTTCGGTGTTCGGGCAACCTGCGGCGGACTGACAGTGCAGCCGCGGCTGCCAAAGGCATGGACAGAAGTAACGTTGACAAGAACATTCCGCGCAGAGGAATATGAAATAAAATACAGGGAAGGAACTGCCGTATGTGAAAAACGCGGCACAGGCAGGAAGGAGGAAGCGTGATGAAAAAGCGGGGAGCGGCGATAGTAACAGTGTTTATGATGACGATAGCGCTGTTTGCAGGAATGACAGCAACTGCTCAGACGCAGCGGATAGAATTGGTTCCGTTTACATCGTTTGACACCGCGGCGGACGGCGACAAAGGAAACCGCGGAAATGCAAACACAAGCGAATGGAAAGTGGAATCAGGCGACACGGCGACGCAGAAAAATGAATGGGTCGCTGACGGCGACGGCGGCTATCGAAAATATTCCTATCCGACAGCGACGGGAACCGGCAACATGATGAAATCCCGTCGGCTGATGGAGGGGTTTGACACACTAAAAGGCGCAGGAGACTATTACGTTGTGATGAAAGCACGCATGGCATATACGCCCAACCAGATTGGCGGCGTCTATGCGGAATGGGGACTCGCAAAAGGCGCGAATGCAGGGGATTCTAATTTGCGGCTGATGCGGATTTACCGGACTTCGGGCGGCGGCAGCAATTATGTGGAAGTGATGAGTCATGACGGCGCGGGAAACACGCAGAAATTGACGGTAGCCAGCGGGCAGGCATATGACACTTGGAATGATACGATTATTGTGCTGAAAGCGACAAGCGGCAGCAGTGACGCCACCGCAGCGTTTTTCATCAACGGAGAAAAATACAGCGATAACAACGGAACACCGTTTAAAGTAGGAAAAAATTATCTGGAACAGTCAACAGGACCGCGAGCGTCCACTAGCGGCGGTAATATTTTGAAATTTGACGATGCGCAAGTCTATGGAATCAGCGGCGATTTACCGGCATTTGAAGTGGCGGCAGGCGGCGTGAACGGCGGCACATTGACAGACCTTCCGCTGGCAGACGATATCACCGTGCAGTTCAGCAACGAAGTTTATGCCGGTGGTCTTGCAGATAAAATAAAACTTTATCAGACAGGTGAAAGTGAGCAGACCGTTGCAAAAGAAAATATCAAAGTCAGCCCCGACCAGAAATCCATCTCCATTTCCCATAATGCGTTTACCTCCGGCGGAGAATATACACTGGATTTATCCGGCGCAACAGATATTTTCGGTACAGCGCTGTCCGGTACGGCAACCTATCAGCTCAAAGCGATGGAAGGGTTCACAGTTTCCGGTTTTAACGGCGGAAAAACAGAGAAAATCGGTGTGACAGAGGATATCGGACTGCAATTTTCTTCGGAAATCAGTCCTGCAAACCTCTATGGTAAACTGACAATACAAAAGGACGGAGAACCTGCTTTGACCGTGGCAGATGAAGCCATCAAAGCAGACGGCACAAAAGGCGTTTTGATCACAGGAAACCAATTTGACGTGGCAAGCAGCTATACGCTGAGCGTGGCGGACGACGTAGCGGATAACGGCGGAGAGACCATTGGTGCGGCATCTGACAAAGCCTTTTCTTTCACGACAAGACCGGCGGCGTTTGGTACGCTGTATACGGATTTTTCAGCCATGACAAAAGACGCGCAGCCTGTAAACGAGCCTGGTTTTACCTTCTCGGAAAAGGGAGATACACTGCGTGTGCGGGAGAGCGGCGGCAAAAACTATCTGGAAGTACGTGGTATAACGGAAAATACCACGAAAACCGACCCGAATTTCCGCATGACTTTGCCGAATCCCATGAGCAGCTACGGTGACTACCAGACCATTTCTTTTAAAATGAAAATAGCGGCGAATGCAGCAGGCGGCGCTAATATGCGCGTGCGGTATTGCACAGACAGCGGCGGCACGAAAAATCAACTGACCATGCTGGGACTGCGCAACAGCAAAATCGGCGTGTGCGACTATGCGGGCAGCGGCAAAGACCAGACGGACGGCTCTTGGACATTTGCAGACGGTGTGACCTATACGATATCCATGCGAACCAATTTTGCGGCGCACCGCATGGATATCTCCATTGCAGGTGACGACGGAACGAATTATTCTTTGCAAAATGTGGACATTGGCTATGACAAAATGCACTGTGCAAACGGAACGCCTACGCAGGCATGGACGGACAGCGCCAATTCCATTGAATTTTACTTTGCGACCAACGATAAACCAATATTTGCGGACATCTATGAATTGGAAATGCACGACAATTTCCCTGATTTTGAAGTGACAACGGTCAATGGCGGCACGGCAGAAGGTATTGCGGTGAATGCGGCAATACCGGTGACGTTTTCTTCGCCGCTTCGGGCGGAAGATTTGTTTGGAATGGTTTCCTTGCAAAAAGGGGAAGAGACTCCCGCCGTTTTGACAAATGCGGAAATCGTGCAAAACGGAGCAAACGGAATCCATATCGTACCGGCGGCGGAACTGGCATATGGAACAGCGTATAAATTGATATTTGACGCAGCCGCGGCAGACCGCGTGGGCATGAAACTTTCCGGCACACGGACGTTTTCGTTCCGGACAGTATATCCGCCGTTTACGGTTAGTGATTTTAACGGCGGCGTGACCAGTGATATCGGACGTAATGCAAATCTGACAGTCACCTTTTCCACGCCTGTGACAGCGGCGGCGTTGGCGAATCAAATCACGCTGCAAAAACAGGGCGGCGCAGCAATGAATCTGGACGCGGCGCGCATTGTGCAAAACGGAGAAAACGGCGTAACAATCACAGGAAATGAATTTGACGCCTCCGCGACCTACACGTTGGCGTTAAAGGATACCGCGGCGGATACCAACGGAACTGCGATTTCCGGCACAAAAACATTTACCTTTGAAACGAGCGCAGCGCTTGCGGCATTTCAAATTAACTCGTTCAATGCCGGAAAGACAACCGACATCGGTTGGACGGACGACATTTCTATTGTGTTCACCACCGAGGTGAACAAAGCGAATTTGTCGGGCAAAATCAAACTACAGCCGCAGGGCGGAGCAGCGCAGACCATTGCGGACAGCCGCATTGTACAAAACGGAGCAAGTGGCATTACCATCACCGGCAATACGTTTGACAAAGCGACTACTTATACGGTTATTGTAGACCCGTCGGCAGCAGATAATGCCGGTACGGTGTTCAGCGATACGGCTGCCTATACATTTACCACAAAAGATGAATTTACCGTGCAAACATTTAATGGCGGCACGACCACAGAGGTGGAACTGGGAGGCGATATTACCATTGCATTTTCCACCAAAGTGGACGCGGCAAATTTAGCAAATCAAATCACGATAACCAAAGAAGGCGGTGCGGCGGAAACGATTCCGGCAGCGCGGATTGCGCAGATGGACGCGAAAACAGTGAAAGTGACAGGCAACAATTTTTCGCCTTCTGCGACCTATACACTGGAACTGTTGGAGACTGCAAAGGATAATGCAGGAACAGCGATTTCAGCAACGCGTTCTTTCCGGTTCACGACAAAAGCGGCATTTCTTGTGGAAAGTTTTAACGGCGGAAAGACAACGAATGTCAGTTTGTCAGCGGCAATTACGCTGCAATTTTCGACCACTGTCGACGCCGGCAATCTTTCAGGGAAAATTACGCTGCAAAAGGGAAACGGAACCGCGGTGACAGTCTACGACAAGGATTTATCACAGATTGCGGAAAATACTGTTGCGGTAGCGCACAGCGCATTTGATGTGGAAAGCGGATATACATTATCCATTGCAAGCAGCGCAAAAGATAACGCAGGACGCGGCATACAGCCGCCGCTGACGTTTTCGTTTACGACGCAAAAAGCCGGTATGAACCGTTCCATCAATTTTTCCGGTATGGCGGCGGATACGCAGCCACCAAATGGAGATGGATTTACGTTTTCCGTGAAAAACAGTACCATACGTGTGAAACAGGAAAACGGCGTTCCATTTATGCGCGTGGAACCCAACAGCAACGACGACCCCAATTTCCGTGTTACAGCGCCGCAGAAATTCAGCGCATATCACAACAAAATAGTGCTCTATACAAAAATGAAAATCACGGCGGAGGAAAATTCCGGCGCCAATATGAGAATGCGATATTGTACAGATAATAACGGTACCAAGAATCAAATGACGCTGTTGGCAATCAAAGACGGTAAAATTGGTATCGGCGATTATGCGGGCAGCGGCAAGGACAAAACAGATGGCACATGGGTATATCATAAAAACACCACCTATGACATGACGTTTGTGATGGATTATGGCGCGGCGCCGAAAATGGACGTTTACATTGTAGGGGACGACGGCAGCGTGTTCACGCTGAAAAATGTCGGCATGAATTATAATGAGTTAATGACAGCCGCTTCCGGTACACCGGCAGAATCATGGACGAAAGACGCCAATTCCATTGAATTTTATTATGGAAAGAGCGGCAATCCCATTTCCACAAATATTTATGCCATTACATTGCGTGAGGCGGGTGAGGCAGGGTATCTTTCCGCTACGCCGGCGAATGGCAGCAGTAATGTGGAGCCGGACAGCGCCGCAGTGGTGGAATACAGCGACGTTGTGAATCCGGTTGGCGCACAGGCAAAGTTTGTCGGCGCCGGCGGTGAAATGATTCCGGCAAGGTTGTCGCTGGCAGGGTTTGGCGACACTTTGGTGGTTCGTCCGCAGCAAAGTTTATATCCGGGCGAAACCTATACGCTATCCGTCGTAGGGCTGACGGATACGACAGGCAAAGCAATTTATCCTGCACAGATTACATTTACTGTAAAAACCATGGATTATCAAGCTGTCGCTGTGGGAACGGCAAACGGACAGGTGACGCTGCAGCTGATAAATACAACAGAGGAAGATAAAACCATGTTGATTTTGATGGCAAAATGTGTTGGAACGCCGGAGAATTATATGGTGCAGGAAATTACGGAGCAGGAAGAATCTGTGGCAAAAGGTACCGATGGACGGGAACTGAAACTGCCGGTAGACAAAGGAGAAGCGTCTTTTGTAAAAATCATTGTGCTGGACAGCGATACACACCGACCGGTGATGTATGTACCAGCGATTGTGCAATAAAGGGGGCGTGAGAGAAATGAAAAAAAGAACAGGAGTTGCCGCATTGCTGCTGATTTTGTGCATGGTTGCTACAAGCGTGTATGCCATGCCGGAAATCGATACGCAGCTTGTGGGCAGTAAAGTGGAAATCACCATTTCCGGCACGCTTTCGGACGCAGCGCAGGGAAAACCGGTGGCATTGACAATTTACAGAGAAGGTGAAACCGCTGTTTTACATGTGGACCAGATGATTTCCGGTGAGGGCGGCAGTTACCGCTTTCATTTCACAGGAAACCCTGATTGGCGCGGCGGCAGTTTTCGTTATGAAATAACGTCGCTGGAAGCGGAAAAACAAAGCGGTCCGCTGGAACTGCCGGACGTGAAGGTCAAAGGGGATATACTGGAAGAAATTCATGCAGCGCAAAGCGCGGCGGATGTACAGCAGGCGATGGAGGGAAAAGAACTGGGATTGAACCTGCCGATATATGATAAAATTTCAAAAACAGACGTCTATAACGGATTATATGCATTCGTAAAAGCAGGCGGCAGATTCAAAGACCTGAATGAAATGGACGCAAAAATCAAGGAATTAACCGTGCTGGCGGCGTTAAACCAAAATGTTTCAGGAATCACGGACGCGGGAAAATTGCAATACCTTGGAATGATTGGCGTTTCGGAGGAAGCTGTGCAGCAATACCGGAACAATCTTTCGACAAAGGGAATAGCAGGTGTGAACGGACTCATGCTGGGCAAAGGATTCACTTCTGCGCAGAGTGCGGCGCAGCGGTTTGAGACGTTGCTCTATACCAATCTTATCACAGGCTATAAATCTGTGGGGACAGGGCATGTGGAAGCGATTTTGCAGCAACAGGGCAGCAAGCTTGGCATTGATTACAGTGCTTATGTTGCCAAAGGAAAACCTGCTTCGGTACGTCAGGCATTGGTGAATTCCGGCGCGACAACGCCGGAGGCGTTGGCAGAGGCATTTACAACGGCGCTGAACGCTGCCGGTACCGGTAGTGGCGGTGGAACCGGTGGTGGTGGAACCGGCGGCGGCAGTCATTCTGTGGGCGGAGGCGCGTCAGTAGGCGGCTCTTATCTCCCGCCGGTGAGTCCGACCACGCCGCTTGTCACGCCTGAACCGTCCAATCAGCCTACAGCACCGGGTGGATTTACGGATATTGGACAGGTGGCGTGGGCAAAAGACGCTATTGTCTATCTCAAACAGACAGGCGTTATCAACGGAAAAACCGAAACAGAATTTGCACCCGACGACAATGTGACGCGGGAGGAATTTGTGAAAATGCTCATGACGGCATTAAAATTAACGGATGACAGTTCTTATGTACTGCCGTTTGGAGATGTAAAAGAAGGCGATTGGTACTATGATACCATTCGGGCAGCGGCAAAAAACCACATTGTCAGCGGTATGTCAGACAGTTGGTTTGGCGTCGGAGAGGATATTACCCGTCAGGATATGGTTACCATAGCATTTCGGGCACTGCGGCTCACCAATGTGACCATGGATACGGATATTGCAGCCATGGCGTTTGAAGACCAGACCATGATTGCGGAATATGCGATGCCGGCGGCGCGGGTGTTCAAAAAGATGAATCTTGTCAAAGGGTATGAGGACGGCGCGTTTCGGCCGCTGGCAAAAACGACCCGCGCGGAAGCGGCGAAGTTGATTTATAACATGCTGCAGTTGAAAGGAGTGGCACAATAACATGAAAAAGAAATTGCTTTCGATTGTTCTTGCAGGTATATTGCTTGCGATAACCATTCCGGCGCCCGGCTTTGCCGTGGAAGAAGACAGCAGCGGAAGAGCGCAAGCGGTTTGTGTGAATTTGGGACTCATTGACGCGGCGTCAGCAAAAGCGGATTCCATGACGCGCGCACAGTTTGCAAAAATGGTTTCAAATATATATAGTAAGGACACCACAGACTATGGCAACATGGCTTATTTTACAGATGTTGCAGCAGGCACTTCCGATGCGGCAGCAGTGAATAAACTTGCGGCATATGGACTTGTGCGCGGCGATGGCGCGTCGCAGTTTTTCCCCAACAATGCGATTACGACGGAAGAAGCGGCAGCGATTTTGATTCGGCTGTTGGGCTATGAAAAAGTGACGCCGGCAGGACAATATCTTGCAAAAGCCGGTTCGCTGGGATTGCTGAAAGGCGCTTCCTCTGCAAAATCGGCAGCGGCGCAGCTTGTAACCATGGTATATAACGCGCTGGAAACAGACGTAATGGAGCAGATACAATATGGCGTAAACACAGATTATAACGTAGTAAAGGGCAAAACGATTCTCAATGCCGTACTGAATATGGAGCAGTATACCGGCGTGGTACAATCGGCAAACGGCGTATCGCTCTATCCGGAAGTGCGGACGGATAAAGCGTATGTCCGTATCGGAGAGGTGCAGTTTGCGCTGGACGCAGAAACAAATTTAGCCGTGTTTGATATGATTGGGCTGTCTGTTACGGCATACTACAAGACAGATGAAGAAAATACACTGCTGTTTTGTTTGGAAAATCGGCGTGCTTCCACGATAACGGTAAATCTGGAAAAGTTGATTTCAGTGGAATCGGACGGTATTACCTATTATGATGAAGCGGAAAAGAAATGCACGGAGAAGTTCTCCGGTTCACCGAATATTCTTTATAACAACCGCTATGCTGACCATTTGCCGGATTTGAGCCAAAGCGGATATATCCGTTTGATTGACAACGGAAACGGTATTGAGACCATGATTGTGAAAGACTATCATGTCACGGTTGCCAATGCTGTATCCGCGAAAAATGCTGTTATCACGGACAAAATCGGCGCACAGGTAATTGATTTAGACATAAACAGTGAACACTACAGCATTCGGAATACGGCAGGAGCGGAAATCGGTCTGGACGCTATCAAAGAATGGAATGTTTTGTCCGTTGCAAAAAGCGTGGAGGGAGATTTCACAGAAATCATTGTATCCGACCAATCGGCGCAGGGAACCATTGACCGGATTGAAGAAGGCGCAGGGGCGGACACCTATCGGATTGCGGTGAGTGGCAGCGATTACCGGCTGACGGAGGAATATTATGCCTACATGAAAAACGGGCATGAACTGAAACTTGGTATGGAGGGCACGTTCTATTTAGACAAAGACGGACGTATTGCCGCCTATGACTCTGCTGCGGTATCCACTGTCTGGAAAGTGGGTTATCTCATCAAAACAGCCATGGAAACAAACCTTTCGACGGAGTTACAGGCAAAAATTTTAACGGCAGACGGGACGATACTGAAAACCGGCGTGAAAACACGCAACGGTCGCATTTTGGTAGATGAAGAACTGGTGACAGTACAGGCGTTTTTGGCGGCGTATGAGGACGCCGACCAATTTATCAGAAAAGTCATTCGGTATAAACTGGACAGCGACGGGAAAGTCAGCGAACTGGATATGCCGTCGGAGAATAAAGATGACATAGGACTAAGACATTTGGGCAAACTAAGCAGCGTGGACTATTTTTCTTCTTCACGAAGCTTTAACAACCAAATCATCATATCGCCGGATACGGTTGTTTTTACAGTACCGTCTAAAAAAGAGAAATATGATGACGATGCGTCCTACAAAATCAGCAAAATGAGTATCTATTCCAACAGAAATCAATACAGTCCTGATATTTACGCCTATTCCGACAGTATGCAAGGCGAGGTTATTGTACGTACGGTGGACTTGAAAACAGAACTATTGTATAGTACAAACATGTCCATGGTGAAATCATTTGGAATGGCGTTGAACAGCGATGGGGACAGCGTACAAAAGCTATATGAAATCAAAGATGGAAAAGAAGCGTCTGTCATTGGAACAGCAGAAGCAGATTTGAAACACACAAACTATAATCCCAATCAGACCAAAAGCCCTGGAACAACCGCTACTACCTATACAGTCGAAGAAGGCGACGTGATTCGCCATGGTATTAGCAATGGTGAAGCGGATTTTGTGCAGCTTCTATATGACCGCTCCGAAGACAAGTATTTACCAACCGACAATCCCACGGCAAAGAATCAGTCAAACAACGGACAATATCGCGCGGGAATTGGAACGGTTGTGAAAATAGACGGCAATCTTGTCAAATTCCGGTTCCGCGGAAGCGGCGCAGAGGAATATTATTTGACGGATAAAGCGAAATACGCTGTCTATGACGAAAAAGAAGAGCCGCATGTACAAGTTGGAGAGTTGACGGATATTCGGGATTTGGAAAACTATCCGGACAATCCTTCTATTGTGGTAGTGCACATTAAATATGGAGAACTCACAGACGTTATGATTTACAATTAATTCGGATACACAAGCGAGAGGGGGCGGCATATGCCGCCCCTTATTTATCCATGAAAGGGGAAGCAAACGAATGTTATTGCCAAGAGAAAACGAAGTGCGGGAGGTAAAAGACCTATGCGGCGTTTGGAAATTTAAAGCGGACTGGGAGAATTGCGGCAGAGAGGAAAATTGGCAGCGAAAACTGCCGGAAGATACGATATCAATGCCTGTTCCGAGCAGCTATAATGATATCACGCAAGACAGCCGATTGCGTGATTTTATCGGAGACGTCTGGTATGAAACAGAATTTTATGTGCCTGCCGGCTGGAAAGAAAAACGGGTAGTGCTGCGCTTTGGCAGTGCAACGCATAAAGCACAGGTGTGGGTCAACGGAAGCTGCTGTATGCAGCATAAAGGAGGATACCTGCCGTTTGAAGCGGATGTCAGCGCATATGTCAATATCGGCGGGAATAACCGTTTGACCGTTGCGGTGAATAATGTGCTGGACTGGACAACGCTGCCGCCCGGCGAGGTCAAAACAGCGTTTGACGACCGTTATCCGGAAGGATACCGTGTGCAGGAATATTTTCATGATTTCTTTAACTATGCCGGAATCCACCGGCCGGTGCGCCTATATTGTACGCCAAAGGACTATATTCGTGATGTTACAATCAACACTTCATGGGAAGGAACGCAGGGAATCGTTTCCTATGAAGTGGAATCGGACGGGCAGGTGCAAGTGCGTATTTTAGACATGGACGGGCAGGAAGTGGCACGGCAAACGGGCGCAACCGGCAAAGTTTCAATAGAAAATGTGCAGCTTTGGCAGCCTGGGAAAGGGTATCTGTATACGTTGGAGGTGCACAGCGGAGAAGATTTATACCGTCAGCCGTTTGGGGTACGGACGGTAGAAGTGAAGGGAAATCATTTTCTCATCAATGGGAAACCGTTTTATTTCAAAGGCTTTGGCAAACATGAGGATATGGATATCAAAGGCAAAGGTCTGGATTTGCCGATTATTGTAAAAGATTTTAACCTGCTCCGGTGGTTGGGCGCCAATTCTGTGCGTACCTCTCATTATCCTTATGCAGAAGAATGGATGGACCTTGCAGACAGGGAAGGAATCGTGGTGATTGACGAAACAACGGCAGTCGGTTTTAACTTTTTCAAAGAAGGAGAACAGGTTTTTTGCCCGAATCGGGCGTCGGGAGAAGTGTTAGAACATCATTTGCAAGTGCTGCGGGAACTCTATGTGCGGGACAAGAATCATCCTTGTGTTGTGGCGTGGAGTGTGGCGAACGAAGCAAAAACACAAGAAGAAAATGCTCTGCCTTATTTTGAAGCGGTTGCAGCGGAAATGCGGCGGCTGGAGAAATACCGCCCTGTGACTATTGTGATGAACGTCAATCCGGCAGAGGATCGCGTGGGACAACTGTTTGATTTTATCTGTGTGAATGGCTACAATTCTTGGTATAATGACCCGGGGCATTTAGAAGTGATTGACCGGCAGTTGGAACACCGGCTGCGTATGTGGTATGAAAAATATCATAAACCGCTGATTATGACAGAATTCGGCGCGGATACCATAGCCGGATTTCATCAAGACCCGCCCGTGATGTTCACAGAAGAATATCAATGTGAAATGATACGCCGGTTTCAAGCAGTGTTTGACCGGTTGGAATTTGTGATTGGCGAGCATATCTGGGCATTTGCCGATTTTGCAACCAAACAGGGTATTACACGGGTCGGCGGCAATAAAAAAGGCGTGTTTACACGCCAGCGTCAACCCAAAATGGCAGCGTATATGTTAAAAGAACGATGGCATGAAAATAAATAGAAAAATGGGCAGCAAAATATCTATACATGAGGATGAATCACATAAAAGACGCTTTCAAACAGTTTGCTGAAAGCGTCTTTTGTAAGAAATCAATATAGCAAAGAATCAATCGGATATGACAATGCAGCCATGTCCGCCGCCTATGTCATGCCGATACCCTAATCCGTAAAACGGTGCATTCTGCCGAAAACTGCCGCCGCAATGGGGACAGCGGACTGCATTGCCTGAAACAATGGAAGATAAACAGTCAGGACAATAATAGGAAAAAGCAGTCAGATGGGAAAGATGGCGCTGCTTTGTTTCGTTATGAGAAAGCAAGGCGATTTGAGAAATATCCGTACCTAATATATCGTATTGATAAAGTTCGTATGCAAGGCTATGGATACGGTATTCAATCACTGCTGTTGTAACATGGAACTGTTTGGCAAGCGCAGGTTTTATCTTCTGCGGCTCGCGGCAATAGATGCGGCTTGTTTCACACACGGCAGGCAGAAATAACTTGTAAGGCACCAAAAGTTCCGCGGCGCCTTCGTTTGCCTCCCATTCAATAAATGGATTTTGTGTTGGCTGCGCTTTGTCAAAACAACGAAAACAACCCTGCTTTATACTTCGGTGTTTGGTAAGATGAATCAATTCATGCCCGCAGTCAAAATTTTGTTCCAATGGATTCCGGTTTGCGTTTAATATAATGGTATCGAATTTGTCACCAGCGAATGCCAACGCACAAAATCCGGGCGTTTGAAAGGGATGGCGCTCAATTTGAAGCGGATGCCGGAAGGGCAGACCGGTAAGACTGAGCGGATAGGAAGCCAGCGTGACATGGAGCTGGTCGCGCAAATGGGAAACATGTTCATATAAATTGGTTTTTGCGTTATGCATTGGCATAATTGCACTGCCTCCGATGATTCATGATGTCATTGATTTTGCTGCCGGTGGGAATGATAGAGATTTAAAATAGCGTCAACGTCTTCTTCCGTCAGACCCAGTTCTTCCGCACCTTTTGCCAAACGGAAATAGACTTGATCCATGCCGGGCAAGGCGTTTGCATTGCGTATTGTGCTTTTGCCAAGCAGAAAGTCGGCAGATACATCAAATAAATCAGCAATTTGTGCAAGTTTGTCTGTGTCAGGTTTGATGTCTCCGCGCTCATATTTCGCAAATGTGGAAAATGAAATCCCTAGTTTCTGTGCAGCGATACTTTGCGTCCACTGCCGTTCCTTGCGGAGAATCCGTAGATTTTGCCCCAGACGGTTATTATTTTGTTCGTTCAATTTTTTCACTTCCCTTAAATAGGAATTATCTTAATATGACAATATTATAACGGAAAAAGAATAAAAAAGCAAGAGAAAAACAAAAGAAAATGTCCTTTTAATACAAATTTATAAAAAATGGTTTAAAATTGTCTTGACAATACAAAAATTATGTGCTATAATTGTCTTGTGGGTACAAAAAGAAGGAATTGAGGAAGCTTCATCAAAAGTATAGCAAAATAGTTTGGTGATGTTGCTGGGATAAGACATGGATATGGAGTATGTTTTGCATGTCAGAAATTGGTTTGCAGTATGTTCAAAAATGTATAAGTGCACCTTAAAATTGTCCTGGTAAGACAAAATTGAATAAAGATTTTCCGTACAGGAAAAGAATAGGAGGAAAAATAATGACAGTACAGACAATGGACAAAAAAGTGAAGGGTTATGTATTATGGGAAATTCAAAACTATCCGGAAACAAAACAAAAGTTAAAAGAATATCAAAGCGGCACAGCCCCAAGGATTTACGTGAATAGCCTGTATATGCAGCGAATGGAACAAACGGTTGGTGCAATTGAGAAAGTGTTGCAGCACATAGACCCGTTACAGGCAAAGATGGTGGAGTTGGTTTATTGGAAAAAAACACATAACGCTGCCGGTGCCGGTTTACAGCTTGGCGCAAGTGAACGTACCGTTTACCGGTGGGTAGACCAAATTGTATATGATGTTGGACGAAAATTGGGATATTGGATGTGAGAGAAAAGATTGTAAAAACAGAGATATAGCCTGGCACTTCCGATTTAAACACCGATTTTGAAAGGCAAATTTTCCGCAATACTGCGTTGAAATGCTCGCTAATAAAACAATTATTAGCTCCGCTTTCGCCTTGTCTTGCATAAAAATTTGCTCTTTCAAAATTCTGCGACCTAAAACGGATGATATTTTGAGCAGATTTTGGTGCGGAGGATGCAGATAGGCTGGCGCCTACGGGAGACGACAATCCGAAAGATGCCAAAATATCGCCGTTTTAGGCGGGTTCAAATTGGAAGCGTCAGGCTAAGCGAAGGAGAGCCGAACCATGCACGGTACATGGAATTCGACTCTCCTTTATTTACAGTATTTTCCTGTTTACCATCTGACCCAAAAGGCGCGCGCTTTTTTTGAAGGAAAAGAGTACACTCTGTATTTACCTTCAAGCAGAAGGGGACTGAATTGCTTTTAGATAATTTTTTTCTGCTTTGTTCCAATCCAGCACAGAAAACCAATTGTTAATATAGGCGCTGATGTCGGCAGGATAAGGGAGAAAATAGGCGTGTTCCCAGACGTCTAACGCAAAAATGCAAACAGAGTTACTGATGCGAGGAATTTCATAATTTTGGGTAATGATAATATGTAAACTGCCGTCTTGCTCTGCAATCAACCACACCCAGCCGGCGCCCAGCACATTAAGGGCAGCCTGTTTGACAATATCCTGTAAGTTGGAAAGAGAACCGTAACTGTTATCAATTTGTTTTGCAAGCCTGCCACTTGGCGGCGTGGGTGAACCGCAAAGAGTGCAAAAAAATAATTCATGCGCATAGACGCTGCCGGCATAATATTTGATGTTATTTACTACAGTAGTAGGTAAATTGATTTTTCCGGTTATAAGCTGCATTAAAGACCATGATTGATACGTCGGATACTGTGTTAACAAGTAGTTCAGCGTTTGTAAATCCTGTGAGTAAATTTTATCATAATGCACATATAATGTATCCGGATCACAATGTGGAACCAAAGCAATATAGTCATAAGGTAAAGGGGCGAGTTGGAACGGATATTGGGCTAACATGGCACTCAGTCCTTTCTAGCGATTATTTCATACTACAGTTTATGCAGCGCAAAGGACTTTTGCCACAAAACCGTATGGGACACAGAAGGAACTGGGGAGCAGTCTTTGCGGTTTGTTTGACGTTTCAGCGAAAAGTGTTAGAAAAAGTGTTAGAAAAACAGAAAACGGCAACCGTAAGCAAAAAACAAAACCGCCTGAAACGTGTGTTTCAAGCGGTTTTTGAGTGGTGCGCCATTAGGGGGTCGAACCCTAGACACCCTGATTAAGAGTCAGGTGCTCTACCAACTGAGCTAATGGCACATGTGATGGAGCTGCCCAGCGGATTCGAACCGCCGACCTCTTCCTTACCAAGGAAGTGCTCTGCCTACTGAGCTAGGGCAGCAAATACAAAGAAAAAATGGCGACCCGAAAGGGACTCGAACCCTTGACCTCTAGCGTGACAGGCTAGCGTTCTAACCAGCTGAACTACCGGGCCATAAATTCATTTGCAACAGAAAATATTTTATCATTATTTTATCCGCTTGTCAAGAGTTTATATCACTTTTTCTTTGAGAATTCTTAAAATTTGCTTGTAAATGTTCCCAAACGTATGGTAGAAATAAAAAATGCCTAGAGAAGAACAGATATTGCCGATTGATTTCGCGAGATTTCTATACTAAAATAAAAGAGAAAAATGTATATTAGGAGGAGAACCGTATGAGACAAAAAACAGTGTACAGTTTGCTGCTCATCATGAGTTTGCTGTGCAGTGTGTTCGTTGCTGCTGCACAGGAGCAAGAGGCAATGGACTACAGCAAAGTGGTTGTGATGCAGTTGGGGAACCCAACAGCGCTGGTAAAAGGTGAAAAAACACAGATTGATGTACAAAATGAACGCGTTGTGCCGCTCACAATGCAAGACCGCACTTTAGTTCCGGCAGCGTTTGTGGCGCGGGCGTTTGGCGCGCAGGTCTGGTGGGACGGTGAAAAAGAAACGGTGACGATATCCTATGGGGACACGTTAGCTGAAATGGTGGTGGGCAATACCCAATTCAAACTAAACCGGCAGCCGAAACCGTTTTACATGGACGTTACGGTGCAGGTGATGGAAGACCGGACGATGTTACCGCTCCGCGTGGTAGCGGAATCTATCTTGGATAAACGTGTTTTTTGGGAGGAACCGGATTTGATTATTATCGGTGAAAATTTACCGGCAACCATTGATACGGCAGTTGTCCGTCAAAAAATAAATGCGCAGCAAGAAAAATCGGTACCAATATTTGCGCCGACAGAAAAAGAACTGGAAAATGCTGTGGCGCAGGCAGAGGAAATATTGACGCAATGGCCGGACGAGACATATTGGCTGGAACATTTTGTGCCGAAACAGTCGCCGCGCAGCAATGTCCAGCAACCGCTGGCGGAGTTTGGTTATACAGCAGATTGGCAGTGGGATCCGGCGCGACCGGAAGAAATTTTGGAAGCGGTCAGCGGTGTGACCTATCCGAATGAAAACTATCCATATCAATATAAAGAAGTAACTGTTCGCAGCGGCAAAAAGGTCAGCGTCCCGTATTTGCCGGTTATTGATATGTGGGACGACCCGGGATATGCACCGGTTGAGGCACGCATTGACTATGCAAAAATGAATTTTTTGGAAACAAAGCTCTCGGTGCTTGCCAACGCCTATTATTTGACACAGGATGAGAAATATGCCAGACGGATTATTCTTTCTTTGGATCGCTGGGCAGATTACCTGCCGGATTATTTTATTACCAAGGGATGGAATTTGCAGCATCCGCTCTCTCCGGACGAAATTGCGGACAAAGCAGGCTATAAAGTGGAATGGTCCAGCGACAGTAATGGGTTCACGAATGAAATTACGGTGGCACAAGTCGCGCTGTATGATAAAATTCAGAAAAGTACCAGCTTTGCCGGCATTTCTGCGGAAAAAGGCTATGATGTATTAGAGCACATTACAAACGATTTTTATATGCAAAAGCTGGATTATCTCAAAGAGGTGATTCCGCTTGAGGTGGCGGTATCTTCCAATCTGCCCGGTACATACCAACGTGCCGCACAACTGGCGATTTTATTCCACCGAGCAGATTTAATTGGCTGGCTGGGCGAGTTTATGGAACTAACCATCAGTCGGAATTTTAAACGGGATGCGATGTATCCGGAATCGTTTACCTATCATTATTATTATGTGCAAGATAACATCAAGCTGCTAAATACCATTCGTACCTATTTTGCATTTTATCCGGAAGAGATAGCGGAGCATCAGGCAGTCTATGATAAATTAGCAGGTCAGTTAGCTTTTCTGCAAAAAGCGCTGCGCGTGGTAGACGTTGTGGCGGATCCGGCAGGGAATGTCGCACCCTATGGCGACTGTGACAAAGGGATTGCGCTGAAACGAAATATTACCATGCCTTCGCTTTTGCCGGCATACGGCGTTGCGCAGTTGGGCGGCGGTATTTCAGAGCATCAGATGGCGTTTAATGTTGGTTTTATTGATTCTGCTAACCATTTGCAGCAAGACCGCAATTCCATTCAGCTATTTGCTTTTGGCAAAGAGTTAATAGGCGATGTAAAGTATACCAGAACGCCGGGACGCGTCTATAATAACAGCGTTTTTGCCCATAATACGGTTATTGTGAACGGTAAAAATCAAAATTTAAATGTGGGCAAAGAGCAGGTATATGGAAACGACGGACA
This sequence comes from uncultured Clostridia bacterium, assembly GCA_946555455.1. Lineage (GTDB taxonomy): Bacteria > Bacillota > Clostridia > RUG12999 > RUG12999 > JAAWTG01. The sequence goes on along the minus strand of CAMNSU010000006.1, from coordinate 1,096 downwards.
TGTGTTTAACGGCGGCAACCTAACATTGTTTGAAAATAAATTGGATGGCGTGTCCATGACGGAAGTGTTTAATAATTATGCCTATTATGGGGAAACAGACAGATATCAGCGGGTAAATCTGGCAAATGCGATTGGAGAAACGCCCTATGTCATTGATGCGTTTGTGGTGGAAGGCGGAGAGCGGCAGGAATATATGCTGCATGGTTCCACACAATTTGATTCCAGTTACAGCGCGGATAGAGAGACGAAAAAATTGATAGGCAAAGACCCGCAGCATCCGATGCAAGAGGGAGAACCGTGGACAGAGTTTTCCAGCATGTGGGACAGCAAAGAAAATTATTACGGCATTTTCCGAAACGTGGAAACAGCGGATGCACAGCAGCCGGTGAAAGTAACGTTCCGGCAGACCGACGGCAGCAGCGGCGTTCATATGTTCCTAAAAGGAAATGAAGGAACAACGCTCTATTTGGGCGAAAGTCCCGCGTCCTACCGAACCAGCCGTCCGGCAGAGGGACATTTCTATGATAGTTATAGTCCGTTTATGATGCTGCGCCGGGAGGGAGAAAATTTAAAAACGGTATTTCTTGCCGTGATAGAACCTTTCCACGAAACAGGCGGTATTCAAACAGTGGACTATTTAGACATGGCGGGAGACGACCCCAATCATATCGCTATCCGTATTACCTTCCAAGGCGGACGGGAAGATGTTGTATTGCTGAACCTGAACAACCCTGTTATCACCGGAAAGGACGACAGCGAACCGGTTCGCACAGCAGACGGACAATTTATGCTGGAGGGACGTGCCGGCGTCTATAGCACAAGAGGTTTTGCAAATATGATTGCCGGAACCAAGTTCCAAACGCCGGAGCAGACGTTGACCGGAGAAACTGCCGTCTATCGCGGTACGCTGCTTGACGCCGGAAGCAAGATGGCAGGAGACAGCGGGAACTATTTTGTCACAGAAGCGGACTTGCCGGAGGGTATGACATTATACGGAAGATGGATGAGTGTGCAGTTTGGCAAATATCAAACGAAAAATACAGAAACAATCAAAGAACAGACGGATTTGTCAGAGATGTTTGAAATTGACCATATA
>CAMNSU010000005.1 GCA_946555455.1 uncultured Clostridia bacterium | reverse complement strand
CTGTTGGAAAGGTGAGTGTTTGTGCGGTCTGTAAAACTTAAAATGCGGAGAAAATGCAGTCTGCATTTTCTCCACCGAAACGGCTGCCGGTACAGCCGTAAAAAGCATAATCTGTCTGTCGTGGATATATCTGATATGGCGGTTATGCTTTTTGTATATATCCGAATGAATCCCGGTATATACTCACAAGGCGTTAGCCTTGAATGAGCAGAATAAAATGCGTGAATGGGTACGCAGTTTGTTCTGCGATGAGGGAGTGCAGAGTATAGTGTGTTACACTTTGTGTAAAAAATAAAGCAATGCACTTCATAACAATGCATTGCTTTATATATAATTTCCTTATTAGTGAGCCGCTAAAGAGCCCTCTTTTTTATATCATTTTTTTGAAACAACGTTTTTTGAAACTGCATGGGTTTCAAAAAAATAGGATTTATACAAATTTCACTGCTGTTCCATAAGCCAAAACTTCCGCTGCGCCCTGCATCACAGAAGCAGAGGCATAGCGAATATTCACAATGGCGTCTGCGCCAAGCGCTTCTGCTTCTTCCACCATGCGTTTGGTAGCAAGTGCGCGCGCATCGTTCATCATTTGATTATAAGCCTTCAATTCTCCGCCAACCAGCGTTTTGAAGCTTTGCGTAATATCGCGCCCGAAATTTTTGGTTTGAATTGTGCTGCCTTTGACCAGACCCAACAGGTTTAATTCTTTCCCGGGGATTGTTTCAGTATTGACTAAGATCATCTTCTTCTCCACTCCTTATCTCTTTAATGCGTTCTACCAATACGAAGATACATACGCCCGCCAATGCAAGCGGAATCAGAAGCAACAGCAAACTGAAACCAAGCGGCAAATCCACCAGCAAAATAGCGATAATGTAGGAAAGTAAAAATAGAACACTGATACAGGTAATTGTAATAGGTGCAATTAGTTGTTTACTTTTTTTGGAATCCATATTTAGCCACCTTCCAAACTGCAAACGTGAATGATTATTTTGCAATTTTTATTATAGAACAATTCAGAAAAGAAGTCAACCTGTTTTATTAATATTTTGAAAAACCTTATTTGCATTTGTTAAGAGAGAACATCATAGGATAAAGCATGGGAGAAGTGAATCGCGTATAAGATTCGATTTTTGTTTGTCTAAACACATTTATAATAAAAAAATGTTGAAATGTGACGAGATTTGTGGTATTCTAAAGGAGAGAAAACAATGCGGGAAAGTTCTGGTAACAAAAATGATATATGCCTGCAAAAAAGGGGGAAACGTTTTTATGAAACGAAGTAAAGTGATAGTGGCGGCGCTGCTGGCGCTGATACTGCAATTTGGTATGGTAACGGGCGTTGGCATACAGAACCATATGACAAATGCAGCAGCATATGAATTGATACCGGTGGGGGTTGGTAATCAAAACAGTTATCGTTCCAGCGGCGGAAGCAGTTCGCGTTCCGGTTCTTCCTATTCCGGTTCCTATCGGAGCGGAAGCAGCAGTGACAGCGAATCGCTGGCATGGTTATTGTTATTCATGTCCACACATCCGATTGGGTCGGGTGCGGTGATTATCGTTTTGATTTTGCTGGCGATTTTGTGGAACAAAAAGAAAAACAGCGGCAATGCAGGCAATATGGGAAATGTAGGTCAGGCGCCGGTATATCAGCCCAAAATGCCGGCAGATTTGACGCCGCTGGAGGCATTGGATCCGGAATTTTCTGCCGACCAGTTTATTAGCTGGACAAAAGAAGTGTTTGTCACACTAAATCAGGCATGGACTGCCAAGGATTGGTCTAAAATCCGTCCGTTTGAGTCAGACGCATTGTTCAAAGAACACAGTCAATTGCTGGAGGATTACATCAACGGCGGAAAAACCAATGTATTGGACCGTGTTGCTGTTAAAGACGCTGTGATTACCAATTACTATGAGGACAGTCAGAATGAATATCTGGAAGTTACCATGCTGACCAATATGATAGATTATGTTGTGGAGGACGCGACCGGAAAAGTGACGGCGGGCGACAAGACAACGCTTTGGGATATGGAATACACGCTGAAATTTATGCGCAGCCGCGGCGTGAAAACGGCGGGTAACATGGAAGGGCTTGCAACGGTGAACTGTCCGAACTGCGGTGCGCCGACAGAAGTAACGTCGCAGGGGCAGTGTGAATATTGTAAATCTGTTATCACGACAGGAAAATATAACTGGGTGCTGTGCAGCTATACCGGAAGAAATCTGTAATAACAGAAACATGAAGTGAACCGGCGCTTGGATAAACAGGAGAAAATATCCTATTATGGGGGTGGTGCGCGATGCAGGAAGTGGATATTATCCTTTTGCTTGAACTTATGGGGTTGGCTATGGGCGTCTTTATTACAATCGGCTGTGTTTTTTATGATAAACAAAAAGCGAAAAACAGCCCGACGGTAAAGACATTCCCGCCGCTAAAGCAGGCGGACATTTCGGTGCTGAAAAGAAAAGAACCGCGGTTTTCGGCAGTACACTTTACCAAGTGGGCAGGGCAATTGTTTCGCCATCTGGCGACAGCATATCAGGTTGCAGAACTGGAACCGATTCGTCCCTGTATGACGGACGAATTTTATGAAAGCTGCCGGAATCGGCTCATAGCATTAGAAAAACAGGGCGAGAGAGAGGTTTATAAGTGGATTGAGGTTAGAAATGCCGTTATTACCGGCTGCCGCGTGCAAGAACAGCAGGAACAACTGATTGTTACATTGCAATTTACAACCATTTGTTATAAAATGGATATGAAAACAAACCGTATCATAAGCGGAAACGCCGATACAACCGCTCGGTTTCAATATGAATTGGCGTTTGTGCGCTACCATGCGCAGCAGAAGAAAGCTGTCCCGCGGGCGGAATACTGTCCGCACTGCGGCGCACCGATAGAAAAGAAGGGACAAGGACAGTGCGACTATTGCAAATCCAAACTTGCAGTGGCAGTGAGCGGCAACAGAAATCGTAGTTGGATGCTGTGCCGCTGCGCCAAGATAGAGTGGTAGCAGAGGCGCTGCGCCGGAGGGAATTGACAAAGTGTGGGCCTAGCGGCAGGATGAAAAACGATGGTGGTACATGATGGGATATTTGGAAAATTTTTTAATGCGGATACTATGGAATGAATTTGAAAAGCTGGACGGATACAGCGGCGGAGACGAACCGCTTTGGATTCAGTGGACGAGACCGTCATATCCTAAAGTAGAAGAAACCGATTTAGCGCGTCTGATAGTGAAAGATTCAAATTTTTCGCCGGAGCGGTTTGTTGACGATGCGGAACAATTGTTTCTGCGTGTGACGCAGGCGGAGGAGAACAATGATTTAAACAGCATTCGACCCTATATCACAACAAGTTTGTATGGGCGTCTTCAAAAACGGCTGCGGGACTATAAAAAGTCTTATGAAAAATCTGTTTACAAACGCGTGACAATCAGCAATGCCGTCATCACGGATTATGAGGAAAAACAGTATAGCGATTATCTGGAAGTGACGCTGCAAATATTGATGGTGCATTATGTTATAAATTGTGATACAGGAAAATTGAGATGGAAACATTCAAAACGGTTGGAGCGATTTCAATATCAAATGGAATTTGTTTGCCGTGAAATAGAGCAGATGCCGAAAAAACGGAGAATACATTGCCCGCACTGCGGCGCGACGATTGTCGTGCAGGGGCAGGTAAAATGCCCGTATTGTAAATCTATTGTGACCATGCAGGGATCCCAAAGCGGACAGGGGAAACAGAGATGGAAGTGGCTGTTGAACGATATCAGCGGCGGACGCTGCGAATCGGAGAGTATTTGGGGATAAAAGGAAAATGCGGATAGGGGGCGTGAAAGTTGCTGGGCGTTTTGTTTTGCATATTTTGTATACTTTGCGTGATACTTGCTTTTTGCATCAATAAACTCATGTCCGGCAGAAACGGCGACCTTGAATATGAAATGCAGGAGGGCGCGCCGGAAGAAATTCCGCAAGTGGACTTCCCACCGCTGCACGCGGTGAATTTATCGGAACTGCGCAAGAAAGAGCCGGAATTTTCTTCGGGGCGGTTTATCAAATGAGGCAGAGAACTGTTTTGGCAGCTTGCCAACGCGTCAGAAGAGTGGGAGATAGAACCAATTCGACCGTATCTCACGGAAGGATTTTACCGAAGTTGTCAAAACAGATGCCAAGATTTGCAAAAACGCGGCGTGAAAATTGTTTATGAACAACGCATAGAACAAAATATTGCCATTACCGGCTACCGCGTGCAAAATCAGCAGGAATATCTTTCCATGGCATTGCAGGTCTACATCACTTTTGCTATGATAGATGTGAGAACAGGCAGAAGAGTTGACGGAAAACGCAGTACGTCGCAGCGCATGAAATATGAACTGGAATTTATGCGGCAGGCCGCCGGAGATATGTCGGATATGGTGCGCGGGGGAGGCTGTCCGCATTGCGGCGCACCGGTAGAAAACGACAGGCAGGAACGGTGTAGTTATTGCAGAGAAAAATTGATATTTGAACCCAAGACGGAAAACTGTAATTGGCTGCTAGGCAAATGTACAGAGAAGCGGTATGAGTAGAGTGATTATTTCGCAGATGAAAGATAATGCGATAATAAAAAGGGGGGCAGCGAGGTGTCCGAGGGTCTTGCAGCAATTGTAGGCGTGATAGTGATTATTGGCTATCTTTTACTGGGGTATTATACAGATGAAACGGAGGGCGACGAAAGACGTGAACCATGGACAGTGTTCAGGAGACCACGAAAGAGAAAAAACACTATCTATGACCATCAGCAAGTGCAAAGGGCAGATTTGACACGGTTGATGGTAAAAGAACCGAAATTTTCTACTGATAGGTTTGCGTCCGATGCAAGAGAACTGTTTTTTAGCGTTATCGGCGCGCTGAAACGTAAGGATATCAAAGAACTTCGACCGCATGTCACCGGAAAAATGTACGACGCGCTGGGGAAAAAGCTGTTGGAATATCAAAATTTGAACAGAAAAGAAGTTTGGGACCGCATTATGGTCAACAACGCTGTCGTTACCGATTATCAGGAAAGGAAAAACAGTGATGTGCTGGAGGTCACGGTGCATGTGACCATGAACCACTATGTGGAGGACAAAAAGACGGGCGCCATTTTAGAAGGAGATTTATTGGGACTGTATAAGTATGAATATCAAATGGAATATATCCGCAGAGAAAACAGAAAATTACCGGAAGGCGTGCGGGAAACCTTTTGTCCGCATTGCGGCGCGCCGCTGAAGGTGGGGAATCAAACAAAATGTCCCTATTGTAAATCCATTATTATGACAAATGCGGAAGAAGGTCAGCGCATGGGAAAAAGCAGTCAGTGGCTGCTGAATCAGATGCATGGCAAAGTGTTATAAATCCATTTTATATAGAAATTTATAGTTGATGAAAGGAAGGGTAATCATGGGATTGATTAAAGCATTCAGTGGAGCGGTTCGTTCAGAACTGGCAGACCAGTGGAAAGAGTATTTTTATTGTGACAGCATGGGAACAAGTACGCTTCTTTGCAAAGGTGCAAAGAGAACAGGAACAACACAGTTCAAAAGCAGCAACACCAAAGCAAGCGACAACGTCATTTCAGAAGGGTCTATGATTGCGGTCAATGAAGGACAGGCTATGCTGGTGGTGGAGAACGGTAAAATCGTTGATTTTACCTGCGAACCGGGCGGATACCGTTATGATTTCAAAACGGAACCGTCGCTGTTTTCCGGCAGTTTCGGCAATGCGCTGACCAGAACTTTTCAGGAGGTTGGGAAACGGTTTGCGCTTGGCGGAGAGACCGGAAAAGACCAGCGGGTATATTATGTGAATCTCAAGGAAATTGTCGGCAACAAATTTGGGTCGGCGCAGCCTATGCCCTATGACGACCCCTACTATAAAACCGTGTTATACGTCCGCTATTTCGGCGTATACAGTTTCAAAGTGACCGACCCGCTGCGTCTCTATACAGCGGTTGCCGGAAATGTGGACAAAGAATACCGCGCCAGCCAATTGCAGGAACAAAGCGATACAGAGTTCTATGGCGCGCTGGATACGGCAATGTCCAAATTGGCGACGGACGGCGTGAAGTTTAGTATGCTGCCCTCCAAACAGATGGAGCTTGCCAATTATATGAACGAAGCACTGGACGAATCATGGCGGCAGCTGCGCGGACTGGAAATTATTTCGGTGGGTATCAACAAAATCACGCCCGACGATAAATCCAGAGAACGGATTGAACAGTTCGACAACGCGACCATGCTGGGCAGCAATCAGGCGGCAATGCAGGGACGCATGACGAGCGCACAGGCAACCGCATTTGAAAACATGGGTAAACAGTCCGCCGGTACAAGCGGAATGGATATGATGGGCATGGCGTTTGGCGTGCAGGCAATGAACCAGATGGGGCAAATGATGCAGCAGCAAACGCAGCAAGCGGCGCCGCAGTCTGCCGCACCGCAGCCTGAAACGGTGCAGAAGGAAGCGGATACATGGAAATGCGCGTGCGGTGCGGAAAATGCAGGAAAGTTCTGTAGTGAATGCGGACTGGAAAAACCCAAGACGGAAGCGGAATGGGTGTGCGCGTGCGGTACAAAGAATGCAGGGAAATTCTGCGGTGAATGTGGCAAACCACGTCCGGAGGAAGGATGGACTTGTGCGTGCGGTGCAGAAAACAAAGGAAAGTTCTGCAGCGAATGCGGCAGCCCCAGACCGTAAGTGAGGAGAATTTTGTGCAAAAGAGGTAATGCAAATGGGGGAAATAATTAATATAACAATACAAGGGATGACGCAAATTGGTATAATTCTTGCACTATATTTTGTATTTCTACTATTTTGCAGAGAAAGATATAATATTGCTAAAGTAAGCGTTTCCATATTTGCGGCGCTAGTTATGCTTGGAGGGCTTATGAATGGTAATATTTCAGCAATGTTTATTTATGGAATTGCAATTATTATTATCAATGTTCATGCCCATTATAAGATTAAGAGGTTAGGTGCGTTGTCTGAATTTAAGAAAGATGACAAAAAGAGAGAAAGCAGCACACAAGAAAAAATAGTATATTCCACTTGTGGTTGGTGTGAAAAGAATTTTGTAAATAAAGAAAATATTGCTGAATGTAGCATATGCCATAGAATATATCATGTGTCATGTGTGGAAAAGAAGAAACGATGTAAATGTGGTGCCACAGAAATGATAATTAAGTATAAAAAATAAAGATTTTCGTAATAAAAAAGGTATTTTGAAAGTTATATAACTCTCAAAATACCTTTTTTTATAGATTAGTAAAAGGATTCACACCGATTTCATTTACCAAGTCATAGCCGGTTCCTCCGGCGTGGGTGAAGGTGTGGGAGCGTCGATTGGTGAATCGCTTTGTGCAGGCGGCGTTACAGCCGGCTGTTGCTGGGCGATTTCCTCGTTCAGACGCTGCATATCTTTGACAATCGCGTCCACTTCCTTCATGGTCTTTCCATAGTTCTCCCAATCGTTTTCACTCATGAACTGTTTTGCCTGATTATATTTTTCCGTCAATTTCTGCGACAGAGAATATAAATCTTCGTTGACCGGCTGCACTTGTTCCGGCGGCGTTTCTTCATTGGTTTCAGGCATTTGCGGATTTGCATTAAACATAGCTTCAAATGCGGCTTCCAGTGTTGGTTCCATCACAACAGTGTCTCCGTATGCCAGAATAACGCGTTTGACCTCCGGCAGTCCTGCGCTGTTTTGCGACGTGATATACACAGGCTCCACATAGACAATGGAATCCTTAATGGGAATCACCAGCAAATTGCCCCGCATGACATTGGAACCGCCCTGTCCCCAGAGCGTCAATTCTCTGGAAATATTGGGGTCGTTGTCAATTTTGTTTTCAATTTGCAGCGTTCCATAGACATGCTTGCCTTTGGGGAATTTATAGGACACCATTTTTCCGTAATTCTCACCGTCCGACATCACGCCAATCCAGCCTACCAAATTGGTATCCTTGTTGTTCAGCGTATAGGGCACCATCAGCATAAATTCCGCATTTCCGTTGATATCTACAAAATTATAATAGGGCGCAATTGCCTGAATTTCGCTTTTGCTGCCATATTTTTCGCGGGCAATTTCCCATACGTCCGACTGCGCATAAAACGTTGCAGGGTCGGTGGTATGATATTTTTTATAGATATTTGCCTGCACCTGAAACAGTTTTTCGGGATATTTGATTTGCAGCGCCACATCATAGGGGAGCGGTTCTGTTTTGAATATGCCCGGATAGACTTTATTATAGGTCTGCATAATGGGGTCGCTGTGGTCGATGATGTAGATATCCACCGTGCCGCTGTAGGCGTCCACCAGCGCTTTGACGGAATTGCGGATATAGTTGCGTCCGTCCGTCATTTGAGAATAGGGATAATATTCCGTGGAGGTATAGCCGTCCACCACCCATTTCAGCCGTCCGTCATTGGTAACGGTGATATGCACGTCATCATCAAAGGAAATAAACGGAACCACGTTGCGCACGCGGTCTACTACATTGCGGTTGAGCAGCATACGGCTGTCCGCGTTGATATACTGTGAAGTCACCAAGTTCATATCCATATATTTGATGGCAAAAAGCAGACGGTTGAGCGCGGTCATTTCAATGCCGGCAGGTCCTTGGTAGCTGTATTCGTTTTCCGTTTGACCTTCTGCAAAATCCAGTTCTTTTTGCGCCGTATTCACGAGCGTATAGGAATCGCTGTTGATTTCGCCGAAATAGATACGCGGTTCCGTGATAGCCGGCAGTTCGTCTGTCGTGAGCTGCACAGGAATATCTTTCACCAGAAAATCCGGCTGTCCTTCCGCCGTGACGCGGTTGGTGGGACTCATCACAAGCCCATAACCATGCGTGAAACGCATTTTTTCGTTGACATAGGTCATTTTGCTGGTTGACGTAGCCGGCTGCATTTCGCGGACGGAAATGAACGCGGACTTGCGTTTGCCGTCTGTTGTCTGATAGGGAATGACGTCCACATCTTTGAATTGGTAGTAGCTGCGGATACCCTGCAATTGGTTGTACGCGGTAAGCGTCGCCTGATAATCTGCAATGCGGATATTGTCCAGCGTATCCTGTGAAATGCTTTCCGGGTCCAGCGTGTCGGACAGGGGATATTCCAAATCCTGCGTGTCCGTGAGATTATATGCCTGCAGCGTAGCATCAATGTTGTGCCGGATATAGGGGCGTTCCATTGCCGCTTCGTTGGGGAACACCGCAAAATTTTGCACACAGATGGAAATAGCGCCGATAAGCACCCATGCTGCCGGATAACATGCGGCGCAGACCAGCAAACGTTTGAATTGCCCGCGCAGCAAAAACCAAATACAACCGACTACAATCACAATCAGCGCATAGGGCATGATACGGTAGAAATTCAACCACACCACCATGTCGGTATAGCCGCCGCCTATCACGTCTCCGTTTGGTTTAAACAGCAGTTCCTCTGCCTGAAAATGGAAGTTATAGGCGGAAATCAAAAAACAAAGCAGCACATGGACAGTCAGTTCAATGATAATGCCTCTTTGTTTCAGCAGTTCCGAAGGGTGTTTGATGCCGTTGCGCACATAGTAGAGCAGGACAATGGCGAAAACATATACCGCCAGAAAAATGGAAAGTCCCAGCAATGTCTGCGTGAGCTGCATAAACAGGGGACGCTGAAAGACATAGTATCCGATATTTTTATGCAAAATGGGGTCGTTTTCCGCAAACCAAGAGGGGTTAAACGCTGTGAGAACGGTTGTGTAAATATTCTGGTCGATAAACGACGCGCCGACAATAGCAATCAGCAGACTCATAATGATGAAATGCGACCGCTTGGTTAAAAAGCCGCTGGTTTGCTCCCATTTGAGCAAGTTGCGGCGCAGCACCATGTTGGTGATGACTGCCAGAATAAAAATTGCGGCAAACGCGCTGACACGTGCCAGCAAACTGATGGAGAAATTCACCCAGAATACTTTGGTATACTGCGCGCCTACCTCGTAAATGTCCAGATAGTTCAGATAAAACGCAGCAATCCAAATGCCGAGCAGAATCACAGCGATTCCCGCCGCCGCGCCAATGGTAATTTTTTTTGCTTTGGAAGCCAAATAAATCCTTCCTTTCTATTCGCCGCGGGACTTTATTCCGCGGGTTCACCCTCTTCGGGCGGTTCCTGCGCCGGAGATTCTTCCGTCAGCGCAGCTTCAAACAATGCGGCAGCAAATTCCTGCGGATTGAATTCCTGCAAATGGTCAATCCCTTCGCCCACGCCGATAAATTTCACAGGCAAATGCTGTTCATGACTGATGGCAATGACAACGCCGCCTTTGGCGCTGCCGTCCAATTTGGTTAAAATCAGTCCGGTAATCTCTGCAATCTCACCGAACGTTTTCGCTTGTGAAAGAGCATTTTGTCCGGTAGTTGCGTCCAGAACAAGCAGCGTTTCTTTTTTGGCGTCCGGCGCTTCGCGGTCTGCCACTTTCAGAATTTTTTGCAGTTCCGCCATGAGGTTCTTTTTGTTGTGCAGCCGCCCTGCCGTGTCCACAATCAGAATGTCACAGCCGCGGGATTTTGCCGCATTTACCGCGTCAAACACAACTGCCGCAGGGTCGCTGCCCTCACCGTGAGAAATTACCTCCACGCCTGCGCGGTCTCCCCAGATTTTGAGTTGTTCCGTTGCTGCTGCGCGGAAGGTATCCGCTGCCGCCAGCAACACATTTTTACCGTCTGCTTTGAATTTTGCCGCCAGTTTTCCAATGCTGGTGGTTTTGCCTACGCCGTTGACGCCGATAATCAGATAAATGGTCAGCGGGGAAGCGGATTCCGATTCCTCCGGCGCATGTTCTACCAAGAATTCGGTGATAATAGCCTGCAATTCTGTTTTCAAATCTGCGCCTTCGGTAATTTTTTTCTCTTTTGCCGCGTCGCGCAGCCGGTCAATGATGTCCATTGCCGTTTCTGCGCCGACGTCTGCGATAATGAGCGCTTCCTCCAGTTCGTCAAACAGTTCGTCGTCCACTTTTTTGAACTGGTGAAACACCTGTTCAACGCGCTCGGTGAACACTTGTTTTGTTTTTGTAAGTCCTTCCTTGAGTTTATCAAAAAATCCCATGACTTTGTGCTTCCTTTCCTGCTTTATAGTTATTGCGCTGCCGCGAGTTTATCGCTGATATCAATGGAAAGCAGGCTGGTTACGCCTTTTTCCTGCATGGTGACCCCATAGAGCGTGTCAGCGGCTTCCATGGTGCCTTTTCGGTGCGTGATAACGATAAACTGCGTGTGCTTGGAAAAGTTTTTCAAATAATCTGCAAACCGGAACACGTTTACATCATCAAGCGCTGCTTCGATTTCATCGAAAATGCAAAAATAAGTCGGACGGATTTGCAAAATCGAAAAGATGAGAGCGATTGCCGTAAACGCTTTTTCACCGCCGGAGAGCAACGTGATACTTTGCAGTTTTTTGCCGGGCGGCTGCACGTCAATTTCAATGCCGCTGCCCAAAACGTCCTCGGGGTCGCTGAGCCGAAGCTGCGCGTGACCGCCGCCGAACAGGTCGCGGAACGTTTTTTGGAACGTGACGCACAGTTTGCTGAAATGTTCTTCAAACAGTTCCGTCATGGTCTGCGTCATTTCTTCAATCAACGATTCCAAACTGCGTTTCGCTTCCACCAAATCCTCCAATTGCTTGCTCATGAATTCATAGCGTTCTTTGACCTGCGTATATTCTTCAATGGCGTCCACATTGATAGGACCGAGCAGTTTAATTTGCTGCCGCACGTCCAAAAGCTGTTTGCGGTAGGCGGAAAAATCCTCCACATCCCGCCGCAGCGGCGCGGCAGTGGAATAGGTGAGTTCATAGGAATCCCAAAGTTTCGCCAAAATATCGTCTTTGGTGGAAAGCAGTTTTTCCTGCTGTCCCTGCACACGGAGCAGTTCCGCTTGCAGTTTCAGTTGTTCCTCATGATATTCCCGCACCTGCACATCAATTTCATCCAGTTTGGTATCAATCGCGCTGCGTTTTTGCGATAGTTCCTCCAGCGCAGCCTCTGTTTTTGTTTTATTTTCACGCAGCCGCTGCATTTCTTGCTCATTTTGAGAAATCGTCTGAGAGAATTTCTCCATTTCTGCCGATAGCTGCGCGGTTTCCGCTTCGCCGTTTTGTATACCGGATTGCAGGGAGGATAATTCTGCTTCGGTGTCCTGTTTCCGTTCTAGACAAAGCTGACGGTCGTGCTGCAAACTGTTCAAGTGCAGCTTTTGTTCATTGATGGCGTCCTGCTGTTTGCTGCAAGCGTCTGTGCATTCCGTCTGTTTCAGCACAAGAGCAGCGCTTTGTTGTTCCAAGGTTTCCAGTTCAGCCGCCAGCGTATCGTTTTGCTGCGCCAACGCGTCCGCCGTTTGGTCGGCGCGTCCGGTGCGTGTGACAATGGAGCTCCATTCGGATTCCAAATTTTGACATGCCGTTTCCAGTTGCCGAAGCTGTTGCTGCGCGTGTGTACATTCCATTTCGCCGGTGGTACAGCGGTTTTTGCTTTCAAAAAATGTCCGCTGACTTTCTGCCGCCGCCGCCGCCGCTGCTTCCGCCTGTGATTTTAACACGGGAAGCTGTTTGTCGAACTGTAGGAGTTGTTCGGACAATACGGCGATGGATTGTTCCAATTCTTTGATTCCGGCGCTGCGGGACAATGCGCCGCTGACGCGGTTCACACTGCCGCCCGTCATAGACCCGCCCGGATTGAGTAGGTCGCCTTGCAGCGTCACAATTTTCATGCGGTGTCCGGTTGCCTTTGCCAGCGCAATGGCGTGGTCAATGGTGTCCATCACAACCGTGCGTCCCAACAGATTGCGGATAATGCCGCTGAACCGGTCTTGCGTTTTCACCAAATCGGCGGCGATACCAATATACCCTTCCGCGCTTTGCGCCTGTCCGGCGTTTTGCAGCGTCAACGGTTTCATTTCGCTGACTGGCAAAAACGTGACACGCCCTTTGCCGGACTGTTTCAAATAGGCAATTGCTGCTTTTGCGTCCTGCGGCGCGTCCACAATAATGTGGTTCATGGCACCGCCCAACGCGGTTTCGATGGCAACGGTGGTTTTCGCGTCTGTTTCAATCAGACTGGAAACAGGGCCGTAAATCTGCCGTTTTTGCAGACTGCCGCGTTTATATTCCGTCATGACAGCTTTTACGCTGCGGGAATAGCCGTCATAGTCTTTTTCCAATTCCTCCAAGACATGTTTTTTGTTGGAGAGGGTGTTATATTCCGTCTGCGCAGTTTCCCGCTGACGTAATAGCTGTGTATGGGCGGTCTGTGCCTGACGGCTGCTTGTCTCTTTTTCCTGATATGCCGCCGCCGCGTCCTGCTGTTCCTGCTGCAATTTTTGATAGGCTTCTTCTAATGCCAGCAAGGTTTGCCGGCCCTGCGCCAATGCATTTTCAGCGTCTGTTTTTTGGGATTGCAGTTCCTCTAGACGCTCTTTCAGCGTGTTGGATAGTTCCGTGCTTCCGGTGATTTGCGCAAGATTCGCAGAACGTTGTTCTTTCTTCTCCAAAATGGAACTGCGAACGGTTTCCAACTGCGTTTCTAATTCGTGCAGCGACGCAGTATCTGCTGCAAGCTGCGTCTCCAATGCCGCAAGCTGCGCCTCGCCTTCCGTCAACGCGGCAGTGTGCGTATCCAACTGGGCGCTGCGTTCCTGAAGCGTCTGCGTCAGGGCGGATATCCGTTCCAACTGTATGCTTTTTTCTGCACTGCGCCGTGCAATGGTGTTTTTATGATTTTCAATATTGGTGCGCAGAACATTGATTTCGCCTTCCAAACGAACGGCTTCGTTGCCCGCGCTGTAGGCGGCGGCACGGTGACTGTCCATCTCCGCGTCCAGTTCGCGAAGCTGCTGCTTGATTTGTTCCGCCTGCGTTTCCGCCGCTTG
Source organism: uncultured Clostridia bacterium (assembly GCA_946555455.1). Taxonomy (GTDB): domain Bacteria; phylum Bacillota; class Clostridia; order RUG12999; family RUG12999; genus JAAWTG01. The sequence continues at coordinate 58,114 of CAMNSU010000005.1, read as the reverse complement.
ATTTTTGTTGGTGCTTTCCTGCATTTGCCCTTCGACAATGGCGATTTTTTCTGCCACTTGTTTCAGCGAAGATTCCGTTTTGTCAATATCATGCAGCCATACATTGACTTCCAATTCTTTTTGGTTTTCCCGCAGCGCCAGATATTTTTTCGCCTTTTCGCTCTGCGCTTTCAGCGGACCGATGCGCCCTTCGATTTCCGCCAAAATATCGCTGACGCGCAGAATGTTGTCCTCCGACTGTCCCAGTTTTTTCACCGCTTCGTCTTTTTTGTAACGGTATTTGGTAATACCGGCGGCTTCGTCAAAAATGTGGCGGCGGTCGGTCGATTTGGCGCTGATGATTTCGTCAATCTTTCCCTGCCCCACGTTGGAATAACCATCTCGTCCCAGACCGGTATCCATGAAAAGTTCATAGATATCTTTCAAGCGGCAGGGAGACTTGTTAATGAGATATTCACTTTCGCCGGAGCGGTAGACGCGGCGCGTGACGCTGATTTCCTCGAAATCCAGCGGCATGGAACGGTCGCTGTTGTCCATGACAATTGTGACCTCCGCGAATCCGACAGGTTTACGCGTTTGCGTGCCGGAAAAAATAACGTCCTCCATTTTGGAACCGCGCAGCGTTTTTGCGCTCATTTCCCCCATCACCCAGCGGAGTGCGTCGGAAATGTTGCTTTTGCCGCTGCCGTTCGGCCCTACAACGGCGGTGATACCCGGCTTAAATTCCAGCTTAACTTTATCGGCAAAGGATTTGAACCCCTGCGCTTCCAGTGCTTTGAAATACAAAGAACCACTTCCTTCTATTTTATCCCCAAATGCCTTTCATCAGGCGGTTGATTTCTTCTTTTCGTTTTTCTGTTGCGGCATGGTCAACCACATAAACATCTCCGTTTTTTTGCAGCACGTCGCCCTCCTGCGCCTCGGACGGAAGCTGTGCGCGAGGAATGTTCAGCATGGTTTCGTCTGCTTCCACAACAGCAATGTCTCCTTCAAAACGGTCAATAATATACATAGTATTAATTCTCCTTTTGTACGCTGAGCGTACCGTTATCAATGGTAATCACAATCGTGCCGTCAAGGTCGGTGCGGTAAACGGCAGCGCCAAGCTGACTGAACCGCTCCAGCACTTTCTCGTGCGGATGTCCGTAACTGTTACCTTCTCCGCAGCTAATCACAATGATGGAGGGGGACACCAATTGCAAAAATCCGGCGGTGTTGGAGGTGTCCGAGCCATGATGCCCTGCCTGAAATACATCGCTTTTCAGCGCATTTCCAAAGTTCGACACAATAGCGGCTTCGCTTTCTTTTTCGTTGTCACCTGTGAACAAAAACGTTTTTCCGCCCAGTGACAGCTGGATAGTGACAGAATTGTTGTTCAAATCTTTATATTCACGGTCAGGAAACAAAACCTGCAAACTTGCGTCGCCAATCGTAAACGTATCGCCTACTTTCGCCGGCGTTATGGTGACGCCGCGCTGCTGCGCTGTTTCCACCATGGACTGGAAAATTTTTGTGGTGGTGGTTTTGGTGGGCATATACAATTCTTTTACCGTGAATTCGTTTATCACATCAGGCATACCGCCGATATGGTCTTCGTGCGGGTGGGTTGCCACGCAAAGTTCCAATTCCGTCACGCCCTGCTCCCTTAGATAATTTAACAAAATGTCGCTGCTGGCGCGGGTGCCGCTGTCAATCAGAATGTTTTTTCCGGCGGTTTGAATCAGCGTTGCGTCGCCCTGTCCCACGTCAATGTAGTGAACAGACGCACTGCCGGTCTGCTGTACTTGCGCCGGCGGCGGGTCGATTTGATAGGATTGTAATACGTCGGAAACGGTGCAGCCGCTAAGCAGCAGGAAACTTCCGAGCAATAACGCCGCGGCGCGGCGCAGTGGTTTTCGCATAATGGTGTCCTCCCTCTATTGATGTACAATTTTTTTCGCCCAACGGTACGACAGTGTCCGGCGTATACCCAAAATACTTTGAATGATACAATAGGAATACATCACGGACAGCACAAATTCCATCGGTTTTCCGAGAATGATACCGAAAAGAATACCCGCCGGCAGACTAATCAGGTAAATCGGCAAAGTGTCCAGCATGAAGGCATACATGGTGTCGCCGCCGCTGCGGAGTACGCCCACGATAACAATGCTCATAAAGGCGCGCAGCGGTATATAGGCGGAGATAATATAGATAATGTGTACCGACAGCGTGGCGGTTTCCGGCGTTACGCCGCCGAAAAGCAAATGCACAAAACGATGGGACAGCAGCGACATGATAACGCCGATAAGGATTCCTGAAATGAATCCCCACACGCAAAAACGTCCTGCGTCCAGTTTTGCCCGTGTGATTTTGCCCGCACCAAGTTCATTGCCCAGCATGACGAGCGCGGCGTTTGCCATACCGCGGAACAGGACGGAAAACAATTGATCCATGGTGGAGGCGATATTCATTGCCGCCACGGCGGTGGTGCCGATTCGCCCGAAAATCATGCTGTATCCGGCAGTGCCAACGCCCCAGATGGTTTCATTGAGAATCACCGGCGTTGTTTTTTGAAAAAACTGTATGGTAAACGGTTTATCAATGTGCCGGAAGTCCCGCCATTTCACCTTAAAACGGTTTTGCGGCACATAGTCGAACAACAGAATGATTGCGGTTTCAATGGCGCGGGACAGCAGCGTTGCCACTGCCGCGCCCATAATACCCAGTTTGGGAAATCCGCCGACGCCGTAAATCAGCAGATAGTTCATCAACGTGTTGAGACTGAGCGCAATAATGCTGGCGAACATGGGCAGTTTGGCGCGCCCTGTGCAGCGCATGATGGACGAATAGGTCAGCGTCACACCGGAAAGCAGATAGGTCGGCGCGACAACAGGTAAATATTGCGCGCCCAGCTCCACCAACTGCATGTCGCTGGTAAAAACGCGCATAGCGGCTCTTGGCGCCGCCATCACAGCCGCGCTGTAGAAAAGGGTCAATCCAAACACAAGCGCAAACGACAATGCCATGGATTTGCGTACGCCCTCGTCGCTGCCCTGTCCGAAATATTGCGCCATGAACGTCGTTGCACCGCTGGTGATACCGAAAACCACCAGCGAAATGATGAAATTAACTTGATTGGCGAGGGAGACGGCGGCAATCGCTTGGTCGCCCAATCCCTGCACCAGAACAACATCCATAATGTTGAGCAGGGAGACAATACCATATTGAACGGTCATGGGCAGTGCAATATGCAGCGCTTGCCGCAAAAACATGCGGTCCGGCAAAAGAATACTGCGGTTAATCAGCATAAGCTCCCTCCTTCACAAATTTACGCGCCCAGCGGTCTGTCAACATGCGGCGCAGTCCGAAAATACTTTTGAGCGCTTCCTCCAAATAGACACAGGGCGATACCACGTAGAGCGGCAGTTTCAGCACAATGCCAAACAGAAAGCACAGCGGCAGTCCAACACAATAGATGGAAGTGGTATCCAGCATAAAGCCGAAGAACGTGTCGCCGCCGCTGCGCAGCACACCCACAATATTAACAAAGTTAAATGCCTTAAACGGCGCATAAATGGCTAAAACTGTGATGACGTAGCGCGCCAGCGCCGCGGTTTCCGGCGTTACGTTGCGGAACAAAGTGCCGACAAAGATACCGGAAAGCGACCACATACCAAGCCCTACCAGCGCGCCGATAATCCAAATCCAAAGACAAATTTGACGCGCGTGCAGTTTGGCGCGGCTGAAACTTCCTGCGCCCAGTTCACGCCCCAGAATGACCAGCGTTGCATTGGAAAGACCCTGAAATGCCACAGTGAAAAGCTGTTCCAGTGTGGACGCTATGTTGACCGCTGCGACAACCGCCGCGCCCATGCGTCCATATATCATGTTGTAGCCCGCCATGCCAACGCCCCAAACGGTTTCATTCAAAATGACCGGCACCGCCTTACGGTAAAAATGTCCTGCGAAAACGCGGTCTAGCGCTCTCACATCACGCAGATGCGGGCGGTATTGTTTTTCGCAGACACGGTAGACAAACAGAAGAATCATCATAATTTCAATGCAGCGGGAAATCAGCGTTGCCACTGCCGCGCCGGCGATTTCCAGCCGCGGGAAAATACCAATGCCGTAAATCAGCAAGTAGTTGAGCAAACTGTTGCAGGAAAGCGCCACCAGACTGGCGACAAGCGGCAGTTTGGGACGCCCTGTGCAGCGCAAAAGTGTGGACAACAGCGTTGTGACGCCCGTCATCAGATAGGTGGGTGCAACAATGGGCAGATACCGGCTGCCAAGCTGCACTAGCGTTTCGTCCGAGGTGAAAATATGCATCATCATTTTGGGAAAGGACAGCGTGACGGCGGCAACCAAAACGGCAGCGCTGCCAATGGTTAAAAATGACAACGCAGTTGTTTTACGTACCCCTTTGCTGCTGCCCGCGCCAATATATTGTGAAATAAACGCGCCCGCCGCGCTGGAAACGCCAAAGCCCAGCATGGTCGTTACAAAATTGACTTGATTGGCGAGAGAGACTGCCGCAATGGCGTTGTCGCCAAGCCCTTCAATCAAAACAACGTCTAATATGTTGAGCAGAGAAATGATGAGATATTGCAGCGCAATGGGAAGCGCTAAAAACGTAAGCTGCTTCACAAACGCCGGATTTGGCCGTAAATAGTGCTTCAAGGATGCCATAGTTCCAACTCCGATATATGTAGTATTTCAGGCTGCGCGAAACGAAATCTGCACAGCCGTGTTTTTTCATTATAATATGGCAGTAAATTGCCAAGTCCCTTCATTATAACATTTTTTTAGCAAGATTACAACACCGAAGGCAAAAATAGAAGATGAAAAAGTTCACAGTTTTTTAAATTTTTTTGAAAATACTCTTGTATTTTTTGTCAAAAAATTATATAATACATTTATATGTGCGCGTGACGCAAATGAAAAATAGTATGAATGGCAAAAGCAGAGGGTCTGAAAATATGGATGAATATGGCAGCAAAAAAGCGGCGTCTGCGGCGATTTCACTTGCGCTGACGCTGACGCACGAAGAAGAAAAAACGCATATGGAACAGCTCTCCGGGCAGGGAATTTGCGCGGTGGCAATGGACTACGGCGGCGAGTTCGAGCATTCCATTATCAAAATTGTGGAACGGGCTGTATCGGGAGCGAAACGCTGCGGCATGATTGGGCAGACCCATGCAGAGGAAGGCGCGGTTGCCGGCGCGGCGCGGGAAGCGATTTCGCAAATCACCGCCAAGGCGGTTGGTATGAACATTGGCGGCAAGGTCGCTGTGGCGCGATATCAGGATAATATTTGTGCCTGTGTGTTTTGCACCATTGGACTTTTGCATCTCAACGAGGTGGCAATCGGATTGGGGCACCGCGTGATATAATTTAGGAAAGCGAGGACCGGAAGATTGATAAGCGTTGCAATTGACGGACCGTCGGGAGCAGGGAAAAGCACCCTTGCAAAGTATCTGGCAGAAAAATACCGGTTTATATATATTGATACAGGGGCAATGTACCGGGCGGTAGGCTGGTGGGCGTTGTCGCACGGCACAGACCCGAAAGATGAAGAAGGCGTGAAACGGCTCCTGCCTGAAATAGAAATGAATATCACCCATGACGGCGCAGGCGTACAGCGTGTATCCGTCTGCGGAACAGACGTCAGCGAAAAAATCCGTACGCCGGAGGTTTCCATGGCGGCGTCCGACGTCTCCAAGATTCCGGCAGTTCGATTGAAATTGGTGGAATTACAGCGGGAGATTGCGCGGCAGCAGAATGTGGTGATGGACGGTCGGGATATTGGGACTTATGTTCTGCCGGAGAGCAGTGTGAAAATTTTTCTGACTGCCAGTCCGCAGGAACGTGCGCAGCGGCGTTATCAGGAACATTTGGAAAAAGGTGTTTCCACCACCTATGACGAGGTTTTACAAGATATTATAAAACGGGATAAAAACGACAGCAGCCGCGCGTTTGCGCCGCTGAAAAAGGCAGAGGACGCTGTGGAACTGGACACAACGGGACTAAGTTTGCAGCAGGCATGTGCAGCGCTGCTGGAGACAGTCAGCCAAAAATTGGGCGGCGAATAGACCGCATAAGGATGTGTTGGCTTGAATAAAACAATCTATATGATTATCAGAGCCATTGTATGGGCGTTATATAAATTGATATTCTGGATTCGTCTGGAAGGAAAAGAAAATTTGCCGGAAGGCGACGGTATGCTGTTTTGCAGCAACCATTTGAGCAATCTGGATCCGCCGACTGTGGCGGTGATGGTGCCGCGGAAACTTCGGTTTTTGGCAAAAGAGGAGTTGTTTCACAACAAGCCTTTTGCGTGGCTGATTCGTCATTTGGGTGCAACGCCCATCACACGCGGCGGCGCAGATGTGAGCGCGGTGAAAACCTGTATTCGCATTTTGCGCGGCGGTGAAAATTTACTGATGTTCCCGCAGGGAACGCGGCGCAAGACGCTGCGGGAAAAAGAGGTGAAACCGGGCGCGCTTGTGATTGCACAGCGCAGCAATGTACCGATTGTGCCGGTTGCGATTTGCGGCAAATACCGTCCGTTTTCACGCATGAAAGTGAAAATCGGAAAATGTATCACGCAGGAAGAAGTGCGCCGCATCACGGAAGATGAGACGGTAACCGATAAAATGGAGACGCTGCGGCATTTGCTCTATGAGCGTATGGCGGCGTTGATGGAAGGTGACGGCAGTCTTGCAAAGTAATATCAAAGTGGCGGATTGCTGTGGATTTTGTTTTGGCGTCCGGCGGGCGGTGGAACTTGCCGAACAGGAAGCGGAACGCTGCGGCAAAATTTATACCTATGGGGAATTGATTCACAATCCGCAGGAAATCAACCGCCTTCGGGCGCGCGGCATTATTCCGCTGGAGGAAATTGGGGAAAAACATACCGAAAAAATCATCATCAGAGCGCATGGAATCGGGCGCAGAGAGGAAGAAATTCTGCGGCAAAATTTCGGTGGTGTGGTAGATTTAACTTGTCCATTTGTAAAAAAAATTCACAATATTGCAGAAAAGTATTGCCAAAAGGGGTATAAAATTGTTATAATAGGAGATAGGCTTCATCCGGAGGTGCGTGGAATCTGTGGCTGGTGCGACGGAAACAGCGCAGTAATCGGAGATGAAACAGAGGCGAAAACCTATGACAGAAAGATTTGCGTGGTTGCGCAGACGACCATCAAACAGGCAGTGTTTGACGGTGCAGTGCGGCGGCTAAGAGAGCTAAACAGTGACGTGGTGGTGTGCAACACCATTTGCAGCGCCACTGCCCAGCGGCAGCAGGCGGCGGCGGAACTCGCAAAACAAGTGGAGGAAATGATTGTCATAGGCGGCAAAAAAAGTTCCAACACGCGTAAGCTATATGAAGTGTGCAGCGCATATTGCGCCAATACGCGCATGATTGAGAGCGCGGCGGAATTGGAACAAGGCTGCGGGTGCAGCGGCAACATTGGTATCACGGCAGGCGCTTCAACGCCGGGCCATATAATAAAGGAGGTTATTCACACTATGGAGGAAAACATCAAAAACGTTGCAGAGCAGGGAAATGAGTTCGCTCAGCTTTTTGAAGAATCCTTGAAAACTTTAAATACAGGAGAGACGGTACGCGGTACGGTAATGGAAATTCGCCCCACTGAAGTATTGGTTGACCTCGGCTTTAAATCCGACGGCATTATCCCGCTGTCCGAACTGTCGGACGACCCGACAGCGGATCCGGCTAGCCTTGTAAAAGTTGGCGAAGACATCGAAGTATTTGTTGTTCGTGTCAATGACATGGAGGGACAAGTTCTGCTCTCCAAAAAGAAAGTAGAACAGAAAAAGAACTGGGAAAAAATCGTAGCGGCGCAGGAAAACAATGAAATTTTAACCGGCCGCGTTGTGGAAGTGATGGAAAAAGGCGTATCTGTCTTTGCGGAAGGTATGCGTATTTTCATTCCGGCATCTCAGGCAAGCGAACGCTATATGGCTGATTTGTCAGAATTGAAAGGACAGGAATTTCCGTTCCGCATTATTGACATCAACGAACGCCGCCACCGTGTAGTCGGTTCCATTAAGAGCGTTCTGAAAGAAGAATCCCAGAAGAAACAGGATGCGTTTTGGGCTGACGCGGCAGTTGGCAAAGAATATCACGGTACCGTGAAATCCATCACAGATTTCGGTGCATTTGTGGATATCGGCGGCGTAGACGGTCTGCTGCATGTATCTGAAATGTCTTGGAAGAAAATCCATCATCCGTCCGAAGTGGTGAAAGTCGGTGACGAAATCGACGTGTTCATTAAAGCGCTGGATGAAGAAAATCGTAAAATTTCTCTGGGTCACAGAAAAGACGAAGACAATCCGTGGCTGAACTTTGAATCCAACCATAAAGTTGGCGACATTGTAAACGGAACTGTCGTACGTCTGGTGCCGTTCGGTGCATTTGTTGACATTGACGGTGTGGACGGACTGATTCACATTTCCGAACTGTCCTGGAAACGCATCAATCATCCGTCTGAAATTTTAAGCGAAGGACAAGTGATTGAATGCAATATCAAGGACATTGATGTGGAAAAACAGAAACTGTCTCTGGGCTATAAACGCGTAGAGGACAATCCGTGGGAAATCTTCAAGAGCAAATACAGTGAAGGCGATGTTGTGACTTGTAAAGTCGTTAGAATGGTGTCCTTTGGCGCATTTGCAGAAATTCTGGAAGGTGTGGACGGATTGATTCACATTTCTCAGATTGCAAACCGCCGTATCGCAAACGTTGCAGAAGCGCTCAGCATCGGGCAGGAAGTGGAAGCAAAGATTATTGAAATCAAAGAAGAAACCGGAAAAGTATCTTTGAGTATCCGCGCACTGTTGGAGGATGGAGAAACTGCTGCAATGCCGGAAGAAGCTGCTGAAACAGCGGAACCGGTTGCGGAAGAAACCGTAGAAGAAGCGCCGGCAGAAGAAACGGTTGCAGAGGAACCGGCTGATGTTCCGGCAGAAGAAACACCGGCGGAAGACGGCGAAGAAGCATAATAAGATAAAATGAAAACAGAAGGCTGCGTACAAAAATATGTGCGTAGCTTTGTTTTTTTGCCGCAAAAAAGAGGATTTTCAGCTTTGTATGTCGTATATGATAAAACAGGGGGCTGTTTTGCAGAGAACTGCAATATGCCGAATCCTTAAATTAGGGCGGAAATGTGTGGAAAAGAGTGAAAGAACAATGACAATTCGACAGCGGACACAGGAAATAGAACGGCTGACGCTTTGCAGTGAAGCGATGCTTTCGGAAAACACGCGTGGGCGTCAGCGGCAGGAAGCGGAATGTGAAGTCCGTACGCCGTTTCAGAGGGACAGGGACAGAATCCTGCATTCCAAAGCGTTCCGCCGCCTGAAACATAAAACGCAGGTGTTCATCACGCCGGAGGGCGACCATTACCGGACGCGTTTGACGCATACGCTGGAGGTGTCGCAGATTGCCCGCAGCATTGCGCGCGGTTTGCGGCTGAATGAGGATTTGACGGAGGCCATTGCATTGGGACATGATTTGGGACATACGCCGTTTGGACATGCGGGAGAGCGGGCGCTCGGCCGTGTGCATGAAGGCGGTTTTGAACACAACCGGCAGAGCATTCGCGTGGTAGAAACGGAAAACGGAAAAGGGCTGAATTTGTGCTATGAAGTCAAAGATGGAATACTCAACCACCGTTCTAAAGACCTGCCCATGACCATGGAGGGACAGGTGGTGCGTTTTTCCGATAAATTCGCCTATATCAACCATGATATCGACGACGCGCTGCGCGCCGGTATTCTTAAAGAGCAGGATATTCCTGCGCATTGCCGCAAAGTGTTGGGACAGTCGTGCAGCGACCGCATTGATACGCTGGTGAAAGATGTGATTCACACCGGATTTGTAAATGGAAAGGTTGCTATGACGCCGGAGGTGGCGGACGCTGTTTATGCACTGCGCAATTACATGCGCAACACAGTTTATATCGGTTCCATTGCAAAAATGGAAGAAGGCAAAGCGGAACATATTGTGGAAACGCTATATACCTATTTTTGCGCACACCGCGAAAAATTACCGGAGGATGAACAAAAGCAAATTGAGCGCTTTGGTATCAGCCGCGTGGTATGTGATTATATCGCAGGCATGTCGGACAGCTATGCGGTGCATAAATTTGAGGAAATTTTTGTGCCCAAAGCATGGACGGTGTTTTAATAGAAAAAATTTGTATACAATTTCCAATTGAAATGGTACTTTCGCAGGAAAGCGCCGTGATTTTAAACAAGAATATAAATTCTGACAAAAATAAAAAGGGTTTTCACATTGTTTGTCGAATATAGGCATAAGAGAATCAAAGCTGGCATGGCGAAAGTGTCTAACTCTCTCTTATGCTTAGGCTGATTCCCATCAGCCTAATGAAAATGTGCCAAGTGGGACAAGCTTTTTGAAATGAAGAAGCAGTCCATTAGAGGAGAGAAGAGAATCGTGGCATCGTATTATCCCGAAGAATTAATCAATGAAATCATCATGGCGAATGATTTGGTAGATGTAATCGCCGGTTACGTGCAGCTAAAAAAGGCGGGCAGAAGTTACAAAGGGCTGTGTCCGTTTCACAATGAAAAAACGCCGTCGTTTACCGTGTCGCAGGAAAAACAGTTGTATCATTGTTTTGGCTGTGGCGAAGGCGGCAGTGTGATTCAGTTCATTGAAAAAATTGAAAATCTGGATTTTGTGGAAACCATTCAGTTTTTGGCGCAGCGAGCGGGCATTCAGTTGCCGGAGGGCAATGAAAAAGCAGATGACAGCGCGTTTTATGCCAAAAAGAAAAAAATGCTGGAGATGTACCGTCATACCGCACGATTCTATGTGGACATTTTATATGGTGAGGCGGGCAAACCCGGGCGGGATTATTTGGTGCAGCGCGGGCTGGACGTTAAGACTGCCAAGCATTTTGGTTTGGGCTATGCGCCGGATAAATTTGATGAATGCGTGCGCTTTTTAAAGGGAAAGGGATATGACGAAGCGTTGATAGAGGAAGCGGGACTGGCGCGCCAAGGGAAAAACGGCAAGTACTATGATTTTTTCCGCGGCAGACTGATGGTGCCTATTATTGATATCCGCGGCAATGTCATTGCATTTGGCGGACGGATTTTGGATGATGGACAGCCCAAATACCTCAATTCGCCGGATACGCCGATTTTCAACAAAAATAAAACTCTGTTTGCATTCAACTTTGCAAAACGGTATTGCAGTGAGCAAATTATTGTGGCGGAGGGGTATATGGACGTTATTGCTTTGCACCGCGCAGGATTTCAAAACGCGGTGGCAACGCTGGGTACGGCAATCACCAGCAATCACGTGGGAATGCTGGCGCGGTATACCAAAGAAGTGGTGCTTTGCTATGACAGTGACGACGCGGGGCGAAAGGCGACGGAACGGGCGCTGGAATTGTTGCAGCGTGTGAATATCCGCACAAAGGTATTGCATGTGACGGACGCCAAAGACCCGGACGAATTCATCAAAAAGAAGGGCGCGCAGGGATTTGCAAGGTTGCTCGGGAAATCAGAAAACAGCATGATGTACCAAGTGGGAGAATTGAAAAAGCAATATGATTTGGGAAATCTGGAAGAAAAAATTGAGTTCTTAAATGAACTGGCAAAGCTTTTTGCCAAAGTAAGCAATCCCATTGAACGGGAGATATTGGTGCGTGAAGCGGCGGCGGAGTCCGGCGTGAGTGAGGACGCGATATTTGCGCAGATTCGAGAAAATCAGTATAATATTGAAAAAAATAGAAATAATGAGATTGAAAGAGCCAAAAACAGGCAGCTTGTCCAAAACAGGGTGCAGCATAAGGATATCCAGACAGAGTTATATGAAGGAATGCTGGCAAATTTGATTTGTACGGACAAGCAGGTATATCTTGCCATGCGGGAGCGGGCAGAGACGGATTTTTTCAAAACCCCTGCGGCGCACAACTTTATGCAGAAGGTCTATCAGCAGTGGGACAGCGGACAAGTTCCGGATATGCCGTTGATTTTGGGACAGATGGAAGCGGAGCAGGCGCGGGAAATATCGGTGGCAGCGTCGCGCGAACTGCCCTATGCCGATAATGTCAAAGCGGCGGAGGATATTTTCCAAACCATTGAGGGAAGACGCAAGAATGCGCAGGCAGCGCAAATAGGCAGTGCAGAAGAACTGGACAAACTGCTCAAATCGTTAAAAAAATAACCATTCACATAAACAAAATACCTTGATACATACCCGGGCGGGAATTTTAGGAGGATCTATATGGAGAAAAACCTGTTACAGCAAAAAGTGGCAGAACTGGTCGAAATGGGCAAGAAAAAGGGCGTACTATCTTATAAGGATATTGCCGTAGGCCTATGCGAACTGGAATTGACGCCTGCCCAGATTGAAGCGGTCTATGAAAATCTGGAATCGGCAGGAATTGAAGTGGTAAAGGACTTGGACAAGGAACTGGAAGAGATTCAGTCCAGCGGTGAGGAAAAAATTGATTTGACACTGCCGGAGGGAATCAGCATTGACGACCCTGTCCGTATGTATCTCAAAGAAATCGGAAAGGTCCCCCTGCTCACAGCGGAGGAAGAAAACGCGCTTGCCCGGCGTATGAGTGAAGGAGATATGGACGCCAAACGCAAACTGGCGGAAGCAAACTTGCGTCTGGTGGTCAGCATTGCTAAACGCTATGTGGGGCGTGGCATGATGTTTCTGGATTTGATTCAGGAGGGGAATCTGGGACTGATTAAAGCGGTGGAAAAGTTTGACTATGACAAAGGGTTTAAGTTTTCTACCTATGCAACATGGTGGATTCGTCAGGCAATCACAAGGGCGATTGCCGACCAGGCGAGAACGATTCGGATTCCTGTGCATATGGTGGAAACCATTAATAAACTGATTCGGGAGAGCCGCCGCCTGTTGCAGGAATTGGGGCGGGAACCCAAACCGGACGAATTGGCAAAGGAACTCAATATGTCTTATGACAAAGTGCGTGAAATCATGAAAATCGCACAGGAACCGGTGTCGCTGGAAACACCGATTGGCGAGGAGGAGGACAGTCATCTGGGCGACTTTATTCCGGACGATGAGGCACCGGCGCCGGCGGAGGCAGCGTCTTATATGCTGCTGAAAGAACAGCTCAAAGATGTGCTGGAAACGTTGACAGCGCGGGAAGCGAGAGTGCTGCGCCTGCGGTTTGGACTGGAGGACGGAAGGGCAAGAACGCTGGAGGAAGTCGGTAAAGAATTCAATGTCACCCGGGAACGTATCCGTCAAATTGAAGCAAAAGCGCTTAGAAAATTACGGCACCCCAGCCGCAGCAAAAAACTGAAAGATTATTTATAATAAAAAATGACCCCCGTCTCCTTTGCGCAAACAAAAGAGGCGGGGGATACTGTTGAAAAAGGCGGCGAGAGGAGCAACAACTATGGGAATCACGCTGACGGAGCGGCTGCGCACGATTGCGAATATGGTGGACGAGGGGTGCAGGCTGGCGGATATTGGCACAGACCATGGGTTCATTCCTATTTATTTATTGACGCTGGGAAAAATCCGATATGCCGTAGCGTCCGACGTACATATTGGACCGCTGGATAAAGCGCGTGAAAATACGCTGAAATACGGTGTAGGAGAAAATATGCGTCTATGCAGAGCAGACGGCATGGAAGGTCTGGGACAGGACGAAGTGGATACCGCGGTGATTGCAGGTATGGGCGGCGAGTTAATTTGCCGGATTTTGGAGCGTGCGCCAAAGAGCGTGAAAACGCTGGTGTTACAGCCTATGACAGACCTTGAAGATGTGCGGAAAAAAGTACATAAAATCGGATTTACACTGGTGCAGGAAAAAATTGCGCGCGAGGACAATAAATTTTATATTGTGATGAAAGCGCGGCGCGGTGCATGTCCCTATTGGAGCGAACAGGACTATTTGATTTCGCCGCTGTTGCTGAAGGACGAACAGTTTGGCGCATATATGGATTTAAAAATTTCACAGGCATCACACGCATTGGAACAACTGGAAGGATCCGGCAGGGAAGAGGTTATCAAACATTTTGAAACAATAAAAACATGTTATGAGGAGAGACGGAAACAATGGAAACAGTGCAGAATGTAATAAGCTGCTTGGAAAAGTTGGCACCGCGCAGCTTAGCGCAGGAATGGGATAATGTGGGGCTTATGGTGGGAGATAGGGGCGCAAAGGTCACGAAGATTTTAACGGCGCTGGATGTGGACGAATGGGTGGTTGCGGAAGCGGTTAAATGCGGCGCAGATATGATTGTTGCACATCACCCGCTGATTTTCTCACCAATGAAAACAGTGACAAACGATACATATGCAGGACGCTGCATTTTGTCGGCAGCGCGTTATGGCATTGCCATTTTTTCAGCGCATACCAATTTGGACGCTGCAGAGGGCGGCACCAATGATTATTTGGCAAAGCTATATGAATTGCAGCGGGTGCGTCCAATCGGTCTTGCGGGAGAAGAAAATTTGGGGCGCATTGGTGAAATTCAGCCGCAGCGGCTTGGGGATTTGGCGAAATCTGTGGCAAAGAAATTGGGGCTGGACAGTGTGGAATTGATTGGTAATGCGGACAGGCTTGTCCGTAAAGTGGCGATTTGCAGCGGCGGCGGCGGTTCGTTTATTTCGCCGGAGTTGCGGGAACTTTGCGATGTATATATTACCGGAGACGTGAAGTATTCCGGTGCGCGGGACGCTTATAATATGGGGTTGAACGTGATTGTTGCGCCGCATTATGAAACGGAAAAATATGCAATGCAGATTTTAGCAGATTGGTGCCGGAGCAATTTGCCGGAAGTGGAAGTTGTTTGCTCACAGGTCAACCGTAATGTTGTAGGACGGGTATAACCCGTCCTTTTTTGTATGTTTTTTTGAATAGAATGCCGGTTTTGCGAAAAAAGTTGTAAAAAGGTCTTTCTTTTTTGTGAATTTTATAGTATCATGTTATATAGTAGGACGAGTGTAGGCATGAGATTTGACTTTTGTTTGCCTACTTTAGATTGACAAAAGGAAGGATTGGTAGGAATGGTATGGAGTTATATCCTGCTGGGCGTGTTTGTTGTTATCTTGCTTAGCATTGGGATCGTTGGCATGAAAAAATCCCAGTCACTGGACGGATTTTTGTTCGGGGGAAAAAATGTTGGACCGTGGATTTCGGCATTTTCGTATGGAACGGCATATTTTTCAGCGGTTATGTTCATTGGCTATGCCGGAAAATCCGGCTGGATTTACGGATTATCCGCCGTTTGGATTGGGATTGGAAACGCTGTGGTGGGCTGCCTGTTGGCGTGGCTGCTGTTTGCCAAAAAGACGCGTATGGCAACGCAGAAACTGGATGCCAAAACCATGCCGGACTATTTTGCAAAACGGTATGACAGCGAGAAAATGAAAATTGTTTCCGCTATCATCATTTTCATATTTTTGATTCCATATGCCGCTTCGGTATATATGGGGCTGAGCTTTTTGTTTGAAACAGTGCTGGGGATTAAATATGTATACTGCATGTTGTTCATGGCAGTGATGACGGCGCTGTATTTGGGAATGGGCGGCTATTTCACCAGTTCTATCACGGATTTTGTGCAGGGAATTATTATGATTGCCGGCGTGGTTTTGATGGTGCTTTTTGTGGTGAACAGCGACCCTGTAGGCGGTTTGAGCACGGGTGTGCAGCGGCTTTCGGAAATAGACAGTCAACTGGTTAGCTTCGTGGGCGGCAAAGGCTGGTATGGTCTGTTTTGCCTGATGTTTTTGTCCAGCGTCGGCGCATTGGCGCTGCCGCAAATGGTACATAAATTTTATGCGATACGTGATGCAAAAGCCATTCGCAGCGCGACGGTCATTTCCACTGCGTTCAGCGTGCTGATTGGCGCAGGCGCATATTTTTCCGGCGCATTCGGACGGCTGTTTTTTGAGGAAGTGCCAAACAAAAACTATGACCATATCATGCCAATGCTGCTGCAATCGGCGCTGCCGCAGTTTGTACTGGCATTGATTTTGCTGCTGGTACTCTCAGCGTCCATGTCAACGCTGTCCTCTGTGGTGCTGTCCTCCAGTTCCACGGTGACAATTGACTTGATTCAAGGACAATTGAAAAAGGATATGCGCCAAAAAAATGTTGTGATTACCATGCGCGTTTTGTGCGTGTTGTTTGTGGTGCTGTCCTTTGTGATTGCCTATTTCCCGACGCCCATTTTAACGCTGATGTCTTTTTCTTGGGGCGCGATTGCAGGCGCGTTTTTGGGGCCATATGCCTGCGGGATTTTGTATAAAGGAACCACCAAAGCGGGTGCGTGGAGCGGTATGCTGGGCGGCGTTGGTACGTTGCTGGTGCTCATGATTGGCAGCGGTTTTAACGCAGCGCGCGCGCCGGAATTCGGTATGTATGCCATGGTAGCTTCTGTGGTTTTGACGCTGGTGGTTAGTTTGTTTACGAAAAAATTTGATGACGCTCACATTAGAAACGTCATGCCATATCAAGTACAGGAGGCAAAGGAAAAATGATTTGGAATGAAGAAATAGAAACCATGGACCGGGCGGGTATGCAGAAAATCCAACTCGAACGGTTCAAAGAGACAGTACGCAGGGTGGAAAACCATCCGTTTCATAAAGAACGTCTGCAAAAAGCGGGTGTTAGCGCGGATAACATCAAGTCGCTGGAGGATTTGCAGAAACTTCCGTTTACCATGAAAGACGATTTGCGCGACAACTATCCTTTCGGCATGTTTGCAGTGCCGCGGCGCGATGTCGTGCGGATTCATGCGTCCAGCGGAACCACCGGCAAGCCGACGGTGGTAGGCTATACCAGGGGCGATTTGGAAAACTGGGCGGAATGTATTGCGCGTATTGCGACCATGGGCGGCGCGAGTGCGGAGGATACGGCGCAGATTGCGTTTGGATACGGACTGTTTACCGGCGCGTTCGGTCTGCACTATGGGCTGGAAAAAATCGGCGCAACGGTGGTGCCGATGTCGTCGGGAAACACCAGAAAACAGATTATGCTCATGCAGGATTTTGAATCTACTGTATTGGTGGGGACGCCGTCTTATGCGCTATATATTGCGGAAGTGATGGACGAATTAGGCGTTGACCGCAGTACCATCAAATTGAAATATGGATTGTTCGGCGGAGAAGGTTCCACCGAAGAAATGCGCGCGGAAATTGAACGGCGTTTTGGCATCATTGCAACAGAAAACTATGGGCTCAGTGAGGTCATGGGTCCCGGCGTGGCGGGCGAATGTACGCACAAATGTGGTATGCATATCAACGAAGACCATTTCATTGCGGAAATCATCAATCCGGAAACGGGTGAGGTACTGCCGGAAGGTGAAACGGGAGAATTGGTGTTGACGACAATTTCCAAAGAAGCGCTGCCGATTTTCCGTTACAGAACGCGCGACATTACCAGTCTCCGGCGGGAGCGGTGCGCTTGCGGCAGGGAAACCATGCGCATGAGCAAAATTCAGGGACGCAGCGACGACATGCTGATTATCAAAGGCGTGAACGTGTTCCCGTCGCAGGTGGAAAGTGTGATTCTCGGTATGGAACATATCGGGCCGCATTACCAGTTGATTGTGACGAAAAAAGGATTTACCGACGCGCTGGAAATCAAAGTGGAATTGACGGACGGTTCTTTGCTGGAATCCTATGGAGAACTGGAAAAGACAAACAAACGCATCAAAGAACGGCTGCACAGCGTTTTGGGAATTGATGCTAAAATTTCGCTGGTGGAACCCAAAAGTCTGGAACGGTTCACCGGCAAGGCAAAACGCGTGATAGATTTGCGCTAAAACCGGCAGAGGGGTAGGCATAAGATTCGACTTTTGTTTGCCTATGGAAAATATCCGGCCGGCAAATGTGAGAAAATGTCATATATGGCGCAGAATGCCATATGGTTGAAATAGAGAGACCTGCCGCCTGAAACAGCGGCGGTGGAAAGGAATGAACGGGAAACAATGAAAAAATTGATGTTGGGAAACGCCGCAATTGCCCGCGGCGCATATGAAGCTGGTGTGACGGTGGTATCTTCTTACCCTGGCACGCCCAGCACAGAAATTACGGAATTTGCGTCCAAATATGAGGAAATATACTGCGAATGGGCGACCAATGAAAAAGTGGCGGTGGAAGTGGCAACCGGCGCGGCAATTACCGGCGCGCGTGCGCTGTCTGCGATGAAACACGTCGGTATGAATGTGGCGGCAGACCCCATGTTCACTGCGTCGTATACCGGCGTGAACGGCGGTTTGGTGATTGTGGTGGCAGACGACCCTGGTATGCATAGTTCCCAGAATGAACAGGACAGCCGCAATTATGCAAAAGCGTCCAAACTGCCCATGCTGGAACCGGCAGACAGCGGGGAATGTAAGGCGTTTGTGAAAACGGCGTACGAGCTCAGCGAACGGTTTGACACGCCGGTTATCATACGTCTGACGACCCGCGTGGCGCATTCTCAGAGTTTGGTGGAGGAAGAATCGCGCACAGAAGTGGGCGTGCGGGACTATAGCAAAAATATTGCAAAAAACGTCATGATGCCCGCGATGGCAAAGGGCCGGCATGTGTTTGTGGAACAGCGCATGAAGGATATAGCAGCCTATGCGGAAACAAGTGAACTGAATAAAATAGAATATAACAGCAAAAAAATCGGTATCATCACCTCCGGCATTGCCTATCAATATGCCAAAGAAGCGGCGCCGGACGCGTCGTTTTTGAAACTCGGCATGGTGTATCCGCTGCCGGAGAAAAAAATTCAGGAATTTGCGCAAAACGTGGAACAGGTGTATGTCATTGAAGAACTCGACCCGTTTTTGGAGGAGTTCTGCCGTTCCATTGGCGTAAAAGTGATTGGAAAAGAAAAATTCACCCTGCTGGGTGAATATACGCCGGAACTGATTCGCGCCGGAATGGAAAACCGCGCGCCGCAGCAATTTGAAGCGGCAAAAGTACCTGTACGTCCGCCGGTTATGTGTCCCGGCTGTCCGCACCGCGGTATTTTCTATGTGTTGAACAAATTGAATCTGCATGTCAGCGGCGACATTGGGTGTTATACGCTGGGCGCGGCGGCACCGCTGAAGGCGATTGACGTTTGCGTGTGCATGGGCGCAAGTATCAGCGGACTGCACGGCATGGAAAAAGCAAACGGACGCGGTTTTGGCAAAAAAGCGGTTGCGGTCATTGGGGATTCTACGTTTATGCACTCCGGTATCACCGGATTGATTGACATTGTGTATAACAAAGGTGCGTCTACCGTGATGATTTTGGATAACGCTATCACAGGTATGACAGGACACCAGCCCAATCCGACAACGGGATATACCATTCGCGGCGAAGAAACCCGCCGTGTGGATATGGAACTGCTGGCAAAAGCGATTGGCGTGGAACGTGTCCGTGTGGTAGACCCGTTTGACGTGGAGGAAGTGGAAAAGGTTGTGCGGGAGGAAACAGAGGCGGACGAACCTTCTGTTATTATTGCACGCCGTCCCTGTGCGCTGCTGAAATTTGTAGACTACGGCAAACCGTGCGAAATTGATACAGACGCTTGTAAGGGCTGCAAAATGTGCATGAAAATCGGATGTCCCGCCATTACGTTTGCGGACGGTAAAGCGAAAATTGACCCGACGCAGTGCAATGGCTGCGGACTTTGCATGAATATTTGTAAATTCGGCGCAATCAAAAAAGAGCAGTAATGGCAGGGTGAACATGCCGCACGAAAACAAAGGCGGCGGATGGGAGAGAAAAAGATGGTAACAAAAATTATGATAGTAGGCGTCGGCGGACAAGGAACGCTGCTGGCGAGCCGCGTGATTGGAAACGCAGTCACAGCGGAAGGATATGATGTGAAAGTATCGGAAGTGCACGGTATGAGTCAGCGCGGCGGAAGCGTTGTGACATATGTGAAATATGGCGATAAGGTATATTCTCCGATTGTGGTGGAGGGAGAAGCGGATATTGTTCTGGCGTTTGAAAGTCTGGAAGCGCTGCGCTGGTCGCACTATTTAAAAGACGGCGGTCAAATGATTGTCAACACGCAGGAAATTGACCCCATGCCGGTGATTACCGGTGCGGAGAAATATCCGGAAGAAATTTTGGAGCAATTGGAAATGCGCAACATTAACGTCACGGCGGTGGACGCGCTGACCATTGCGGAAGGATTGGGCAATGCAAAAGCGGTCAATGTGGTGCTGCTGGGCGTGCTGGCAAAACACAGCAACATTGCAAAGGAAAAATGGGTGGAAGCTGTGCGCAGCACGGTTCCGGCAAAATTTTTGGAACTCAACCTTGCGGCGTTTGAAGCAGGATATACCGCTGCTTATTGAGAACAGAACAGGAAAAGAATCCTGTGAAATATAAAAAGGAGGCGTTTGGCATGTTAAAACAGTTATCCGTTTTTGTGGAAAACAAATGTGGTCGGCTGACAGGGATTGTGGAACTGCTGGGAAACGGCGGTATTAATATTCGCGCAATGTCTCTGGCGGATACGGCGGACTATGGGATTTTACGCTTGATTGTGAACGACCCGCAGAAAGCGGCGGATTTGTTGAAAAAAGAACAATATACCATGAAAATCACCGAGGTGCTGGCAATTGAAATTCCGGATGAAGCGGGCGCGCTGGCAAATGTGCTGCGCATGATTCGTGACGCGGAGATTACGATTGAATATATGTATGCCTTTTTGGGCAAACAGCAGCAGGGCGCGCTGGTTACGCTCAAATGTGACGATACAGAAAAGGCGGCGGCGTTGCTGCAGCAAAATCATGTAACAGTGGTAGATCCGGAAACGGTGTATGGACTATGATGGAAGTAGGACAATATCTAAAGCGCGAGTTTGGGCTGTCTCAGCGCGTGCTGGACATTGAGCGGCGCGTGACGGAAAAAATTGCGCCGCGGCTGCGGGAACTGGAAGCGGCGCGGGAATTTCACCAGATTCGCGTTTTGAACGGATTTCGGAAAAATGCGATTCGGGAACAGCATTTTTTAGGCACCACAGGCTATGGATATGACGATTTGGGGCGGGAAGCGATTGACGCACTGTTTGCAGATGTGTTTGGTGCAGAGGACGCGCTGGTGCGCATGAACATTGTCTCCGGCACCCATGCATTGTCGCTGTGCCTGTTTGGCGTACTGCGCCCGGGCGATAAATTGGTTTCCGTGACAGGCAATCCCTATGATACATTGGCGGGAGTCATTTCCGCCGAAGGACAGGGGAGTCTCAAAGATTTCGGCGTGTCCTATGACAAAGTGCCGCTGCTGCCGGACGGAACGCCGGATTTGGACGGTATCCGCCGGGCAATCACGCCGGAGGTAAAAGCGGCGCTCATTCAGCGTTCCAAGGGCTATGATTGGCGGGAAACGCTGTCTGTGGCACAAATTGGAGAAATTATCCGCGCGGTCAAAGAAGCGAATCCGCAGACGGTTTGTATTGTGGACAACTGCTATGGGGAGTTCACGGAAGAGGTGGAACCGACGGCAGTGGGCGCGGATTTGATGGCGGGCAGTCTGATTAAAAATCCCGGCGGCGGTTTGGCGCGCGGCGGGGCATATCTTGCAGGCAAAAAGGATTATATCGATTTGGCGGCATATAAACTGAATTGCGTTGGGCAAGGAAAAGAAATCGGTCCGACGTTTGGCTTTAACCGTGAAATTTTGCAGGGTTTTTTTATGGCGCCGCATGTGACATGTGAAGCGCTGAAAGCGGCGGTGTTTTGCGCCGGCGTGTTTGAGGAACTGGGCTATGACGTCTGCCCGAGTTGGAACAGTCCGCGCGGCGACATCATTCAGGCGGTGCGTTTTGGTAACAAAGAAGCGTTGATAGCGTTTTGTCAAGGGATTCAAAAGGGCGCGCCGATTGATTCGTTCGTGCAGCCGGAACCGTGGGACATGCCGGGCTATGATTGTCAGGTGATTATGGCGGCGGGCGCGTTTACACAGGGCGCGACCACGGAACTCAGCGCAGACGCACCGGTAAAACCGCCCTATGTGGCATATATGCAGGGCAGTTTAACCTATGAATGCGGCAAAACAGGCGTATTGGTTGCAGTCCAGAATATGATAGACCAAAAATTGTTATAAAAAATAGAAGGAATCATGAAATCCGGTGCGGTATGTATCGGATTTCTTTTTTTGTATCAGCGAAAGGGACATGAAATAATACAAAAGTGTGCAGCGTCCCTATGCCAAAGGTAACACCTCTTTTCACTGCTGCATATGATGAATTAGAACAAAAACGCATGGGCAGCGGGTTCATGAAAATCTTTTGGAGGTGTAGGCATGGCAAGATACATAGTAACGGGCGGCAACCCCCTGGAGGGGAGGATTCGTATGCAAGGCGCGAAAAATTCAGTCCTGCCCATTCTTGCAGCAAGTATAATGAATTGCGGAACAGTAACCATTGAGGATTGTCCCGACATTGCGGACGTGGACATCACCATTCAAATATTGCGTTTTTTGGGATGCAAAGTGAAACGGGAGGGAAACGCTGTCACCATTGATGCCGGCGTTATTTCTAATTGTTACATACCGCAGGAGTTAATGAAAAAAATGCGTTCGTCCGTTATTTTTTTAGGGGCGATTTTGGCGCGCTGCGGCAAGGCGAAATGCAGCTATCCGGGCGGCTGTGAACTGGGCGCACGCCCTATCAATCTGCATTTGAAGGCATTCCGGCAGATGGGAATTGATGTGCGGGAGACGCACGGATATATCATTTGTAAGCGCAAAAACTTTGTGCCGAACAAAATCCAGTTGGATTTTCCGTCGGTAGGCGCGACGGAAAACATCATGCTGGTGGCGGCGTTGTCCCGCGGGACGACCACCATTGTCAATGCGGCGCGGGAGCCGGAAATCATAGATTTACAGGATTTTCTGAATCAAATGGGTGCGAGAATTCATGGCGCGGGCAGCAGTATTATTGTGATTGAAGGCGTGGAAACGTTTCACGATACGGAAAAAACCGTCATGTTTGACCGCATTGCAGCGGCGACTTATCTGTTTGCGCCGATTATCACAACGGGAGACGTTGTACTGGACAATGTTGATATCGGGCACATGGAAAGCATTGTTTCCGCGGCAAAAGAAATGGGCGCGCTGGTGGACGTGGACGGCAGAAGCCTGCGCGTGACCATGCGGGAACGCCCGCTTTCTATCGACAATATTCAAACCATGCCATACCCTGGATTCCCAACGGACGCACAGTCACAGCTTATGGCGGTACTGGCATATGCCAAAGGCACCAGCATTATTCAGGAGAAAATTTTTGAAAACCGGTTCCGCGTGGCGGGCGAGTTTGTGAAAATGGGTGCGGATATTTCCGTGAACGAACGCGTGGCAGTGGTGCGCGGCACAAAAACATTGCAGGGCGCAAACGTCACAGCGCCGGATTTGCGCGGCGGCGCAGGGTTGGTGCTGGCGGCATTGGGGGCGCAGGGTGTTTCGGAAATTGAGGAAATCGGACACATGGAACGCGGCTATGAAAAATTGGAGCAAAATTTGAGCCTGCTTGGCGCGGATATCAAAAAAGTGGAATAAAACAGGAAGGAGAACAAAAGAACGTATTCTTAAAAAATATTGCAAAAAACTCCTGAAAGGGCTTTCCGCAAGCTCCTATTTCGGGAGTTTTTTTGTTTCAGCAGTAGATTTCGTGCAGAGGAAAATGGTAGTAGGCAGCGTTTCTGATGAGAAAAATTTGAAATTTATGCATTTGCTGCAAAAAAGGTATTGACAGAGGTCGCATAGGGCAGATATAATAGAAGGAAGAAGAATGGGACAAAACCAGTCCCACATGAAAGAGGTTTTGACACAATGGAAAAACGAGTAAGAACAAGATTTGCCCCCAGTCCGACGGGATATATGCATATTGGGAATTTGCGCACAGCGCTCTATGCGTATTTGATTGCGAAAAAACATGGCGGCGATTTTATCCTGCGTATTGAGGATACCGACCAAGAACGCTATGTGGAAGGCGCGGTGGATTTGATTTACCGTACGCTGGCGGAAACGGGACTGGTTCACGACGAAGGTCCCGACCTTGGCGGCGACTATGGTCCTTATATCCAGAGCGAGCGGCGCGGTATCTATCAAGAATATGCGGAAAAATTGGTGGACCTTGGCGGCGCTTATTATTGTTTCTGCGATAAAGAGCGGCTGGACAATTTGCGCGCCGTGCAGGAAGCGTCCAAAATGCCCACCAAATATGACGGCTATTGCCGGAATCTGTCCAAAGAAGAAATTGAGGAAAAGAAAGCGGCAGGCATTCCCTATGTCATTCGTCAGAAAATGCCGACAACAGGCACCACGTCTTTTGACGATGTGATTTTCGGCACCATTAAGGTAGACAACAGCACGTTGGACGATAATGTTTTGCTCAAATCCGACGGACTGCCGACGTATAACTTTGCCAACGTCATTGACGACCATTTAATGGGCATTACCCATGTTATCCGCGGCAGCGAGTATCTGTCCTCCACGCCGAAATATAATTTGCTCTATGAATCGTTTGGCTGGGAGAAACCAATCTATGTGCACTGTCCGCCCGTGATGAAGGACGCGCATACCAAACTTTCCAAACGAAACGGCGACGCGTCCTATGAGGACATTATTGCAAAAGGATATCTGAAAGAAGCGGTGCTGAACTATATCGCGCTGCTGGGCTGGAGTCCCGGCGGCGAAAACGAAATTTTTGATATGCAAGGCTTGATTGAAGCATTTGACCCGTCCGGTATCAGTAAATCGCCGGCAATCTTTGACACGCAGAAACTGAACTGGATGAATGGGGAATATATCCGCCGCATGAGTGAGGAAGATTTCCACGCGCTGGCGCTGCCCTACTACAAGCAAGTCATTACCAGAGATGTGGATTTGATGAAACTGACGCGTCTGCTGCACACGCGTGTGGAATTGCTGTCCGACATTCCGGGACAGGTTGATTTTGTGGACAGTGTGCCGGACTATGAAAGCGACCTCTATACGCACAAGAAGATGAAAACCAATCCGGAAAATTCACTGGACAGTTTGAAGCAGGTGCTGCCGGTGCTGGAAGCGGTCGGCGACTGGACAATGGAAAATGTGCATGACGCAGTGTTTGCGAAGATTCAGGAGTTGGGCGTGAAGAACGGACTGCTGCTGTGGCCGCTGCGTGTGGCGCTGAGCGGAAAAGCGTTCACGCCGGGCGGCGGTATTGAGCTGTGCGACGTGCTGGGCAAAGAGGAAAGTATCGGGCGTGTGAAAGCCGCCATTGCAAAACTGGAAGCGGAACTGGGATAACTTGTTTTCTGCGGGACAGATTTGCAGGGCATATTGCAGCATAAAAGAGACGCCGCGCAGGAGTCGGCGATAAATAAAGAACCAAAGTTCCGCAAGAGGAGAGACAGTCTTGCGGAACTTTTTTGTGCAGATAAGTTATATTTGCGAAAAAACTAACCGACATCTAACCTTTTATATGCTATCATTGTAACAGAATTGCAATTCTGAATCAAATGACAGGAGGATAAAAGAATGAAAAAGACAAAGAAAGTAATCACAACACTTACCGCCGCAGCTATCGCGGTAAGCATGGGCGCCGTGTCGGCGGCGAAGCCAGAGACCCCTGCTGCGCAGCCTATTGAAACAAAAATAGGTGCGGAAAGTATTTTCACTTACGTGCTGAATGTAGCGAAAAATTTTGTAATACGCGCCAAAGACGGCGGAAATGACATTGTAACTTTCACGGTAGCAGATGATGGGGACAATGCCGTAACGACAAAATATGTAACGAGTAGCGGCGCAGCCGAGACGCAGGAGCAAAGTGAAACTGATGTATATTACGTAACGGTTGAGGGAACTGCTGCAAAAGATACCGATATCGTCTACAGCGGAGAGGACAATGCGCAGGACGAATATATTGCGTATATCATTAAAACGGAAAACGGCAAAACGCTGGCAAGTTCGGATAACGGTGCCACATGGATAGAACTGGAAATTGAAACGCAAAAGGAAAAGTCTTTGTAGGGTTTATAAAAAATGGGTATAGGCATTTATGCCTATACCCATAACAAACGGAGAAAAACGATGAAATTGCTTTTGATTGAAGATGAAGAAGATTTATCGGCAATGCTGCAAACGGGACTGCATAAACGGGGGTATGCGGTTGATGCGGCATATGACGGCGAGGAAGCCTTATATATGTATGAGGTAAACGAATACGATTTAATCATTCTTGACCTCAACATTCCTGTTGTTGACGGTCTTGCAGTGTTAAAACAAATACGGCTTAGCGATACCCATACGAAGATATTGATTCTTTCCGCCCGCGGGAGCATTGCGGAACGGGTGGAGGGTCTCAATCTCGGCGCCAATGATTATATGGTAAAGCCGTTTGATTTTCTGGAACTTGATGCACGGATAAACGCGCTTTTACGGATTGATTTTTCGCAGTCCCCGTCGGTTTTGGACTGCGGCAATATTAAAATCAATTTGCTGTCAAAAGAAGTGGCGGTATCCGGAAATATCGTTCCGCTTACCAAAAAAGAATATTCCATACTGGAATATCTGTTTCGGCATAAGAATAGCATTGTAAGCGCTGAAACGCTGATGGAACACGTCTGGGACAGCGAAGTGGATTTATTTTCCAATTCACTAAAATATCATATATATTCGCTGAAAAAGAAACTGGACACAACCTATATTAAAAATGTTCGGGGTCAAGGATATATTTTATCGGAGGAGAATCAATGAAAAAGCTTTCCTTTAAAATGCGCATTACAATATTTACAGGAATCATTGTGGCAATTACCGCAGTATCTCTTACGATGATTTCCATGTATAATGCACGCGAACAGATAAATCTGATAATAACTACAGAGACGCCCGTCATAGGTGCAGAAGAGGTGCAAAATAACGTAAACTACAGTATTGGCACCCCTGATACGCAAGACGAAACCATGCCGTCTGCCGATATATCATCTGCCACTGTAAAGAATGCCGAACCGTTTGCAGATTATGCAGAGCGCTATACGATAACGACGGCGCAAACGGCAACGGCAACCCGCCGCTTTAATATAACGAGTATCATTGCGATGGTTGTTATCGGTGCGCTTGGAATGCTTTTTGCGTATATTCTCGCGGGTAAGTCGCTCAAACCGATAAAAGAACTTGACGAAACCGTGGCAAACATAACGGAAAATGATTTGAATACGCGTTTACCTGCCCGCAATACAAATGATGAAATCAGCAGTCTTACGGATTCGTTCAATGCAATGCTTGACCGGTTAAACGACGCATTTGAAAATCAAAAACGTTTTTCTGCAAATGCCGCGCACGAACTAAAAACACCCATTGCAGTTATGAAAACAGGAATGCAGGTAGTGGAACTTGACGACAACATCACAGTTGACGACTACAAAGAAATATTTACAGTTGTGAAGCGTAATGTAAACCGGCTTGCCGATATTGCGGCAGATTTGCTCACGCTGACAAGCAGAACAAATCTGCCTTGTGAGAAAGTGTCAATCAATGCTGTGCTTACCGAAATTACAGAGGATTTGTTGCTCAAATATGCAGAGAAAGAAATAGAAATAGCGTATCGTTTGGAAGACGACATTTTTGTTTTGCAACCCGAGACGCTGGTGCGCCGCCTGTTTTGCAATTTGATTGAAAACGCTTTTAAGTATAACAAGCAAAACGGGCGTATCACGATAGCGGCGTTCAAGACAGCTGAGGGGTGCAAGGTGAGTATCAGGGACAGCGGAATAGGTATTCCCGAACCGGAACTCAAAAATATCTGGGATGCGTTTTACTGCGTTGACGTATCTCGCTCCAAAAAACTCGGCGGCGTGGGATTAGGACTTTCGATTGTGAAAGAAATCGCGGATCGTTTCGGCTGGAATGTATCTTTGCACAGTCAAGAGGGAATTTATACAGAGAGCATTGTAGAATGCAAAAAATAATACCAAACAGCCCCTCCTGGTATGGGAGGGGCTGTTTGAGTATTTTGACCGGAATCGTTTTATTCCGGCAGTACGGTGATTTGCTGCTCTGCACCCAGCCGCATGATACCGTCTGTGGCAGTGCTTTGCACGAGCGTGCCGGCGGCGGTATAGGTGCCGGGACTTTGTACCCGCGCCAAATAGGTATAACTGTCATAGCGTTGATACGTGCTGCTGTAAAACTGCACTTTCTGTCCGGCAATCCGCCCGTAGCAAATGCGGGTGTAATCAAGGGGCTGCTGCGGCAGGGAAGAGGTGTTGCTGAGGAATTTCAGACCGGAAGGCAGCAAATCGGTTACCTCATAAGACCCGTTCACTGCTTTTTCGCCGTATTGCACCGTCACAACCACCTGAATGATATCGTTGGCGTGGAACACCGTTGCTTCCTTGTTCGTTCCATATAGGAAGAATTTGCGCTGGACGGAGATGTCCTCACTTTGCGGAAATTCGTTTTCCATGGGCGCGGTGAAACAGGAAATACATTCCATATCGCCGGTCACAGAAAGAATTTCCAGTGCGTCCATGCTTCCGGAAGCAAGTTCAATGCTGTGGCACGCGCCGTTTTCTAAAGTTTTGGTATATTCCGCGCCCCAAAGCCGGTAGGTAACGACGCCAGATTCGGTGGTGCGGCGTTCTATTTCACTGCTGACATACATCAGCTTTTCAATATTGACCAGATAATCTTCGGAATAGTTATGCAGTGCATATTGATAAAAGCCTTCCCGCTGCGGCGCGCCAAGCTGTGACGCCAAACATGCCGCCAAAGCGGTGGTTTCCAAAATATCCGCTTGGTCGCGGCCCGTGTTCACGCGGCAATAGGGAGCAAACTCTTCTGTCAGCGGCAGAATAACGCGGTCATATAGCGCCTGTGCCTGCGCCTGTCCGCCCACTTGCAGATATGCCAGCGCACAATAAACAGCGTCCAGCGGCGACAGGTTTTCCACGCGGGAAAGTTCGTCCAGATAAAGCAGAATCGGTTCCTGATACACCGCGAGACCATAGAGCGCTTTGGCGTTTATCGCCGCATTTTCCAGTTTCACGCCGGACTGTGTATAAAGATAGCCCACCATTCTTGTTTTGTCAATATCGTCTTTCACCAGCGGCAGCAATTTCGCCGTGTAGTCCAAATCGCAACTGCTGTAGGTGAAAAGACTCAAACCGCCGCCGTTTGCCGTTTGATATTCCGAAGCTTTGAATTCCGGCTGAGCTTTTATATAACGTTCAGCACGTTTTTTCATGTTGTCGTCGCCATAGGTCTGAATGAGTTGGTACGCAACTTGCGAAGACAGCCGTTGTTCCAGACGGTCGCCGGCGCGCTGATACAATAGATAGTAAATATCACTGAGCAGTGCGCCGCGGCTGCGGTCGGTGAAAATGAGGTGCGTGCTGCCTTTTTCGCCATGCGCAAACGTCATTCCGGCAGCGAGCGGGGCGCGTACTGTTTTTTCAGCTTCATAATAGGTGCTGACGACATGAAGCGGATGTTCCAGAGAATCGCTGTTGCCGCGCGGCGTAGACGCCTGAATGACAAGCGTATCGTCCCCTTCTGCAAGTGTCCAAAGCGGCAGATAGAGACGTTCATATGCCAAAGCCGTCCCCGAAGCGCGCCGCTGCGGGTCGTTTTTGCTCCAAACCGTATAGGTCACGGATTCATTTTCCTGCAATCCTTCGCCATAAGCGCTTAAACCTACCTGCGGCGTGTCGCCGGTCAAAAAGGTGTCGCCGAGAGAACAATTGATAAAGAAGGGCAGCGATACGCGCACGGGCAGCGTTACCGTTGCAGCATAGCGGTTTGGTGTAATCGCGGACGCTGTGAGCCGCCAAGTAGTGATGTTGTCCGGCAGCCGGAGGGTGCAAGTGCCGCTGCCGTTTTCGTCCAACCAAATTTGGCGGAATGCGGCAGTGTCCTTGAAATCACTGCGTATTTGTTCAAGCGGCTGCATGGCGTCAGCACTGATGCCGGCGCCGCCGCCACCTCCGCCGCTTGGTCTGGAGCCGCCCGGTGATGGCGTGGCGGAGGGGACGGCGTTTTCGCTTTCAAATTTTAGTTCATCGGAAACAGCGGCGGAAAAGTAGTGGGTATAACGCTCGCCGGAAAGACCGGAGGGGATATAAAAGGTGTAGAGATTGCTTAGAATATCGGTCTCTTGGTCTTGCAATGCAAACAGCGCTTCATCCACTAAACTGAGGTTCACCGCCGCGTTTGCCGCGGGCGCACCGTCCGGCTGTTTTGCCTGCACGGTCAAAGTGCAGCTATCGCCGGGACGATAGGTTTCCCCATCCGCCTGTACGGTCAAGTCAAGCCTGCGTGTGGAAAAATCAAAAGTCAAACGCTTTTCATAGGTGCTGTGATAGGTCACGCCGTCAAACCAGACGCCTTTGACATAGGCGCAGGGAATATCCTGCTCCGTAAAGGTATAAGTAAACGCGCCGCTGTTTTGCACCTGATAATCGCGGATACTGTTTTGCGCCGTCATAAACAGGAAACCTCCCTTTTTCAAAGCCTCCTGATTGTTTTTCAGCAGAAAGTCAATTTCGTCGCCGGCTTGGAAATTTTCGCGCTCGTCCTGTTGTTCCAAATGGTAGTAATCTCCGTCCGGCTGACGATACCAAGGAATCGGCGTTTCTTTGGTTCGCAAATAAACGCTTTGTGTGAGATGTTTCCCCGCGCCGTCCACTATGGTGAGGTCGGCGGAATACCATCTGTCTTTTTTGTCCCTAAGCGAATAGGGATAGGTGATTTTCCCTGTCGCGTCCGTTTGTTCTGTAAAAGTTTTGACTACTTTTTTTCGGTGGACATAGCGGTAGATTTTGCGGCTGACTTTGTTATAGTAATCATAATATGTTCCATTTTCCACCTGTTCATAGTAATTTTCATAAATGGTGCCCTGGACGGTTTTTCCGGCGACTGCGTCGCCCAAGTAGTCATAGTAGCCCTCCGCCGTTCCGTCGTTGAGACGGGTGAGGTCAATGAGGTTTACCTGCGCTTCAATGCGCGTTTTATCCGTATCATACGGGCATTTGGCAGAAAACGCTGTGTCACTTAAAAATGTCCGTGTGCGGAGAGATTTTGACATTTCTCCGCCTTCCGGCAATGTGGCTCTGACGCCAAGCTGCACAGAACCGTTTCGGTCGCTTTCCGACGTTTCCGGTACCGTATAGTCCAGAGACGCGACGCCCTGTTCGTTCACTGCAAGCGTATTCGTTTCGTTGGCGAGATTTGGATAGGTGTATATATTATAGCTTAGCGGCAGGTTGGAGACAGGTGTTCCGTCAAAAAAGGCGGTCTGCATCGTATAGTGAATGGTTTCGCCGGTAAAGACAGCATTTTTATCCGCTTCCAGCGTGAGTTGATAATCCGGTTTGATATATTCCTCAACGCGGAGATATTCACTGCAAACCGTTTTTCCCTGCGCTTCTACCGTCAATACATAAGTACCCGAATCCAGATAGGGCAAATCCATTTGCCCTGCAAACGTGTTGTTTTGCACCTGAACCGTTTGCTGCAAAATGGGCTGCTGACTGGCATACCAATAGTACCGCGCTGTGCTGAGACGTACTTTGACAGTCTCAAGGTCGGCGGATGTATCGCCGAATTCAGCGACATATCCCCAAAACTGTACACTGTCTTTGGGCTGATATAAGGAGCGGTCTAATTCTAAAGAAGACCAGAACAAGTCATTGCGTTTTTGGGGCGTATAGCCTTGCATGACGGAAACTTTTCCGTCCGCTGTGGTGATGATGAAGTAGTGTCGGGACATATCGTCTGATGACCGGTTCAGCAAGATCACGCCCTGCTTGTCGGCAGTATAGGTCTGTCCGGTCGTTTGCTCCAGCACTGCCGCCTGTGCCAGCGGTTTTCGGGTTTGGTTGTCGTTCAGCCAAAGCAAAGCGCCGCCGTTGCTGTTTTGATAGTATCCGGCGGTATTGGTGATTTGTATCAGCATTTGGGAAACGCTGTCGGTCGTTTTTGTCCGCACCAGATAGAACCCCTCCGGCAGCTTCTGCGGGAACTTGCGAGCATACATATTGAAAAAGGAATCGGGATTGACTGCTGCGGTCTGCTGAAAGGACACGACATGAGAGTAGGAACCGGCGTCAATCAATTTATCATTCCGGTGAAAGGTTGACCAAGTGCAGCCATCGTCAAACTGCTTCCAAAGAGAGATATATTCTTCCGCCGAAGCAACTTGATAAACCTCCGTTTGCAGGGAGACGCGTTTTTCCTCGTTTGTGTTTAGATGCATGGAAAGGTTCGGAACCTCCTGCGGCGTAAATTCCGCTTGAGAAACGGCGAAACGAACGGTGGTTTTGGGTGCCGGCGTCTCTGTCACCGCTGCGTCAGGATCTTCTGTTTCAAACCGGAAGATGGTATCTTCGCCCAATATGTAGTCCGTATCTTTCAGTTTCAGGTCACCCTTCAGCGTCACGGTATAAAGCGTTTTTTTCGCCAACGGTTCCTTTGGCACAAAAACAGCCGTTCTTTTGTGCCGTTCAAAGGTTCCTTCCACCTGCGGCTCTATCTGAAAATAGGGCGATATGTCCTCATAGTCCTCGTAGTTGAAGGTGATTTCAATACCGCTGCGCAGCGGAACGCCGCTTGTTTGGTCGCCCGGAAAAACATTGGCGACGGCAAAGGTGAACATGGTTTGAAACACCCATGTGAGGTCTGCACCCTCCGGCTGCGTCAGGCGGAAGGTATAGAGCCGTCCGCTTTCCAGCGGATGAGCCGGTTGTACCAAAAAGGTAGTAGCGTCCTTTTTGGTGACATGCGGCGCCGTCTCGCCGTCAATGGACAGGCGGGTTTGTATGTCCGTTTGGGTAGCAGCAGTTTCTGTGGTCAAGAGAAACGCGCTGTCCGGTGCAACGCCGCCGCCCATTTCCTGCATGGGCGTGAGCGTATAGCCGCTTTTTTCCGTACCGGCGGCAAGACTGCCCAGCGGCGCTGCTAAAACGAAAAGAAATAACGCAAAAGCAAGCCATTTTTTCATCAATATCTCCTCCTCTATGAATGCATAAAATATCTATTTGTTAGACGAATTTGAAAGGCGGGAAGTTCCCAAATTTATGACAGATTACCAAAAACGGAATTTTTGCCGCTTTGTAAATAATCTGTGAATAAAAACAGGTTTTCATTGACAATGCTATAGTGGTTCAGTATAATGAGAACAAATCTGCCGGAAAAGAGCCAAAATTGCAAACATGGCGGCGGAAAGAGAGGTTGAGGATATGGAGGAAGGGAAAAAACCCAATAAACGTCCGTTTATTGTTTATTATGTGATTATCATAGCAGTGATGCTGGTATTTAATATGCTGGTATATCCGGCGTTGCTGCGAAGCCAGATTCAGCAGGTGGATTATGGAACGTTTTTGAATGATGTGGCGGCGGGAAAAGTGTCACAGGTGGAGGTGCAGGAGAATCAAATTGCGTTCAAGGCGACGGGAGAAGATGGCAAAGAACAAATTTTTGTGACCGGAAGAATGGAGGATCCGGAACTTACAAAACGCCTGTATGAAAAAGGAACCATCAAATTTGACAAAGTGATTCCCAAAGAAAATTCACCGCTTGTGAATTTTATTCTTTCGTGGATTTTACCGTTGGCGGCATTTTTCCTGATTGGACAACTCATTATGCGGCAAATGCAAAAACGAATGGGCGGCAACGCGATGGCGTTTGGAAAAAGCAACGCCAAAATCTATGTGAAAGCGGAAACGGGAAAAACCTTTGCGGATGTGGCGGGACAAGACGAAGCGAAAGAAGCGTTGGCAGAAATCGTGGATTATCTGCACCATCCTGAAAAGTATGCGGCAATCGGTGCGAATCTGCCCAAAGGCGCGCTGCTGGTGGGTCCGCCGGGAACAGGGAAAACGCTGTTGGCGCAGGCAGTTGCGGGAGAAGCAAACGTGCCGTTTTTCTCCATTTCCGGTTCAGAATTTGTGGAGATGTTTGTCGGTATGGGGGCGGCAAAAGTGCGTGATTTGTTCAAGCAAGCGGCGGATAAAGCGCCGTGCATCGTGTTCATTGACGAGGTAGATACGATTGGGAAAAAACGTGACGGTGGTATCACCGGCGGCAATGATGAGCGGGAACAGACATTGAACCAGCTTTTGACAGAAATGGACGGATTCGACGGCAAAAAAGGCGTTGTCATTTTGGCGGCGACCAACCGCCCCGAATCGCTTGACCCTGCGTTGCTGCGCCCGGGACGGTTTGACCGGCGGGTGCCGGTGGAACTGCCTGATTTGGCAGGGCGGGAAGCAGTTTTGCGCGTACATGCGAAAAATATTACAATGCAGCAGAATATTGATTTTAATGCCGTTGCAAGGGCAACCTCCGGCGCATCCGGCGCGGAACTGGCAAATATCGTTAATGAAGCGGCGCTGCGGGCGGTGCGTATGGGACGAGCGAGCGTCAGCCAAAGTGATTTGGAGGAAAGCGTAGAGGTAGTCATTGCGGGCTATCAGCGCAAAAATGCTGTGATTTCGGAACGTGAGAAAAAAATTGTGGCATATCATGAAATCGGTCATGCATTGGTGGCGGCAATGCAAAACCACAGTGCACCGGTGCATAAAATCACCATTATTCCGCGTACCTCCGGCGCGTTGGGTTACACCATGCAGGTGGAAGAGGACGAACATTTATTGATGAGCAAAGAGGAAGCATTTGATAAAATTGCGACGCTGACGGGCGGACGGTCGGCGGAAGAATTGGTATTTCACTCGGTGACAACCGGCGCTTCTAATGATATTGAACAAGCGACAAAAATTGCGCGCGCCATGGTGACGCGTTACGGCATGAGTGAAAATTTTGATATGGTGGCAATGGAAACCGTGAACAATCAATATCTTGGCGGCGATACGTCCCTCGCTTGTGCGGAGGGAACCGCGCAGAAAATTGACGCTGAGGTGAACGATATGATTCAAAAGGCGCACGAAAAAGCACGCCGTATTTTAAAAGAAAACGAAGAAAAATTGCATGAACTGGCGGCATATCTCTTGGAAAAAGAAACCATCAGCGGAGAAGAATTTATGCAGATATTGCAAGCATAAGTAAAGAAAAAATAAAATAATACAGTTTGAACACCTCGGTTGTAGTGACTATCCTACGATTGAGGTGTTTTTATCGGTACAGTATTTTTGACTGATGAATCATTAAGATTGCATAAAATGGAATGAGAAAGTGTGTTTATATAAAAAATTGACCATTGATGTTGCGATTTTGTCACTTGACTTTTGAAGAAATTTTATCGATAATGAAAGAGGGGAGGGGCGTGGTAGAAAACCAAATAGGACGGAAAAAATAGAAAATAGAATGCCGGTATGGTTTTTTGACTCTTGCGATAAGAACATTCATCCTGTAATATAGAAAAGAAATATAGCGCAAACGAAAGGATGAGAAACATGAAAACATTGCAGGAGAAGAAGGCAGACAAATTCGACATTGGATATAGACCTGACGGCAGGGTGGCAGAAAATCCGCCGCGATTTTCGTTTATGCCTGAAGAAGGTGCAAAATGCTATTGTTTGGAAATTGCACAGGAGGCATCGTTTGCACAGGCGGAATCGTTTCATCATTTGCCGCTGAATTTTTTCACACCGGACAAAATATTTCCGGCGGGACATTATTTTTGGCGGTATGCTGTGGAAGAAGCAGGAGAGCGAAAAAGCGAGTGGAGCAGTGTGCGGCAATTTGAAATCAGCGGCAGTGAGGCGCAGACGCCACTGCCGAGACGCGCGCAGCGTTATCAGAATCTGCCAATGCAGCATCCGCGCCTTTGGATGAATCCGCAGCGGATACAGGAAATCGGCGGGCAGGTGCAAAAAGACAGGACAAGGTATGGATTTGACGCATTTTTACGCCACGGTGTGGAACCATATGAAAATCAGTCGTTTCGGGAAGCGCCGCCGGAAAATCCGGAACGCTGGGATCCGACAAAATGTCATAATGCGGCATGGCGCAGCGCCTATTCCTATACACAGGAAGCGCTGTATAAAATCAAACATTTGAGTATTGCAGGAAAATTGTTGGAACGGGAAGATTGGCTGGAAAAGGCAAAGGAAAGTCTGCTTGACATTGCGGCTTGGGACCCTGAGGGTACCACGTCAGAGGAATATAACGACGAGGCGGCATTTCGTGTGCTGCGTGCGCTGGCATGGGGATATGACTGGCTGTATGAACGGCTGTCAGGCGATGAAAAGGAAAAAGTACGCTTGGCGTTGCTGCGCCGCGGGGAGCAGGTCTATCAGCGGGACGTGGTAAAAGCGAAAATTCATCAAACGCCGTATGAAAGCCATCCGGTGCGGTCGCTGTCCATGGTGCTGATTCCATGCGGGATTGCGCTGCTGGGCGATGCGCCGGAAGCGGAAGATTGGCTGAATTATGCACTGGAATACCTCGCTTGTCTCTATTCGCCGTGGGGCGGAGAGGACGGCGGCTGGGCAGAGGGCTGCGCCTACTGGACAACGGCGATGGCGTCCGTGTTGGAAGGATTAGACCTCGCATGGCGGTATTTGGGTATTAACTTGCTCAAACGTCCGTTTTTTCAGCACACCGGTGATTTTATTTTGCAGTGCTATTCGCCAAAACAAATTCATGCAAGTTTTTGCGACCAGTCCAATCTGGGGGAATATCCGCCGCTCAAAACAGGATTTTTGATGCGCCATCTTGCGGCGTTGACAGGAAATGCAAAGTATCAATGGTACTACGAGCAAATGCTGCCGTGGGATACAGAAAAATTTACGGCATTTTATAACTATGGTTGGTGGAATTTCTATTTTGACGATTTCGCATTTCAGTGCGATTGGGGTAATTTAGAGGCGCAAAAACCTTCGGCAAAGCCACAGATAAAATGGTTTCACGATGTGGGCTGGGTTGCAATGCACAAAGATATGGCAGACGAGGAAAACCACATTACATTGCTGCTGAAAAGCAGTCCATATGGCTGCATCAGTCACAGTCACGGCGACCAAAACGGATTTATTCTACATGCCTATGGAGAGCCGATGGCGATTGAAAGCGGGCATTATGTAGCCTATGAGAGCGATATGCATTTAAAATGGCGCAAACAAACCAAATCTACCAACAACATTTTAATAGACGATATAGGACAATATGCAGGATTGGATAAACGCAGTCAATTAGACGCGGCAGGCAGCATTTTAGACGCGGGGCAGCAGGACGGCGTGCTCTATGCAAAGGCGGAGGCGGCGCAGGCATATCGGCTGACGGCGCCTGCATTAAAGTCTTACCGGCGCAACATCTATTTTGTAGATGGCGCTTATTTTGTGATAGAGGACAATGTGGAATTGACGGAAGAAAAGCCGTTGCAATGGCTGCTGCACAGTTTGCGCCCGTTTCAGCTTGGCGAAAACAAAGCGGTTATGCAGGGAAATGCGGCGAATATGCGGGTGGAATTTATCACCGGCGGCATGACGCTGTCGCAGACAGATGCGTTTGATAAAGCGATTCGTCCGGAGGAACTGGAAGGAAAATCGGCGCAGTGGCATTTATGCGCGCAGACGGTTCCGGCAAAACAGCATAGAATTGTAACGCTGGTAGTGCCGGAAAAACATGGGGAAGAAAAAAAGGTTTTAGTCAGTCAAGAGAACGGAATAATCCGTTTCTTATATAAAAACGAATTTCAAGTAAAAAGAGAATGAAAAAGGGAGGAAAATGGTTATGAACATGAAAAAGGTATTCACCTGCGGACTGTGTTGTGCGCTTGCAGCGGGAATGCTTGCGGGCTGCTCCGGCAGCGGCGGAACTAACACTGCAAAAACGGGAGGGGAACTGATTCCCACAGTGACAACCGATGGTACCTATCCGATGGATACGGACGTGGAGTTGTCTTACTGGTTGGACTTAACGCCTAATATTGCTGCGTATGCAGGCAGTATGAATGACATTGAGTTTGCCAAGTATATGGAAGAAGAAACCGGTGTGAAAATTAAATATGTTCATCCACCGGCAGGACAGGCGACAGAAAAATTCAATCTAATGGTAGCATCGCAGGATTTGGCTGATATCGTGGAATCCAATTGGCCAACCTATAAAGGCGGACCCAGCAAAGCAATTAAAGATAAAACCATTCTGCCGCTGAACGAAGCGCTGGACAAAGGCGTTTCTCCGAATTTGAAAAAATTCCATGAAGAAAATCCTGAAATTGCAGCACAGATTCAAACAGATGATGGTGAATTCTACATGTATCCATTTGTCACCAAAGATTCTATTTTACAGACAGCAATGGGCTTTATGGTGCGAGAAGACTTGCTGAAAAAAGCAGGGCTGGATAAGCCGGAAACCATAGAGGATTGGGAAAAAATGCTGGCGGCATTTAAAGATATGGGCATGAAAGCGCCAATCACGCTGAAACTCAAAAATGCGGAACTAAACAATATGTCTGCGTTTATGGGCGCATATGGCATCAAGAGCGAATTTTATCTGGAAGGCGATACGGTGAAATACGGACAGTATGAAAAAGCTTACGGCGACTGGGTAAAAATGATGAAGAAATGGTATGATAACGGCTGGCTGGACAGCGAATTTACCAATGAAGATGCGAAACGGATTGACGCGTTGGTTATCAATGGCGACGCGGGCGCAATGGGCGGATGGAATGGTTCCGCTTTTGGTAAATGGATTGCCGGAATGAAAACTTCGCTGCCGGAAGCATCTCTGACACCGGTTGCCTATGTGGCAAAGAACCGCGGCGAGACACCGCTGATTGGGCATAAACAATTACCGGCACGCGGTACCGGCGCGGCGATTACGAGCAAATGTAAAAACGTTGAAATCGCGGTGCGTTATCTGGACTATGGATTCAGTGAAAAAGGGCATATGACCTATAATTTCGGTCGCGAAGGCGTTTCCTATGAAATGAAAGACGGCAAACCTACCTATACAGACCTTATCACGGATACAGGCAAAAATGGCGGTCTGTCCACCAGCCAGGCGATGAGTAAATATATCCGTGCTTGCTATAACGGACCGTTTGTGCAGGACGCTGATTATATCATGCAGATGTATACCACGCCGCAGCAGACAGAAGCAATGCCGATTTGGGCAAACACCCAAACAGAAAAATATATGATGCCGCTGGTGACCATGACAGAAGAAGAAAACAAAGAATATACTGGTATCATGACAGATATTGATGTATATCGCGAAGAAATGCTGTTTAAATTTATCACAGGTCAGGAGCCAATTGAGAAGCTGGATCAATATTTTGAACAATTGAAGAGTATGAAGATTGAACGGGCGATTCAGATTCAGCAGGCGGCATATGACCGTTATAAAAAACGTGAAGCGGCGGCGATTGCAGATTAAACGGGCAAGATGTAACCATCAAATATGTTGGTAAAACCCTAATAATACAATTTTTTTCGGCAGGCGCCGAAACATGTGATTACCAAGAAGGATAGGGCGGGCGGCTTTGGGCAGCGCCGCCCTATCCTTCTATACATAGTTGATTTTTTGGGGAAGATATATTATAATGATTGCAGGAAAAACGGAAAACTGCTTGCCGCCGATGGGTTCCATGACGGAAGAAATGGCAGCTGTGCAGAGTAGGCGTGAGATTCGACTTTTGTTTGTCTAGGCGTATATATAGTTTGGTTTATTTTTATCGTTAAGAGGATGTGCTGCCGATGAAATTGGAGATGAAAAATTCCAGTTTATTGAAAAAATTTATCACTTCTTATTTGGGTGTGCTGCTCATCCCAATTTTGATTTTTACAGGGATGTATTTTGCCACAAGTCATATCATTGAAAATATTACATATCAATCCAACCGGTATTTATTGGAAAAAACAGGACAGATGATTGATAATGCGCTGGTTGGCATGGACAGAATTGCGCAGAACGTGGCGGGCAACAAACGGATTCGTCAGCTTATGGACGGCGTACAGCCGGATATTATGGAGAACGGATACGAACTGTCGCTTATTATGAACGAGTTGTTGAACATTAAAAATACCGACGACTATGTGGAGGAACTGTTTCTTTATTTGAAGGACAGGGAGTTGGTCGTCACACCCTACAGCTATTTTGACAGCCGGTATTTTTGGTCGGCGAATTATGATGACGGAATGCTGTCTTATGAACAGTGGCAGAAGTCGTTGCTGGACGAGCAGACGAAATATTATAAAACATTGACCCGCGTGAAAGGAAAAGAGACATGGCAGCAGTTTATGCTGGTACAAAACTATCCGTTGCTGCGCGGCGAGAAAAATGTGGCAGTGGTGATTTGTCTTGACAAAAATAAAATCTATGAAGAAGTGAAAGATATTGAAGAATTTGGTGACAGCAGCTTTTTCGTAATAGGCAGCGAAGAAGGTATGGTAATCGGTCGGGGAGACGAGCCGGAGGGGCTGACCTATCAGTCTTTAGAAAATGAATATGGTATTATATCAGGGAAATTAAATCGGGAAAAAGTGGCAATCAGCTACGTTTCAAGTAAAATTATTGACTGGAAGTATTTGGTTGTCACATCGCGCAAACAGACTTTAGGTCCCATCAACCAGCTAAAATATGGATTTATTGTTGTTGTGCTGATTTGTCTGCTCATTGGCGGACTGATTGCAATTTATATTGCGAAGAAAAATTATTATCCCATCTCTCGGATTATGGAAAAACTGCGTGGACAAGTAGAGTGGAAGGGCGAAGGGGAAACGGATGAATATGCACTGATTAATCAGGCGCTGCAAAAGCTGGTAGACCAAAATACCATGCTCTCCGACGCGTTTTCCAAACAAAAAAATGTCTGGCGGCAGAACTTTTTATATCGGATCTTAAAAGGACGTAAAGATGAAACATTGCCGACGGAGCTGTCCATGGAAAAGCTGGGTATTTCATTTCACAGTGATACGTTTTGCGTTGCTGTGTTTTGGATAAAAGATATTGGCGAATTGTTCCGCGGCGAGGATGTGTCTGAGGGGGAACGGGAGCAAGCGCTGCAATTGATTATTGATAATATTTTATCGGAACTTCTGGAAGGGAAACAGACGGTCTATACGCTGGAGGTGGATAATATCCTCACTTGTCTTATCAATACGGCGGATAGTTCGGAGGACAGTTTGGAAACGGCTGTGAAAGCGCTGAGTGAGACCAGCGACTATGTGGAAGAATATTTTCATATTACGGTTATGCCGGCAATCAGCAATATTGTGACAGGGCTTGACATGGCAGCGGGCGCGTACCGTCAGGCGCTGGACGTGATGGAATATGAGTCGGTCATGGGCAGCAAAACGCCTGTTATTTATCAGGAAATCGAACATTTATCCAATGCATTCTACTATTTTCCGCTGGAAAAGGAACAGCAGCTTATGAATGCAGTCACCAGCGGAGAAGAAGAGGCGGCAAACAGAATTATTGAAGAAATTATCCATGAAAATTTTGAAAAAGAACACAAGCTTTCCGCTGCAATGGCAAAATGCCTGATATCGGATTTGATTAGCGCCATGATGAAAGCGATTCATATTTCGCACCCTTCCGAAGGGGAAGAGCTGATGAAAAACGGCGCATATATTGACCGGTTGATTCAATGCGAAACGGTGCAGGACATGCAGGAGGTGGCAAGAACGCTGCTGCGCGAACTTTGCGGCTATGTGAATGAACAAAAACCAAAAACGAAAATCAATAAGCTGGCAGAAGAAATTGCAGCGTTCATCCAGCAGGAATATACCAATCAAAGTATGAACATTTCCTATATTGCAGACCATTTCGGATTTACGCCATCGTATGTATCTAAGGTATTTCGCGATTGGAGTCACCAGTCGCTGTTAGATTATATCAATGAAATCCGTGTGGATGCGGCAAAAGAGTTAATGCAGGACAAAAGCGTCATGGTGGGAGATGTGTCGGCAAAAGTTGGGTTTACCAATGTGCGGACATTTACCAGAATTTTCAAAAAATATGTTGGCGTCACACCCGGAAAATTTAAAGAATAAATACAATTTCACCGGAGAGAAACATATTGTGAGATAAAATCAAAAAGGAGCTGCAGCAAAATGATTTCATTTGCTACAGCTCCTTTTCTTCTGCACGAAAAAATAATGCTATGCAAGAAGATTTTTGTTTTATAAAACAGTATAGGAATCCGACAGACAATGTCTATAGCACAAAACGGAACAGAAAAAGTTCCGGTCTATTGAGCGGTTTCGGGTTCCAGCATTCTGTCAATCACGGTAATCAACTCTGCCCTTGTAAGCCCATCGTATGGACGGAAATATCCGGAAGCGTCGCCCTGCATGATATGCAATTCTTTTGCCAGCCACGTATATTGCAGCATTCGTGTCATGTCGATAGCTGTTTCGTCTGTAAACGGCTGTGCAAAAGCAGAATCCTGAAATGTTTTCATCAAATCTTCTTTTACAGTTTGTATATCTGGAATGTCTATCTCTAAATTTTCTTTTTCCATTTTCAGTTCAGCCAGCGCTTCTGCAACATGTATGCGGAGCGCCGGACTGTCCGGCATAAATCCGAGAGAATAGGGGTCAAGCGCCACGGGCTTTTGCGGTGTTGATGCATAGTAAGACGGAATATATTTTCCGGCGCTTGCCAGATACGGAGAATACCATTCCTGACCATTTTGGTCAGATGGAATTTCCTCTAGCTTGAATGCCAGTGTCATCACTTTTGCAAGTTCAGCGCGGCTCATGTTTGCGTCCGGCTGAAAAGTGCCGTCAGGAAAGCCGTTCAAAACGCCTTGATTTTTCCATTTGTTAATGGTGTTTTCCGCCCAGTGTCCGCCAATATCGCTGAAGATGACAGCGTCATGCGTCGTACCTTCGGGTGTGTTTTGCTGCGCGCCCTGCTGATTGGGTGTTTCTTGGGGCGGCGCTTGGGTCGTTTCCGGCGCTTGGTTATCCGAATCGATGGGGTCGGCGGTGTTTGTCGGTTCGGCAGACGGTGCGGTTTCGGTAGGGGCGGGCGTCACCGATGGCTTTGGTGTTTCTGCATTTTTTTCCGTATCGTTTTTGGGAAGGTCTATATTGTTTTTTGATAGAAACGCAGCGGCGCCGCTTTTAGGCAAAGACCCACGCTGCCGGCAGTGCGCCATATCAATCCGATAGGTGTCTGACGTGTTTGTGCTGACATGTGTACTAACCACAACAAGGTCGCTGACAAGACCGTTTTCAGTTACATTCGCTTGCAGTTTATATTGATATGTCCAAGTGCCGGGAGCAGAATTTTCTTTTAATTCGCTTCCCTTACCGGTTAATGCTTTTTTCATAGGGAAATATACGGTGTTGTTTTTCACTTCGTCGGCAAGATAGTATCGTTGAAACGCATCCGTACCGGGTTCCGACGGACTGATAAACGGCGCTGTTACGGGCGCGGTTTCTCCGCTGCGGACATATGATAAAACGCCCCACCAAAGTTCTTCTGCACCATTTCCGAGCGGCAAAGAGGCAGTATACAGAAAATTTACATCACGAACGGAAGGCAGTTCTTTCTGTCCTTCGCCTGTTTGCCCCTCGTCCTTTTTGTCACCCTCGTCTTTAAAATCCTCAGAAACGATGTTGTCCAAAAAAGCAATCAAATCCTCATAAACAGCAGCGTTTTGATAAGCAAACCAACCTTGATAATCTATGAGTTTGCCCAGTGATTCTATGACGCGTTTCCAAATGTAAACGCGGTTTTCGTCAAAATGGATTTCCCATTGATATTCCTCTGTCCCGCTATGTACGATGAACCGAAAACAGCCGGTTTGAGGATATTCTTTTTCAGAAAGCAAGGACGTCATTGCGCCGCCCGTAAATGTTAAATTGTTATCAGAAAAAACAGAAAGTAAATAGTTCAGCCGCTCGTCTGTCAAACGGTCAGCAGAGAGCACAGCCATTTTTCCTTGATAACGGTAATTTACTTCCATATCAACAGGATATATCGCGCCGGCACTTTGCGGCATGTCAAGTTTGGTTAAGTCTTCATAGGTATTTGCCGCCTGTGTTGGCAAGGCAAACATTCCTAAAAATAGACTGAAAACGAAAAATAGGCTGATTTTTTTTCTCAAAACGCGGCAGAAGTTCATGTGCCGTCACGTCCCTTCCTTTTATTTCTTTTATTTTATCATAAATTTTGTCGAAATGCAATAGCGGCAAAGGGGACGGTGAAGCGGAATAACAGACAATGTAAACCTGTATAAATCCGCTGTTCTTGCGGTTTTGTCCGGTGTTTATATTTTGTCACATACAGATGAAGTTTTGTCTATTGTGAAAACGGGCGTTCTTGTGCTATGATAAAAACAGAGGATTGTCAGGGAAAACAAAATGGCATTTTTACGATATTGTATATAGGGAGAATGACTGGAGGGAGTCAAATGAAGAAACAATTGCAGCGAGGCGGAATTTGGTGTTTGGCAGTTTTGCTGGCGGCGGCAAGTTTGAGTGGCTGCGGCAATCAAGAAAACCGTGGCGGTGCGTCGGCGGAGAATGAAGTGCGGTATCCTATTAAAACAGAGGAATCGTTGACGTATTGGTGCAAATATTATTCCACGGATTTTGGAGCCGATTTGGGTGCAACACCGTTTGGAGAAGAACTGCAGAAAAAAACAGGTGTGAAAGTGAACTACATTCACCCAACGACCGGCAGTGAAAAAGAAGAAATGAACCTAATGCTGGCGTCACGAAATTTGCCCGATATCATTGAACATTCGTGGGTTTCTTTTGACGGCGGGCCGGAGAAAGCAATGAAAGAGGAATATATCATTGATTTAACGGAGGTTATCAATCAAAATGCGCCCAATTACCGAAATTATCTGGATCAAAATCCCGATATTGAAAAAATGGTGAAAACAGATGATGGGAAACACTATGTGTTTGCATTTATTCGCGGCAGCGAATTGCTTACCGTGTCGCAGGGGCCTATCATTCGTAAAGATTGGCTGGATGACTTGGGACTGGAGGTGCC
Organism: uncultured Clostridia bacterium; assembly: GCA_946555455.1. Taxonomy (GTDB): domain Bacteria; phylum Bacillota; class Clostridia; order RUG12999; family RUG12999; genus JAAWTG01. The sequence continues at coordinate 13,236 of CAMNSU010000005.1, read as the reverse complement.
GGAGACGATTGACGAATGGGAAACAATGCTGCGGCGGTTTCGAGACGAGAAAGGCGCACAGGCGCCGCTGAGTTATGATTTTTCAATAGGGCTTGGCGGAAAGTTTTTGGTCGGCAGCTATGGCGTCAAAAACGGTTTTTATCAAGAGAACGGCAGTGTAAAATATGGGCCCATTCAGCAGGGATATAAAGATTTTGTCATGAAACTGCGGCAATGGTATCAGGAGGGGTTATTGGACCCCAGCTTTGCTAATGTGGATAGGGATATGACGGAAAGCAACATGCTCAACGGAAGAACCGGCGCGACTTATGGATATGGCGGCGGCAGTATTGGAACGTGGATGACACATAAAAAAGACGGAGATGCATTTGATTTGGTCGGCGCGCCGTATCCTACTTTAAATAAAGGAGAAAAACCGATGTTCGGACAGCGGGAAGGTCGTTACGTTTCCTATGGTTCGGCAGCAATTACCACTTCCTGCAAAAATGTTCCGTTGGCGGCGCAGTTTTTAGATTATGGATATTCTCAGGAAGGGCGTATCACAATGAATTTTGGTATTGAGGACGTGAGCTACCGAATGGAGGAAGGAAATCCTGTTTATACGGACTTGATTACGCATAATCCGGAAGGTAAATCCATTTCTCAAATGTTCAAGGGATATATCAGGGAGGGCTATGGACCATACATACAAGACGAACGGTATTTAAAACAATATTATACTTTGCCGCAGCAGTGGCAGGCAATCAAACGTTGGGCAGACACCAATACAGTATTATATGATTTACCGCCCATCACCTGCACAGCGGAGGAGAGTGAAGAAATCAGTAAGATTATGGCGCAGGTAACGCCTTACCAAACGCAGATACTGAGAGAATTCATCATGGGAGCGCAGCCGGTAGAAGCGTTTGATGATTACGTTGCGACAATTCAGTCCATGGGCATTGACAGAGCAATTGAAATTAACCAGGCGGCGCTCAAACGGTATTATAATCGGTAAAAAAAGAGGGAGGAAAAAAGGATGCAAAAAAAGATGAAACGGTCAAGAATTGCAGTGTGGGGACTGCTTATGAGTCTGCTTCTCTGCGCATTTTCGGGCATAACAGTGGGCGCGCAGTCTTTGGGCAGCAAGCAATTGTTGGATTTGCAAGCATTTGGTATTGTTGAGGGAAATGAACAGGGAGACTTGCAGCTAGAGGAAATGATTACACGCGCGGAGTTTTGCAAAGTGCTTGCGAGGTTGGCGCGGATAGACCAGATAGGCGGCATTATCCAAAGCCAGTTTCCTGATGTGCCGGCAAACCATTGGGCGGCGGGCTATATTGAAATGATGGTTTCGATGGGAATTGTGAGCGGATATCCGGATGGGAATTTTTATCCGGACGTGCCGGTGGAATATGCGGAAGCGGTTTGTATGCTGGTTCGGATGCTCGGTTATGGGCAGGCGGCGGAGCAACTTGGCGGATATCCGCTGGGATATGTCACGCAAGGCGGGTCTCTGGGACTGCTAAAAAATGTAAATGGGAAAAATGAAACACCACTCACACGCGAAGCGGCGTTTATTTTGGTGTATAATGCGTTGGATATTGAACGTTTGGTCTACACCGGTGTGAGCGGAGCGGGAACCTATCAAATGGAAAAAGGCGATACCTACCGCACTATTTTGATGGGGTATGGGGAAGATGAATTGATTCGGCTAAGTGGTGTTATTACAGGAACCTATGATACTTGGCTTGTGAAACCCAATCAGCATATTGAGCCGTATCAGGTGGAACTCGACGGCGTAACGCTGGATGTAGGGACAACGGATGCAGCGGACTATCTGGGGCAGAAGGTAGACCTTTTCGTGCAAGAAGATGAAAACAGCGGACGCTATGTGATTCGTTCTATTGTCCCCAGCCGTATCAATGTTATTTTGGAAACGAAATTTGACGATATCATTAGTTTGGATACGTCCAAAATAGAATATGAAAACAAAGAGGGACAGAAGATTCGCGAAAGCATTGCGGCAGACCCTACCATTGTTTATAATGGTCTGTTTGTGCGCAGTTGGGAAGAAATAGACTTATCCTCCATGCAGGACGGTTCCATCAAAATGATTAGCAACGATGGTTCGGGCGTTTTTAATGTTGTTTTTGTGAATGAGTATGAAAGTTTTGTGGTAGAGAGCATCCGTACAGACAGCAGCCGCATCAATTTTATCGGTGACCAGCGTTTTCAAGGTCAGCGTGGCGTTTTGCTCCAGGACGAGGACAACGACGATTTGAAAGCAACGCTAATGGATGCAAATGGAAATGAGATGAAACTGGAGGACGTGAAAAAGGATGACGTTGTGAGCATTTTTGCCGGCAGCGACGGAAACTTGATTCGCATTTATGTAAACAGTAAGACGTTTAGCGGAACCGTAGAGGAAGTAAACAGCGAGGACGGAACCGTTGTGGTGGACGGACAGTCCTATGATTTGGAGAAAAAAGCATATACCGGTTCTAAAGATATTTCCGCCATTATGGGCAAAGAAATCAAAGCATATATCAACTTTGACGGAAAAATTGCGTATTGGAAAGAGGGAAATGACGCTAATAACTATGGCGCAGTGGTAGAACTGTCCACAGGCGGATTTGAAAAAGCGAGCGCGAAATTAGTGGTTGGCGATGTCCTGCTGGATACGGTGGAAGAAGCGGGCGACGACTATAGCAATGATGTGCCGGCGATTACCGCGCAGAACAAAGACGTTCTCATTTTGGATTTTGCAGCCAGAGTGCGCTTTGATGGTGTAAGTTATACCGGAGCGGAGGCGGTCGGCAAATTACAGGAAAAAATGGGGCTGACGATGAAAGGGTATCCTGTGATGTATAAACTGAATGCGGAGGGAAAAATCAGGGAAATCAACACACCGGATAAGATTGGAACCTATGAACTCGGCTCCGCGCATGAAAAGGTATACAATGCGCATGAAAAGACCTTCGGAAAAACTTCCGGCGGCGCGTTTGGCATTGAAAACAGCACGGTGGCAATTTGTGTACCGGATCCGGACCCGAAAAAGAAACAAGTCTCTTGCGATGAAGATTATCTTGCGCCTGTGGATTTGAACAACAACCAAAGCTATAAAGTGGAAGGGTTTGAATTTGACGAAGATACCAAGAGCGTGAAACTGATTGTGATAACCACAGAATTAGACCACACATCAACCGGTCATGTAACCTCGTCCAATAAGGTGGGGTTGGTATATGGTTCTTCCTACATCGCGAGTGAGGATGGCGACCAGGTTCAAGTGGTTCACATGGTGACGGATAAAGGGGAACAGAAAATGGAAGTTTCCAACAGCACCACCAGCACGAGCGATTTCAAAGCGCTCAAACCGGGGCAGTTAATTCTCTATTCACTGGACAATGAAGACAGGTTGGACGGATATTCCCTTGTAGAGTCCGTTGACCCTGTGCCGGATCACCGCTACAGTCAGGGAACGGATTTGGAATTGTTTATCGGTAAAATTCAGGATGTTTCTTATAACGAAGTGTCTGAAGAGTTAAACCGCCGCGTGGATATTTTAACCATGACAACAAACTACGGCGCAGTACAAAATTATGAGGTGCAAAAGAGAAGCAGTCAGCCGGTTTATATCTATGACACAATAGAGAAAAAGGCGCATCTGGGCAGCCATGAAGATTTTCTGTCAACCCATCAGGTTGCGCTGGTATATGTATCCTATAACAAGGTCAAAGCGGTTGTCATTGTGAAATAATAGGGGTAGAGGAGGAAAAGAGACAATGAAAAAGAAATGTTTCAGTCTGTTGCTCGTGGTTTCAATGGTTTTGACCACACTGCCGGCGGCATTTGCAGCAGGACCATATACGCCGGCAACAGACACGGCTGCGCCGGAAACCACATATGTAGAAGAAGAACTGACAAACGAATATTATGCATTGCCAAACCATGAGAATTTGCTCAGTGGGATAATCGCGGCGGGAACAAATATGCCGACGGGTGCAAGCGGGAATGCCGTTTGTGTTCCTGAGACTTCTCCCTATATCAAAGTGGGAATCAGCGGCAATAATACAACAGGAAATATTTTCAACGCAAATAACAATAATACTGGTGCGGGATTTACGATGTTGTTTCATTATTCTAAAAATCCGGAAGAGATTGTGCAAAAGTCAGCGCAGTTAAATGCCGCTGCAAGCAAAGTGCCGTTTTATATTGCATTTGATTTGGCACATGCAGAAGCAGCAGCCGGAGAGACTGCCGCACCCAAATATTTCAACCGTGTTTCTATTGCGGGGTCTGCGGATAATAATCCGAGTGCAGCCAAGAAAAGACGGAACTATATTGAAGACTGGAAACTGAATATTACGGACGACGCGGCAAATTTCATAGGAACGACCGGTGAGAATCCGGGCGCTAATACAGCGGCAACTATGGGAAATTGGAAAACGATTTACAACAACAATAAAGATGCGGGAGAAGTCGTTTCCGATAAAGCGGGCACGGTGAAGCTGGGCAGCATCGTACAGTCCAGATATATGATGGTGGAGATAGATACTCTTCGCGTTGACCAAAATGGGGATTCGTCCTCAACGATCAATGGTCGTTTCACCGGCTTTCAAGTCTATCTGGAAGATGTTGTTGCAAAAGACAGCGGATATATATTGAATGCCAGAGAAAAAACAGTTGTGCTGGAAGATAATCCGGCAGTATCGGCGTTTTTAAACAATCTGGAACTACAGGACGCGCATCTGCAAGCAGGCGTTTTCACAGACAACGCGGCGTCTACAGAGAAAACAGGCAATGTTGCAAACGGCAACTATCTGATTACTTATTTTGAAAACGACGGCGCAAAAGAAATCGTCAGCGTTTATGCTATTACAGCGCCGGAATCACAAGAACCTGAAGAAACACCAACATCTACGCCGACGGCAACACCGACGCAGCCGCCGGCAGCGTCAAACGACCATGCATTTACGCCCGATTCAGAGGGAATGCCCGAAACCAATTACGTGTCTGAGGCATTGACGGACAGTTATTATACAATTCCTACCTATCATGACTTGCTGCATCATATCATTCAGCCGTCGGACAACGCAAAATATATGAATCCATCGGAAAGTTCACCGGCGGCATTGATAAATTATCCTTATATTAAGGTGGGCGGCGGAAGAGCAGAACTGTTTAACAACAAAATTTCCTCGGGAAGTGATTTGACCGCAATTTTTCAGAACTTGCCCGGTAAAAAACTACAGTTGAATTTTCCAACTGGTATGGCGCCCGTCTATTTTGCCTTTGACCTCGCACATGAAGAGGTGAAAGCGGGACAGGAAGGACAGCCGAAATATTTTAACCGTGTTTCCGTGGCGGGACATAAAGACAATGCAACGAACGGTTCCAAACAACCCTATATTTCAGATTGGAAATTAAATATCAGCAATACGGAAAGCGCTTTTGTAGAAGCAACTACAGCAGACGCTGCTTCAGCGGCAATTACCAATCCGGCATGGAAAACCATTTATGCAGCGACGGCGGATGAAACGATATGTGGAGAGGCGGCTACTGTAAAAACGGACAGCATTATTCAATCCCGCTACCTTATGGTAGAAATGGGCAAATTTAACTTCAAAGTGGGCAGTACGCCGACAAACTTGCGCTTAACCGGTTTTCAGGTCTATTTGGAAGATATTGTATCGAATGACGGGAACTATATTGTAGACGCAAAATCCAAATTACTGAAATTGACGGATGGGTCTAATCTCCCTACTGTTACGGATTTCCTCGGCAAATTTACGCTGCAAGACGCAAAACTGCACATGGGCGTCTTTTCTGATGCGGCAGGGCAGACGGAAAAACAGGCTTCTGCACAAATTGAGCCGGGACAGGATTGTTTGATTACTTATTTTGGCGAAGGAGCAGACAAAGAAATTGTCAGCGTTTATGATATTAACTTTCCGGTTCCACGCGTGGAAAACGTTGTGATAAACGCAGTGGCGGGAACAGATGTGGGCGATGAAGTGTCGCTCACCTATCAATTCTATGATTGTGATACGGCGGCAGGGCATACAGACCAGAGTGTCATTCAGTGGTATGCAGACGGCGCGTTGATTGACGGCGCGGCCGGAACGAAATATACACTGCGCACAGAGGATATCGGTAAGAATATCACGGCACAAGTGATTCCAAACTGCGGTGCATTCCAAGGGAAAACCGTGGCAAGCGCCGCTCCGTCAGCGACAATAAAAAGAATTGTGGTTGGCAATCTCATGCCGGGGGCAAGTGTGACAGAGGTGGAAAATTGCGAAGCGGAAGCAATCTCTTCCATGCTGAAAGGGTTTGCGGTAGATACCGGCACGGTGAATGCGGCTGCAAACACCATACGGTTGCGCGCAAAATTGGGCGATAGCCGTTGGGTAACCAGTTTTCATCTGGCGACAACTGTAAGTGATAAAATGACAGGCTATGAAATTGTTGGCTATTTGAACGGTGCAGCCGTGCCGGTGGATTCATCTGCAGCAGGCGGCGGCGGAACCGTTTCAAAACAACTGGCAACGCCTTGCTGTATTGATGAAATCGAGGTGAAAGTGCAGTCTGCCGGAGACGGCGTACAAAAATTGGGCGTTGAACGTTTTGAAATTTTCAGCAATTTGACAGATGCGCTGGCAGTGAGTCTTGATAAACAAAATTTGACGATTCCGGACGCGGACGCAGTGGTAAGCGATTTGACGCTGCCTGCTGTGGGCGCGGCGTATACCGCTATCCGATGGACGTCTTCTGATGAAAATATTATTACCAGTGACGGAAAAGTGAAGGTGCCGTTTAGCAGACAGCCGCATGACGTGACAATGACGGCAGTTATCACGCGCGGCAATGAGTCAGCTACTGTACAAATTCCACTCAAAGTATATGGTTTGGATCAATTCCAGATGCCGCCCAAAGATGGCGTGGGAGAGAATTTGACTTTGTTTAGCGTTGTGACTGGTGAAGGCGAACTGAAACCTGGCAGCACGGCGGCGATGGCAGCGGACGGAAAAGGCACCACCGGCTGGATTGCAAAAGTGACCGAAGACACGAAACCGTCACTGACCGTAGATTTTGGTATGGAACGTGAAATAAACCGGCTGCGTGCGGCAGAAACCATGAATGGTATCCATTATGCCATTGCCGGTTATACCGTTAGCACTTCAAATGATGGGATAACATGGAATCCGCTGCTAAGCGGAACGGAAATCGGAGAAATTTTTGATAAATCTTTTGATACCGTGGAATGCAGATATGTGAAATTTACGATTACTGCGCTGAAAGAAAATGCGGTATATGGCGGAATTCGGGAATTGGAACTCTATTTTGAGCCGGCAGCAAGCGACATCATAAAAATGGAAGAAGAAGCTGTCGCGTTGCATCTGCCGTATATGATTGCTGCGGATAAAGTGGAACTGCCCCAGCCTAAATATGGCGCGACGTTCCATTGGATAACGGAAAACAATCTCATTGCAGATGACGGCACAGTAACGCACCCGAAAGAAGATACCAAAGTAACCTTGTCGCTGCAAATCAGCCGTGACGGTATGTCGGTCACAAAATCCTTTGGACAATTTTTGATTACCGGTACGGATAAGAAAACGGTTGGCAGTCTTGCCGGAAGCAGCGGCGGAGGCGGTCGCGGCAGCAGCAGTGGCAGTGCCGGAGGACTGGGCATATTAGGCAATGCCCCGCAGGTTGCTGCGCCGCAGCAGCCAAATGAAACGGCGGCGGGGTTTGACGATGTACCGAAAACCCATTGGGCAAGCGGATATATTGCGGATTTATCCATCAAAGGAATTTTGTCCGGCGTGTCGCAAAATCGGTTCGCGCCGGAGGAAGCGGTCACGCGGGAACAGATGGCAAAACTATTGGTATGTGCATTTGACGTGCCGGCGGCAGGCGGGACAAATCCGTTTACGGACGTGCCGGCGGGCGACTGGTCGGCGGATTATATCCGCAGGGCAGCGGAGAGTGGATTGCTGCGTGGGATAGAGGACGGTATTTTCGGTCTGGGTAGCAACATGTCCCGTCAGGATGTTGCGGTTGCCATTGTCCGTGTGCTGGAGCAGAGCGGACTTGTGCTGCAAGAAGGCAATATGGACGCGTTCACGGACGCCGGTGAGATTGACGAATATGCAAAAACCGCAGTTGCAAAATTATATAAAGCGGGCGTGATGGTTGGCGACGACCTTGGCAGCTTCCGACCGGCGGCTGAAGTGACCCGCGCAGAGGCAGCAAAAATTGTTTATATAGCGATAAGACTTGCGTCAGGGAGCGGTGAATAATGATGAAAAAAAGAGTATTAGCAATCTTGCTCTGTATGGCGATGTATCTTGTGCCGGCGGCAGCGCTGGCACAGGATACCGCAGAGGAAAATCCGCAGCAATTGCGTGATGCGGTGGAAGAACTGGTGATGTCAGGCGGAGAAATTGTCGCAGGTGACGCGGCGGCAACCGAGCAGGTTGCAGAGGAAGAAGCAGAAAAAGAAGATACACAGCAGCCGGAAGAAACAGCAGAAGTGCAGGAAACGGCAGCGGCAGAGCAGGAACAAATGGAGTCCGTTCTTTCTGTGGAAGCGCAAGAGAGTGGCAGTGTGAACGCGGCAAGCGCTTCGAGCGACTTGAATTTGCAAACAACCTTCAACTTGGATGAATATGACTTTTCAGACCCTAGCACAAAAGGGTTGGAACGATTCCCGACAGATGAAGAATTTTTCGGCGTATGGGACGAATCCAAAGGAACATTTGCAAAAGCTCCCATTTTGGACTATAGCTATGTATCAAACTATGGTTTGACGCTCCGCGCAGTGGAGGAAGCGGCAAAAGCGGGAGACTACCCCACAGCAAAAGCGGAACTGCAAAAATACTATAATGCCAAAGTGGAAAAACGCGGTCTTTCCAAGCTGGGAAGCAACAGTCAATATGAAATCATGGTGGCGCAGCTTTTACTGCAAAACTTCCACTTTAACGGAAACAGCAACCACAATGTGGCGGATATTTTCTACATGGGCAGCGAATGGGCGCCGGTTTATGTGGAAATGAAATCTCAAATTAACCGCTTTAAATCGCGCGGCGACAAAATGATGCCAATTACCATTTGCGCTGTGAACAAAGACGACTACGAAGCGGAGTTCTATAGCAAAGAACATCCGGAGGCAGGAGCGGAGGTGCTTGGAAAATCTGCTTATCTGGAGGTACAAATCGGTAGCACCATGCGCCGTATTCCGGTGAGTGAAGATACTTATACGGCGGCGGGAGAATACCGCAGTCAGAACTTCGGCGCAGAATCATATCTCTATGCGCGGGAGGCGGCAATCGGTGAGGTGGATCCTGTCAATTCCGATACGCGGCGAACGTTTTTGAAATTCAACCTCAGCGATATCGGCGCATCGGATACCATCACCTCGGCGCGGCTGGTTTTATGGGGACGCTGGGTAGATAAGGCAGATACGCCGCGGGGCGACATGTCCTATCAAAAACGAATGACAGCGATTACCAACTACGATACTGGTTGGACGGAGAATGAATTATATTTCAATGATACCTCTCACACCAATGCGATTTTCTCCTATGATGGGGAATGGGGTACCAAATGGGTGCAGCCCAACAAAGACCGCTGCAATCCGCTGGCGCGTTTTGAAGAAGAACTGTTTCGGTTCAGCGGATGGTTTGACAAACTGTGTGCCCAGTATCAATATACAGGGAACGAAATCTATGCACGGACAGCATTTATGTATTTGCACAACTGGATAACAACCACCTATCTCCGCTACCGCGGCTGTCCCGAAGTGCCGGACCCGTCGGGCAACGGAAACGCGTCCAAGCTGAAATACGGCGGATACAGCAAAGCGCTGGATATGTATACCAGAACAACAAATCTGACAAGATATATTGAATATTTATATGGCAGTGAATATATGACGCCGGAATTGTTTACCACGTTTTTGAAATATATGTACAGCATGGGACGGGTATTTTCCACGTATTGGACGAGTCAGGAAAAAACCAACAACTGGGGTTCCGCTTCTTGTAACGGATTCTTTCAGTTAATCGGTCACTATCCGGAATTCCGCGAATCGGAAGCATGGACGGTTATCATGATGAACCGTCTGGAGGAAATCACAGGGAATATTTTGTATGATGACGGCGCTTGTATCGAACTGGCGCATGGATATACACAGTATACCATAGGAACGCTGATATCCACAAAAAATGCGGCAGACACGTTGGGCGTGGAAGTCAATTATACAGATAGTATCAAACAGAAACTTTTGACTTTGACAAGATATCTCATGTATTCCACAGCGCCAGGCTGGCGGGACAGTCAGGAGGGTGATTCCCACACATTCAGCACCAGCTATAAAAGCAATATCAAACAGATAGCCGATTGGCTGGGCGATCCGCATCTGCTCTGGGCAGCGTATGATGGGAAAAAGGGAGAAGCACCGGATTTTACCTCTCTTATCTATCCAATCAGCAGCAAAGCCTATATGCGCAGCGGCTGGGGCAGCAACGATTTATATTTGGCGATGAGTGCGGACGCCAGCCAAGGGTCACACGGACATTGGGATGACAACAACGTGATTGTGGCGGCATATGGGAACTATCTGCTGTCCGACCAATTGTATTATATGCTCAGCGGCGGACAGGATTTAACCTGCCGCTGGCTGTTCTCCTCACGCGCACATAATACCATGCAAATCAATGATTATTGCCAAAAAGCGGCAAAATCCGTATATGACCCAACTTTGCCGCTGGGCGGCAGCATGGGAATAATTGAGGAATGGGAAACAAACAGCGGATATGATTTTAACAGAATGTCGTCGGAAAACTATAAAAACATCACCTACCGCGGTGCACCAAAACTGTTGCCTGCCAAAGGCGATGAAGTGCCGCCGACAGAACCGGGCATGGACTATAGCCGCAGTATTTTGTTTGTCCGTCCGAATTTCTGGATTTTGTCCGATTATATGGATCCGGTAGATAAAGAAAAAGTCAATAAATATACGCAGCTTTGGCACATGACGCCGGGCGCCAACATGAGCATTGACGGTCAGTATCAATTGCAAAAAGGTGAAACGGTCGGAAATGTGAACGACGGCGCAGTGGACAGCGTGATTGAAAACACACAGTTTGTGCCGGGCACCGGAAACGGTACCATTCGTTCCAATTTTGAAAACAAAGCGAACATCATGGTGGTTCCGGCGGATATATCGAGTGTGGAACCCAAAATGCTGCGCGGTCTATATTCAGAAGGAACAGGAAGCCAGCAGCGGACGCCGTATGCATTGTTTGAGAAGAATATTCAGGGGACTACAACGATGGATACCATTTTGTTCCCGCAGGAAAGCGGGCGGGATTATTCGATTGAATCTACGCCGCAGCAGACAGGACAGCGGCAGGGCGCGGCGTCTGCGTTCAGCGCGGTGGTGAAAGATGCGTCCGGCAAGTCCAATGACAACTATCGTTTTGACTATTATTTGCTGCACGAGCAAGACCAGCAAAAAGCGGTGATGGTTGGCAATACGGCAACAGACGGAAAACTGATGTACTATGAAAAAGATTTAAATACAGGACGCCCCAGCCGGGCGATTCTGCGCGGCGGCACCTATGTCAGAGACCTTGCGGGCGGTATGACGGCAGTGAAAAGTGAACAGCCGCTGGAGGAATTTACCGTGACTTGGGAAAACACGGTGCTGAAGCTGGAGACCTCCAAAGATATGTCGGAGTTGCTGGAGGGCGTGAGCATTCATTCGCCGGTTGAAGTGAAAAGCGTGTTGCTCAATGGAGAAGCGGTTCCGTTCTACTATGCGGATGGATATGTTTGCTTTGATATGGGAAACAGACCCATTGTTACACCAACGCCGCAGCCGACCGGAGGAAACAATGGAAATGGTTCTATGTCGCACGGCAGCAGTGGTGGCGGCGGTGGAGGAAAAATGCCGTCGTTGCCGGTGGCGACACCATCTCCGGTAACCCCAACTGTGACGCCGAATCCCGAAACCAATTCGGGTACAGAACCGGTGGGACCACCGGTTCCGCCAGAAATTCGGTTGAAACAAGAAGTGGCAGGACATTGGGGTGAGACAGAAATAACGTCTCTCATTGACAGCGGCGTTGTAAAAGGCAGTAATGGAACGCTGGAATTGAACGGAAGCGTATCAAGGGCTGAATTTACCGCTATGATTGTGCGTGCATTGGAGATGGAAACTGCTGCATATGACGGCAGCATCGCAGATGTTCCAGCAGACGCGTGGTATGCAGCGGAATTGCAAGCGGCAGTGCAGGCGGGCATTTTGCAGGGAGACGGCGGCAAATTGCGGCCGGAGGATTCTATCACGCGGGAGGAAATGGCAAAAATTATCCTTGCGGCATACAGGCAGGCAGGCGGCGAAAATGCGGAAGGAGAAGCAATTGCTTTTACAGACGAAAACCAAATCAGTGACTGGGCAAAAGAGTCGGTGCAGCAGGCTGGAAAACTGGGACTGATTCGCGGCTTTGAAACAGGAGAGTTCAGACCGCGGGAAAATGCACAGCGTGAACAGGCAATGGTGATGATTTATCGTCTGTTGAAGGGCACGGAACAAGGCGAAAATGAGGATAACGATTAGACGTAATAAAAGCAAAAACGCATGGAGAGATTTCTCCATGCGTTTTTGTGATTTAGACGATAAGGGTAGGAAGACATAAGAGATTCGACTTTTGTTTGCCTACATAGAAATAGAAAAACAATCTTCTATTTGAATTGATTCTGCTGCGGGTCATAGATAAAACCGACGGACTTCATTTTTATGCAAGAAGGAGATGGGAGAAGGCGGTACAAAAATATTATGCCGGAAACTGGAAAAATTCAAGAAACAGAAACCGGATAGAAAAAAATATAGAAAAAAATATAATTATATAGTAAAATGCACAAGAACTAGGTTGACAGAATGGAGAAAATTATATAAAATAGTAAGTAGAGGATTTTGACGAAAAATGGGGAAGTGATAGTATGCTCATTGCCCATAAAGAAGAATTGACAGAGCGGCAGCAGTCTGTCAGAGAACATTGCGATAACGTAGAACTGCTGGCGCGAGCATATGGCAGCAAAATTGGGGTGGACGCTGCTGCCGGATTGATTGGAAAAGTGCATGACATGGGGAAATGCAAACAGGAATTTCAGAACTATATCTTAGGCATCAGCAATGCAAAACGGGGAGAAATCAACCATGCGGCGTGCGGCGCGCGCTAT
>CAMNSU010000004.1 GCA_946555455.1 uncultured Clostridia bacterium | reverse complement strand
GTCAAAATTCGGGGGACATTTTCAAGGGGGATATAGCTGGAGCGACAATTGGGGGGGACATTTTTTTTGCGATAGATTCGTAGCTTTTAAACCACTTTCCAGAAAAATGCGCTGTAAGGCGGTAACTCGCTGCCGCCGCCAAAATCATGTTCTGCGCCGGAAATGAGGTCAACCGCGCGACCAGCGCGCGCGTCAAAATGCGCCGTGAACGGCTGGCTGTCCATGTTGACTGCAACCAATACGCGTTCTCCGTCCGCTTCCCGCTCAAAAATAAGTTGCTTGCTCTGTATCATCACATTGGTGTAATTCCCATAGCACAGCGCACGGCTTTCCTTGTGCGCCGCCGCCAAACGCGTAATCCATGCTGTGAGTTCATTTTTCTCCGGTGCGTCAAAACAGGGACGCAGCGCCGCGTCTCCCTGTCCTTTGTCACCCTCTGCGCCCCATTCGCTGCCATAATAAATGCAGGGAATGCCGGGCATACCAAACAAAACCGCGTAAATCAGCGGCAGGCAGTTTTTGTCCTGTAAAATGGTTGCCACGCGCGTCACATCATGGTTATCGACAAAATTCAACAAATGTTTTCCTTTATATAACGTCCAGTCCTCTTTTCCAAACTGCCGCGCCAACGAATGCGCAATTTCAAACATGTTGCTGCTGTTAAACGACGAATGCAGTCCTTTGTAGCATTCATAGTTTGTCGCACTGTGCAGCATACCGTCCGCCAAAAACGGATTGTAGTCGCCGAACATCAACTCGCCCACCAAGAAAAATTCCGGTTTCAGCCCGTCCACAAACGCCCGCAGACGGCGGATAAAATCATGGTCAAGCAAATAGGCAACGTCCAGCCGTAGACCGTCAATGTCAAATTCCTCCACCCACAGCCGTACGCAGTCCAGCAAGTGGTCTACCACAGCAGGATTGCGCAAATTCAATTTCACCAAATTAAAATGCCCTTCCCAGCCTTCGTACCACAAACCGTCATTATAATTGCTGTTGCCGCCGAAATCAATGAAAAACCAATCCTTATACGGTGAGTTTTCCCGATTTTGCAGCACGTCCTGAAACGCCCAGAACCCGCGCCCCACATGATTAAACACGCCGTCCAGCACCACGCGCAAACCGTTTTCATGAAATACTTTGCAAACCGCTTTGAAATCTTCATTTGTTCCCAAACGGCAGTCTATCTTACGATAGTCACGGGTGTCATACCCATGCTGGTCTGATTCAAAAATCGGACAAAAATAAACAGCGTCCGCCCCAATGCTTTTGATATGCGGCGCAAAATCCGCTGCTTTGCGAATACGCGGCTCTGTTTGCCCGTCATTTTCCGCCGGCGCGCCGCAAAATCCCAAAGGATATATTTGATAAAATACGCTTTTTTCAGCCCACATCTATTTCCAACTCCTCTATGTTATTTTTTTCACAATTTCTTCTATCTCCATGGTATGTGTTAAACTACTATATTGTCCCTGTTTGCGCACATTATTTTTCTATGTTGTTTGTCCCGCTTTTCGCGCTCCAATAGCAAAATACATTGATTTTCTGTCTGTGTCTTATTGTAACACAGCTTGTCCGCCGCGTCAAGAGAATCCATTTTTCACCAACTGCAAGAAACGTTCATTTTTTTCTCCATTTCAGCAGGAAAAACGATTGACTTTTCCCCATGGTTCGGGCTATAATGAAAGTATCTTTTCGGAAAAAGAAGTTTTTCCGGCTTGCACTATTAACAAATCACAGTCGCTACCGCGACTATGATGTACTTTTTGCCCCTTTGGCTCCTGCGGAGGGCTGTAGTGCTTATTTTTACTGTAGCTTTCTACGGTAAGTAATAGAAATCGAACTACTTTCAAAAAAACTATCCGGAACCGGACTACTTTTTATTCATGGAAACATCGGGCGTACCCTCTGGGGCACACGTGTACCGAAGTTTCCATACCTCTCAGCCGCGGGCGTTTCGATAGGAACGCCGAGAGAGCGGACGCGGCAGGGGGCAAAGTGCGGAGGTAAATAGGAGGGTAGATTCCTAACGGAATCTGCCCGCTGGGGAATCGGAAGTCTCGCTGCCGCTGCGTTTCCCATTCCCCATGTGTCTCAGAAAAAGTAAGAGGAAGAGAAAATGGGGGCAAGGAGTGTAAGATATTTTCCCCAAGAAAAGTAAGAGGAGGAGAATTTTGACTACGTCAAAATTCGGGGGACATTTTCAAGGGGAAAATATCTGGAACGACATTCGGGGGACATTTTTCACGAGAGAAGTTTCCGGAGCGATAATTAGGGGTAGACGACAAGGGGGACGGCATGACGGCGAGGGAAACGAGCCGGAATTAGTCCCCCTTTCGAGACAGCACAGGAGGTGTTGCATTTGACCAAAATCACAAGTTTAGACACAACGCTGCGCGACGGAATGCAGGCGGAGAAAATCTCTTTTTCCGTTGCGGATAAACTCAAAATTGTGCAAATTCTGGATCGTTTGGGCGTGGACTATATTGAAGCGGGCAATCCTGCCTCCAACATCAAGGACGAAGAATTTTTCCGCGAAGCAAAACAGCTCACGCTCACGCACGCTAAGCTGGCGGCATTTGGCAGCACCTGCAAAAAAGGCTGTCCCGCTGCGAAAGACCGCAATTTGCTGAAAATCGTGGAATCCGGCGCGCCGGTAGGCGTGATTTTCGGCAAAGCATGGGATATGCATGTGACGGAAGTGCTAATCACTACGCCGGAGGAAAATTTGCGCATGGTATCGGACAGCGTGAAATTCCTCAAATCCAGCGGGCTGGAGGTCATTTTTGACGCGGAGCATTTCTTTGACGGCTATCTGCGCAATCCTGACTATGCGCTTGCCGTGCTGCAAGCTGCCGAAAACGCGGGCGCGGACATCATCGCGCTGTGCGACACCAACGGCGGCATGTTTCCGGACGATATCGCCAAAACCGTGCAGCAGGTGACAAAAACCATCTCCGTCCCCATCGGTATCCATTCGCACAACGACAGCGGGCTGGCGGTGGCATGTACGCTGGCAGCAGTGGAGGCAGGTGCGGCGCATATACAAGGGACGTTGACGGGCATTGGCGAACGCTGCGGCAACGCGAATCTTTCCACCTGCATTGCCAACTTGCAGCTCAAACGCGGCTATGACTTGGTGCCTGATTTATCGCTGCTTACCACGGCCGCGCGCGAAGTGGCGGAAGTGGCGAATATCACCGTTTCGGGACTGCCCTATGTCAGCAAATCGGCGTTTTCTCACAAGGCGGGTATGCACATTGACGCGGTGCTGAAAACCTCCGCTTCCTTTGAACATATCGACCCGTCGGCTGTGGGCAATCACCGCAACATTCTGGTGTCAGAAATGTCGGGCAAAAGCGGGCTGCTGCCCGTGATACGGCAAATTGACCCCACCATTGAAAAGGATTCCAAAGAATTGAAACGTATTTTAGACCGTCTGAAGGAACTGGAATATGAAGGGTATCAATTCGAGGGCGCAAACGCATCGCTGGAATTGGTGATTAAAAAGGCGTTGGGGTTGTATCATCCTCTGTTCGAGTTAAAACAGTGCAAAATTCTGGCGGAACAGGGTGAAACACCACGGCAGGGATATGCTTCGGTGATTATCAAAGTGCAGGTGGACGGCAAAGAGGAAATCACCGCGGCGGACGCGGACGGCCCTGTTCATGCGCTGGATATCGCGCTGCGCAAGGCACTGGGCGCATTTTTTCCGCAGCTTGCGCAAATCCGTTTGCAGGACTACAAAGTGCGTATCCTCAACTCGGAAGCAACCACCGGCGCAGTCACGCGCGTGTTGATTGAAATGACGGACGGCAAATCGTCCTGGTCAACGGTAGGCGTTTCCACCGACGTCATTGAAGCGTCGCGGCAGGCGTTAATCGACGGTATTGAATATCAATTGTTACGAGAACAAGTATAATTTTTATCATATAAGGAGGAATTTTATATGGGAATGACAATGTCACAAAAAATCCTGGCGTATAAAGCGGGCATGGACAGTGTGAAGCCGGGCGATTTGATTCAGGCGAAACTGGACATGGTGCTGGCAAACGACATCACTGCGCCCGTCGCCATCAACGAATTTGAAAAGGCAGATTTCGCGGATGTGTTCCACAAGGACAAAATCGCGCTGGTGCTTGACCACTTCACGCCCAACAAGGACATCAAAGCGGCGGAGCAGTGCAAACAGGTACGCGAATTTGCGGACAAACACGACATCACGCATTTTTATGAAGGCGGAAACGTGGGCGTGGAACATGCGCTGCTGCCGGAAAAAGGACTGGTTGCGCCGGGCAATCTGGTAATCGGCGCGGACTCGCACACCTGTACTTACGGCGCGGTGAACGCATTTTCCACCGGTATCGGCAGCACGGATATGGCGGTCGGTATGGCAACGGGCATGGGCTGGTTCAAAGTGCCGGCAGCAATCCGTTTCAACCTCACCGGCAAACTTTCCAAAAACGTTTCCGGTAAAGATTTGATTCTCTATATCATTGGTAAAATCGGCGTGGACGGCGCGCTGTACCGTTCCATGGAGTTCACCGGCGAAGGCGTGCACTCTCTTACCATGGACGACCGATTCACCATTGCCAACATGGCAATCGAAGCGGGCGCAAAGAATGGTATTTTTGAACCGGACGACATCATGAAAGCCTATGTGGAAGAACATGCGGCAGTGGAATATCAATATTTCTATCCTGACGCGGACGCGGAATATGAACAGACCATTGACATTGACCTGTCCAAGCTGGCGCCGCAAGTGGCGTTTCCGCACCTGCCGGAAAACACCAAAACCATTGCGGAAGCGGAAGCTATGAACATCAAAATTGACCAAGTTGTGATTGGTTCCTGCACCAACGGGCGTATCAGCGACCTCGAAATTGCGGCGAACATTCTCAAAGGTAAAAAAGTCAAACGCGGCGTGCGCGTGATGGTGCTGCCCGCAACACCGAAAATCTATATGGAAGCCATGATGGCAGGCTATTTGCAGACCTTTATGGACGCGGGCTGTGTGATTGGGCCGCCGAGCTGCGGGCCTTGTCTGGGCGGACATTTGGGTATTTTAGCAAAAGGCGAACGCTGTGTGTCCACCACCAACCGTAACTTTGTCGGACGCATGGGACACACGGAATCAGAAGTATATCTCGCATCACCGGCAGTCGCGGCGGCAAGCGCGGTTGCAGGTATTATCTGCGGGCCGGATAGCCTGTAATAGAAAGGACGGATGGAATCATGATAGTAAGCGGAAACGTACACAAATATGGCGACAACGTCGATACCGACGTGATTATACCCGCGCGTTACCTCAATGTCAGCGACGCGAAGCAGCTTGCGGCGCACTGTATGGAGGACATTGACGCGGATTTCGTGAACAAAGTCAAAGAAGGCGACCTCATGGTTGCGAACAAAAATTTCGGTTGCGGTTCCTCGCGGGAACACGCGCCGCTGGCAATCAAGACCAGCGGTATCAAGCTGATTATCGCGGAAAGTTTTGCGCGTATTTTCTACCGCAACGCCATCAATATCGGACTGCCCATTATGGAATGCGAAGCGGCGGCAAAAGAAATTAACGCGGGCGACGTGGTGGAAGCAGACCTCACCACCGGTGTTATCACCAATAAAACCACCGGCAAAACCTATCAGGCAGCGGGATTCCCGCCATTCATTCAGGGCATTGTGGACGCGGGCGGTCTGGTGAACTATGTGAAAACCTCGAAATAATGTACCGTTTCGATATATTAGGCATACAAAAGCCGAATTTCATGCCTAAAACAACTAAAACAGGAGGAATCATCTATGAACATGAACATTGCACTGGTGCCGGGCGACGGAATCGGGCCGGAAATTGTGGAACAAGCGGTGCGCGTGCTGGACAAAGTGGCAGACCAGTTCGGGCACAAGGTGACGTATACCAATCTGCTGGCGGGCGGCTGCGCGATTGACGCGACCGGAAAACCGCTGCCGGAAGAAACATTGGAAAAAGCCAAAGCGGCGGACAGCGTTTTGCTGGGCGCGGTGGGCGGCCCGAAATGGGAGCATTTGGACGGTATCCGCCCCGAACAGGCATTGCTCGGACTGCGTGCCGGTCTGGGGTTATATGCAAATCTGCGTCCGGCGCTGCTCTATCAGGAACTGAAATTTGCCTGCCCGCTGAAACCGGAAATCATCGGCGACCACTTGGATATCATGATTGTGCGCGAACTGACGGGCGGCATCTATTTCGGCGACAGCGGACGCGAAGGCGACAGCGCCTATGACACGGAACGCTACAGCAAAGCGGAAGTGGAACGCGTGCTGAAAGTGGCGGTCAAAATTGCGCAGGGACGCAAGAAAAAGCTGACCATTGTGGACAAAGCAAACGTATTGGAATCCTCCCGTCTGTGGCGTGAAGTAGCGGCGGAAGTATTGGAAGGCAGCGGTCTGGATGTAAACTACATGTATGTAGACAACGCCACCATGCAGCTGGTGCGCAATCCGCAGCAGTTTGACGTGATTGTGACCTCCAACATGTTCGGCGACATCATCTCCGACGAAGCGTCTATGCTGACAGGTTCCATTGGTATGCTGCCGTCCGCAAGTCTGGGCGACGGCAAAAAAGGTATGTATGAACCCATTCACGGCAGCGCGCCTGATATTGCGGGCAAAGGCATTGCCAACCCATTGGCAACCATTTTGTCTGTTGCCATGATGCTACGCCATTCTTTTGAACTTGAAAAAGAAGCGCGCGCGATTGAAACCGCCGTACAAAAAACGCTGCAAGATGGATTCCGCACCGCGGATTTGGTCGAAAATGCTGAAATGAAAGCTGTTTCCACCAAAGAAATGGGCGACGCAGTGCTTGCGCGGCTATAAATTATACAAAAAATAAAAAAAATGTTGACAGGTTCTCCTTATGATATTATAATAGTATCATAACTTAGCGTAATATTTACCGCCTTTTCCAAAGGCTGGTGATACCCTATCATAATGAGGAGGAGAAAAACAATGGTATTTGACAAAGTGAAAAGCATTATTGTAGACGAACTGATGGTGGATGAAGCTGACGTAACCATGGAAGCAAACATCAAAGATGATTTGGGTGCGGATTCTCTGGCAGTCGTTGATTTGGCAATGTCCCTGGAAGACGAGTTCGGCATTGAAATTCCGGACAACGAACTGGAAAATGTGAAAACCGTCGGCGACGTTGTGAAACTGATTGAATCCAAAAACGAATAATGGTTTCTTTTTGGAATTCCCGCCCGATGCTGCTTCGGCAGTGTCGGGCGTTTTCCTTATTGATTCAAAAACGAAAAAGGAGTTGGATATCATGGCAATTGAAGCCGTCAGAGACTATTTAAAACCGTTCGGGCTCGACCAAAACATTCAGGAATTTTCCGTTTCCTCCGCAACCGTGGAACTTGCCGCGCAGGCGCTGCACTGCGCGCCGCAGCGTATCGCAAAAACGCTTTCTTTCATCATGGAGGACAGTGCGATTCTCGTTGTGGCGGCGGGCGACGCCAAAGTGGATAATGCGAAATTCAAAGCGCAGTTCCACACCAAGGCAAAAATGCCCGCAGCGGCGGATGTGGAACGTTTGGTGGGACATGCCGTGGGCGGCGTTTGTCCTTTTGCTGTGCCGGAAGGCGTGAAAATTTATCTCGATATTTCCCTGAAACGGTTTGACACAGTGTTTCCTGCCTGCGGCAGTGCAAACAGCGCGATTGAACTTGCGCCCGCGCGTCTGGAGGAACTATGCGGCGCGGCAGCGTGGGTGGACGTTTGCAAAGGCTGGGAGGCGGAATAGATGGAGGCGAAGCAACCGCGCTACCGCGTTTATTCCGACGCATTAAAAGAAAAATATGGCGGCAAGGTCTATCGTCTGCCTGTCAATTTGCCCGTCACCTGTCCCAACCGTGCGGTGGGCGGCGGCTGTGCCTATTGCAGCCCCAAAGGCGCGGGCTTTGAATCGCTCTCCCCGACGCTTTCCGTGCAGGAGCAGCTTGCGCAAAACAGCGCGTATATCGGCAAAAAATATCATGCAGACAAGTTCATTGCCTATTTTCAAAATTATACCAACACCTATTTACCGCCTGCCGATTTTGCGGCAGCGGTGCGGGAGGCGGCAAGCGCGCCCGGCGTGGTGGAACTTGCCGTTTCCACGCGTCCCGACTGCATTGCAAAGCCATATCTGGATATTTTGGCGGACGCACAGCAAAAGTTCGGCGTGGAAATCACCGTGGAACTGGGACTGCAAACCGCCAACTATAAAACGCTTTCCCTACTGGGACGCGGACATTCGCTGGCGGAATTTGCGGACGCGCGGCTGGCGATTCTCCCCTATGGATTTGACACCTGCGCGCACGTGATTGCCGATCTGCCGTGGGATACTGTGGAGGACGTAATAGAAACGGCAAAACTGCTCAGCGCACTGCGGTTTTCCAGCGTGAAGCTGCACGCGCTTTATGTCCCCAAAGACACGCCGCTGGCGCAAATGTATACGGACGGCACGCTTCATTTGCTGCCGCTGGTGGACTATGTGGAGCGGTGCGTGACGTTTTTGGAATATCTGAATCCGTCCATTGCCATTGCGCGGCTGGTGGGGCGCGCGCCGGAGGAGGATACCCTTTCTTGCAACCATCACACAAGCTGGTGGAAAATCAAGGACATGATTGAAGAAAAAATGGAGCGGGAAAACCGCCGGCAGGGAGATAAATTTGACTATCTCGGCGGAAAATTTGTGCGCCGGTGGTGCGAGGTAGAAGGAGAATAAAACATGCGTAGGCAAACAAAAGTCGAATATCGTACGCCTATACACTGGAAACGGTACATATTGCTTGCTCTCATACTTTCGGGCATTACTGCATACTGTGCATGGGGGTTTGGCGAACCGCAGCGGGAAAAAGACCGCTACTGCCGCAAGTCGGAAATCGTGGCGGTGTTCCGGCAAAATTACGCCAATTTTACAGCGTTGGCAAAAGCAATGCCGCCGCAAGCGGACTGGTATTCTGATTCCAGCAGTGGTATGATGCGTTTCAGAATGTCCGCCGACGGAGAGGAAGATGTATTGGAAAATCTATTGGAAGGAGACGCGCTGCGCGCCGCCGGAAAACTTCTCTTTGATTTTGGTTTTAACCACTTCCGGCGCTATGAGGACACGGTTATCATCAGCCATTGGGTAACCTTTCCGGGTGAGTTGGATTTGGGCGTTTCCTATGATTTGACGAGCGGCACATGGCGGTATTATTATGACCATAGCTATTCCAACTGCGACCATGACCATCCTGTATTCTATTGGTGTTATGACCTTTTGTTTAACCGCCCCACTCTGCTTTCCGCGCCGTGACCTATATGGATTTATTCTGGACAAACAGTGGAATATGTGGTAAACTATGGGTAACAAGATATAAAACTGCCCTTTGTTCCCGCAGGACTTTCGTGGCAGTTAAAAACATATGAAAATTGGGGGGTATTCACATGAAGCGTTTATTCACTTTTTGTTTCACATTCATTTTGCTTTTCAGTCTGGTTCCGGCGGCTGTTGCCGCACAGGAGGAACCCATTTCCGTGATTTTGGACGGTAAGGTACTTTCCTTTGACGTGCCGCCCATGCTGGTGAACGACCGCACCATGGTTCCCATGCGCGCCATTTTCACCGCGCTCGGCGCGGAGGTGGACTGGGACGAGGAATCCCAGACCGCCATTTCCGTTAGGGACGGCGTAACCATTCGCATTCAAATTGGCAGTGCACAAATGGAAGCAGACGGCGTGGCTGTGCCGCTGGACGCCCCCGCCATGCTGGTAAATGACCGGACGCTGGTACCGCTGCGCGCGGTCAGCGAAGCATTTGGCGTGACGGTGGACTGGCAGGACGACACGAATACCGTTCTGCTGGATTCGCCGACGCCCACACCGACACCGCCGACACCAACGCCAACCGCTACAGCAGTCTCCACACCTGCACCGGCGTTTCAGGCTCCTGAACCTGACTATTTAGGGCTGTCTGAAGAAGAATTTCAAAATTTTTGCGCCATATTTTATTATTTTGCTAACATCAAAACAATATATGACGCCTTACCGCCGGAGCTCTATGATTTCAACTATTCAACTGCCCGAAATTTTCCGGAAATTCTATCGCGAATGCGTGATTTCTATACAGACACAACCGCGCAAGCCTTTAAATCTGCAAACACCAGCTCCAATCTGAAAGATTTATACAGCGCTGTGGATACCGCTGCAACCTGCACCAAAGATATGCTTTCCGCCGCGCGCACCTACCTGAAAAACATTGGACAATGGAACGAAGCAGCGGTGGCGCGGGCGCGCAAGGAATATGAACCTGTCTGCGAAAAGACTCATACAGCAATGCAGCAGGTATATACAGAACTGCAAAAATTTGACATCTACCTAAACGCTTCCCTCCCCTTAACGCAAGCGCAGCGGGAAGAAAAACGACAAGCGCTGTCCAGCCCTGACCAATCTCTCCTGAGTGCAGGCGCAAATTCGTGTCTTGCTTTACCAAAAGCACAATCAAACCTTGACTTCATCACTATTTCAGCAATTGAAATGGCAAACGCAAACCTTGAAAATGCTGCTAAGCAAACATGGGTAGTGCCGGAACTGAAGAAATTCCGGCAAACACTTTCTTCCAGCAGCAGTTACCGCGATTTTCAGCTACATTACGGAAACACTTCCCTGATACTGCTGCGTAATGTGCTGCAAAACGCATGGACTGCTGAACTGGACGCTGTCACCCAATGGATTACGTTATATGAAAAAGCAGCGGTAAAGTCATATGTCGGCGCCTATGATGCTCAAATGGAAGCGCTTGTGTTGGAACGGCAGTCAGCAACTTATGTTGACATTGCCAAGGACTTGCTGCGCGCTTACGGATATATGTTTTAAAAAATGACCGCATTTTTTCTTCTAGGAAAATGCAAAAAATTGGGGGTATTCACATGAAACGTTTATTCACTTTTTGTTTCACATTTATTTTGCTTTTCAGTCTGGTTCCGGCGGCTATTGCCGCGCAGGAGGAACCCATTTCCGTGATTCTGGACGGCAAGGAACTTTCTTTTGACGTGCCGCCCATGCTGGTGAACGACCGCACCATGGTTCCCATGCGCGCCATTTTCACCGCGCTCGGCGCGGAGGTGGACTGGGACGAGGAATCCCAGACCGCCATTTCCGTTAGGGACGGCGTAACCATTCGCATTCAAATTGGCAGTGCACAAATGGAAGCAGACGGCGTGGCTGTGCCGCTGGACGCCCCCGCCATGCTGGTAAATGACCGGACGCTGGTACCGCTGCGCGCGGTCAGCGAAGCATTTGGCGTGACGGTGGACTGGCAGGGCGACACGAATACCGTTCTGCTGAATTCGCCGCTATCCCTTCCTGAACCTACTGCTGTTTCTACACCGGAAGTTACGCCTTCTCCCACACCGGCGCCGGAGGATACTGCCACGCCATCAGCAACGCCGCAGCCGACAGCTACGACCGAAATTCCTTTCCTGCTGGACGATACGCTTTCCGAAGAGGATACGGCGTTTGTCAATGCTGCGCTGGCTTATTACATGGAACTGGGAAGCGCCTACGATGCTATGCACGAAGCCTTTTCCGGTGTTAGCACAGGGCACACAAAAGAACTATATCAAATGGTCGTTGACGCGCGAAAAAACCTCTCTGCGCAAACATATCAGACCTACACCGCTTGCGCAAAAAAGACGTCGCTGACGATATTACGGCGTGCAATGAATGAAGCGGAAGCGCAGACAAAAGAACTGCTGGGTGATTTGCGTCTCCATTTGAGCACGATTGGAAACGGTCGCCTTCCCACTGATGCGCCGTTTGACTACCGCCGCGACTTTTCAGCGCTCATCAAAACGCTGGAGGAAATTGAAGCCCTATTTTCCCTTTATGACATTAGCGGCAATTATTCCACCGTCCGCCTTGCGGCAGAGCAATGCATGGAAGCCGCATGGATTCCTTCCGAATGGGGCAAGGTGAATCCGCTGAAACCTTTTCAGTACAAATAGACCTCCGCTTTCCACGCAACAAGGGAGGGGCTGTAAAAAACGGCGTTTTTTACAGCCCCTCCCTTAAAAATTTGGAAAAAGCAGTGCGGAACAGACGCATTTAGTTTATGTTTCCCTCTCTTAAATTTTTGACTTCTGCTGCCTTATTCCCTGAAATCGTCACGATATTGTCATCTTCGTTTACGGAAATGACAACCAGCGGACCTCTCAGGATTGCATCTGCTCTCGTTTCTTCAACATTTTTATCCTTTAATATTTTTCGGAAATGTTCCTCTTCTTCCTCCGTCAAGCTGTTTTCTATGTTTTGCGCACTATACCACGACGGGGGATTCAAAGGATTTTCCACTCCGTTTTTATCTAAAAAATAGTTTTTTCTTTCTCCATAAATTTTTTCACCTTGTTCCAACAGCGATTGCTCCTGTTGCTCCTCATATGCAAAATAGATATTTGTCAAACCGGAAGCCGGAAAAGCGTTCTCGGATTCGGAAAACTCCAATACCATGCGTCCTTTTAGCCCTAAAAATTCCGTTTCTGCAATTTCAACAGCAAATCTATTGCCGTCGTCTATAATGGTTTGGGCCGAGGTCAAAATTGAGGTATCCTTTATGTTTTCCCACTTTTCTCCCCACGGCAGCGAGTGAACCATAAATTTTTCATCAACGATACCATGACCGGAAATATTGCCAACCGTCACGCCGCAGCCGGTTATCGCGAGTGCAAGCATCAGGCAAATGATGCTACATATTTTTTTCATACGGATAACCTCCTTTTTCCTTTGATAGGAACGAATCAACTGTTTACATACCCTTTTCATTTACAGCCCTTTACTTACAAGGATTTTTTCAAATTTCTTTTCTGACAATATTTCATGTGTGACAAGTTCTCCATCGTAGAAAAGGGAAAAAGTAGTAAATGGTGAAGGAGCGTTTTGCGCTTCCTCTCTTGACTGAATATGTACCACCTGAAACGCGATTTGGCGCGTCTGTGCCATGTTTTCAAGTATCGGCACATACTTCGCTGTAAACGGACATTGGTTTGTATAATATAACACAAATCCATCCGGCATGTTTTCGCGGCTCCGCACTGCGTTTCTAAATCGCGGTTTCTCCGCATTTTCCGCAAAAGGAAAATACAGCAGTTCAAAATAAGGGGGTGCTGTGTCGGCTGTTTCAAACCCTTTATATCTCATATATTTCGGGTCGGAAAGAAATCCCATTTTCTTTTTTGAAGACAGCGTAACAAGCCCTTTCTTGCCTTTCTCTTTGCTGTCCTTGATACACTTCTCCAGCAATAGGTTTGAATAGCCATGTCCTTTAAACTGTCCGGACACCCATAAGCAATCAATATACATATAATCGCTCGCTTCAATCGGTATCCAAGCATATTCAGCAGGGAGATATTCAATAAAACACTTGCCGCGGACATCGCCTTTTAAAAACACAAGTCCCTCGTCCAGCCGTTCTTTTAACCAATTCTTTTTCGACATGACTTGGACATCTTTGTTGTTCGATATCGCGCAGCAGATATGTTCCTCCTCTATATTGTCATGCGTTAATTTCACAAGTTCCATTATTCATTTCCTCCATAACTGCCCCCGTTTTCGTCCAACGTGATAATATAGGAATCGTTGCGCCGTTCCATCATAACAGTTCCGCGTTCCGTCTGTTCTCTGCTTCCGCTGCCGTCCTTCGGCACGCGCGTTTCTCTGACCGTATAGGTCACGCGGATGTGGCGGCTGTCCAAAATTTCAAATTTGTCTATGGTGACGCCGTTTACTTTGATGTTTTTCCATTTGTCATAGGTCTTGTCCACGCCGCCGGCGCGTTCTTTCGTCTTTTGATAGAACATGGAATATAAATCTGCATATTCTTGCAGTTTTTCTAAATTTCCGCCGTGGAAAATAGCGTCAAACGCTGTTCTATGCGCCTTTTCCAGTTTTTTGCCAATGCCGTCATAGAACCAGCCCTCCGGTTCCAGCGACACGCTTTGCATACTGTCCGTGCTGAGTTGTCCCTGCCACGGTATGCAGTCCTCCAGCGCCACTTGCACGCGGTAGTCGCCGCGAAACACCTGCGGCAGCACATACACGTCCTGCGTCGCTCCCGCCGCGTCCTCATAGGTCTGCGTCCGCTGCAAATAGTCGCCGCTGACATGGATTTGGTCAACAGTAAGCTGTGCTCCCGTCGGCACTGCCACCGTCCAGTTTTCCTGCATGATTTCTGTCGGCATGATACGCCAGTTATCATAAATATTCAGCAGTTTTCCGTCCTGCACCAAGTCCACCTGCCACTCACGCGTCTCCCCGCTGTCTGTGGTGAAGGAAACCTTCACTTGCCGCGTGAGCGTCCCGTTTTCCTGTTTTTGTTTTTTGCCCGCCGACGCGCTGATATCCCTAATGGTGCACTGCGCAAACGCAGCGTCCATTGCCTGCGCAAATTTCCGTGCGCCAAACCATGTCTCGTCCGCCAGTTTCAGGGCGTCATAGGCATTTTCATATTGTCCTGCCGCCAAGTCCTTGACATATTCTTTTGCAATCGTTTCCGGATTGCTGATTCCAGCGCCCACTTTATAGAATCCATAGGCAACACTGCCCGCCAGCGCTAAAACCACAATCAACAGTTTCGCCCAAATCGGTATCCACCGCGTCCGTTCTTTCTGCGGCGTTTCCTGCATTTCCTGATGTTCCATTGTCTCTCCCCCTTTTGTTCCGGTACACAGGCTTTGTCTCTATTTTATCTCATTCACACCGCTTTGTCAACCATGCAGCGGCTTGCGGTTTCTTTGCTTATGTACTAATACTTGACAGAACCGGTATAGTTTGGTATGCTATAGGAAAAGCTACTATATAATGAAACATTGCAGGGGAAAGAAGGAATTTGTATGGATTTGAACCGTTCCAATATGAAAAAAATCATCGGCATAATTGCCGTTTCCATTGTCCTGTTTTTAGGACTGCAAAATATCCATTTGGTGCTGGAGGGTCTGGGGGCGTTTTACAGCATTTTGTTCCCTATCATCTTTGGTCTATGCACCGCTTTTATTCTCAACGTATTGCTCAAATTGTTTGAAGACAAAATCTTTGCCTTTTTGAACAAAAAAAGCGGCAAGGTTTGGCGGGTACTCCGCCGGCCTGTTTGTCTTGTGCTGACGCTGGTGGTCGTGACAGGTATCGTGATGTTCGTGATGTTTCTGATTATTCCCGAACTCAAACGCACCATTGAATTGCTGGTTAGCAACATGCCGCAGTATGCGCAAAATTTGGAATACTGGAGCATGAACATGATGGAGCGGTTCGGACTGGGCAATATGCAGCTTTCCTCTATTCAAATCGACTGGGACAGAATCACAAACATGGTGACAGATTTTCTGAAAAATTGGTCGGGCGATTTTCTCAACACTACCGTCGGCGTGACCACTTCCATTTTCAGCGGCGTGTTCAATTTCATTATGGGATTTATCTTTTCCATTTATGTGCTGCTGCAAAAAGAAACGCTGGCACGTCAGTTTCAGCGGCTCATGCGCGCGTTTTTGCCGCGCCGCCCCGTAGACCGTTTTGTGGAAATCTGCCACATCTCCAACCGTATTTTTTCTAACTTCGTATCGGGACAATTTTTGGAGGCGGTTATCATCGGACTGCTGTGTTTCATTGGCATGAAAGTGTTCCGCTTCCCTTATGCGACCATGATTTCGGTGCTGGTGGGATTTACGGCGTTGATTCCCATGTTTGGCGCGTTTATCGGGACCGCTATCGGCGCGTTTTTGATTCTGATGGTCAGCCCCATGAAAGCGTTGTGGTTCATTGTGTTTATCATTGTGCTGCAACAGCTTGAAGGCAACATCATCTACCCGCGCGTGGTCGGCACTTCTATCGGACTGCCCGGTATCTGGGTGCTGGTGGCGGTTTTGCTGGGCACGTCGCTGTTCGGCGTGATGGGACTGCTGCTGGGCGTACCGACTTGCTCCGTTCTCTACTGTCTGCTGCGCGAAGCAGTGCATAAACGGCTGGACAGCGATACGGAAGAACCGCCCGCGGAGGAAACCGCCTGAAAATATATTCTGCTAAAGCGCGATAAATTCCCGCTTAACAAACAAAATACGCATATCACATGCTATAAAGTCGTGATATACGTATTTTTTTCTGAATTTATTTTTCTTCCTCTATGCGTCCTAAGAGTTCGTCCATGCTAACGCCAAACAAATCCTTGAGTTGATATAAATTCACCATGCGCGGTTCAAATTTACCGTTCTCATAATATACATAGGATTCCCGATGTATTTTCAATGCTTCCGCAACTGCTTTTTGGCTCATACTTGCAGCATGGCGCAGTTGTCTTAGACGCTGCGGAATTTCCTCCCATTCTCCCTTTTTATACTTTTTCCCTGTTTCCTCTCCGCCGGTCAAATATTCTGCTGAAACTTGATATAAATCACAAAGCATTCGTATTGCCTGTCTGGTTGGATTTCCTTTTTCTTTTTCATACCATGCATAGGAACCGCTATCGATTCCCAAATATTCCCCTATCTGCTTTTGCGTGAATCCCGCTTGTTTCCTAAGTTCTCTTAACCGTTCACTGATTTTTTTCATTTTTTCTCCCGATATCCCTGCCGCAGCAGTAACGCCAGCAAAAAGAGGTAAAGCCCTGTCCAGAGGAATACCTCGTTCAAGTTCAAAAATTTTAAAAACGCAAACGGTGTGGCAATCGGACTCCAATACAGGGAATACAGAATGCCCAGCAGGATAATACCCGACAGCCCGAACGTTACCGCAACCGCGCAGCGCAAACGTTTTTCCTCTGCTCTGCACAGCCATGGCACCGCGCCAAATAGCCCGCCGGCGATGGTATAAAATCCGATATTCCAATAGGAAATGTATGACCCTGCGGATAAATATGCGTTCGCTCCAAACGCAGCAAATTCAGACAAGATTGCACTCACCGCCAGCAACAGCGCCGGCAGCAAAGTCACGCACAGCATGGCGGCAGTGTTGCTCCTGCTTCCGTAAGATATAGCGGCGTCTCCCGCCGGTTTTAGCTGCATTTTACCTGCCGGTAAACTCCGGCGAATGATTTGCACTAGATAAACGCCGCCCCATAAATATAACTCCCGCAAGTCAAAACGAACCAGAATATTATGTATCCACGTGGGAAAATCCACCATGCCCTGCCGGAACAGCGCATAGACCGCACCAAACGCTGCAATCAGCAGCAGTCCGCCGGTGAACACCCACACGCCGCGCCGCCGCGCCTTGTCCTCATCAAACCGCGTTATCAGCCAGCCCAAAACGAACCCCAGCGCCGTATAGACGCACACGCGATAGAATAACAGCGGCACATTGTTATAATGGGTCGAACAATATAAGTACACTTCGCCATGAGCCCAATTGCTCAAAAAGAGCAATATCGGCGGCAATATCACCACCGCCAGCGCATACAACCCTGTTTTGATTTTCTTCACCGGAGGATTCCCCCTTTTTCACGTTTCCTATTTTGTTAGCACAAATATGTCTTCCACTATTCTTTCTTTCGATACAACA
The DNA here is from genome assembly GCA_946555455.1 of uncultured Clostridia bacterium. GTDB lineage: Bacteria > Bacillota > Clostridia > RUG12999 > RUG12999 > JAAWTG01. The sequence goes on along the minus strand of CAMNSU010000004.1, from coordinate 59,363 downwards.
TGTTTTGTCTGCCCGCTTGCAGATAAATATGTTTCTTTTAGCATACCATAAAATGCTAAACAACGCAATCCCCTGTTTCCCCAAGAAGGAAGAAATACCATTTCGTGGCACGCGTGTGCCTAAGAAAAGTAAGAGGAGGAGCGGGCATAGCCCGCGGGGGACATTTTCAAGGAAGAATACATGCGGAGCGACTCTCGGGGGCAAAGAACGGAGGGTATATCCCTCAGAAAAAGTAAGAGGGGGAGGATTTGGGTTATGCCCAAATCCGGAGGACATTTTTAAGGGAAACGGGGGCTAAGAGCGGAGACTATATCTCCCAAGAAAAGTAAAGGAGGAGGATTTTGACATAGTCAAAATCCGGGGGACATTTTCAAGGGAGATATAGTCGTAGCGAAAATTGGGGGAGACATACAGTTTTCACGAAAATTATTCATAGCATAATAGCATAACAACAGCCGCACAAGGTATCCATCTTGTGCGGCTGTCTTTCTCTGCAAATCTTCTATTTTATGCTTCCGGTGTTTCTTCCGGCTGTGCCGTCTCTTCCGGCGCGTCTGCCGGTGATTCCTCCGGTGTCACCTGCGGACTTGGCGTAGGTTCTTCCGCTTCCTCCGGCTGTAAAGTTTCCTCCGGCGTAAGGGGCGGCACCTCTTCCTCCGGCGGCGCCGGTTCCTCGTCCGCCGGCTGCGGCAGATTCACTGCCATTCTCACATCAAACGTCGGGAAAAATCCGATATGCGGCAGCAAACTAAGCTGCGGGAACTGAAATCCTGTCGGATTGGACAACGTTCCGTCCAGCACCCAAACCGCGCCGCTGTTGTTTAGTAAAGCCGCAAACGATGGAATAATCATCTGATCCAGACTGCGCATTTCTGCTTTGCCTACCTGATCTTTTCCGCTGATTGCGCCTGCCGAAGTCCCCTCTAGATAGTAGTTATTTTGAATGGAAGTACCGGATTGTCTATTATAACCGATAATTCCGCCGTTATTTGCTTTTGTAGTGCCTGTCACTTTTCCAATATTGTAACTCGAAACAACAGACCCTTTATTGTTATAGCCAATCACACCGCCAATGTAGCCGGTTGTCTTTTTCCAGCCGCCAATCTGCGCCACGTTATAAATATTGCGCATCATCGCAGCGTTATATCCTGCCAGCCCACCGCTGTCCGTGTCGCCATAAATCAATCCTGCATTATAGCATGTATCCACAACACCGGCACCGGTATTAAAGCCAACCACACCGCCTGCATTAATGGTGGAATAGACCGTTCCGGCATTATAATTTTGCTGCACACTGCCCTTGTTTTCTCCCGCAATACCGCCGCCGGATTTAGCCGCTGTGACAGTCCCACTGTTATAGCAAGCAACTACTACCGCGCCATTCACGCCGACAATACCGCCGGAATTACCGAGTTTCTCGCCTGTAGCAATGACAGTACCTTCATTACGGCAGTTTCGCACGACTTCTTTTGTGCTTTTCTCCGCTGTTGTGGCAGTAATACCGCCGGCAGCCTGAGTTGCTGTAACCTCCGCTTTATTCACGCAGTTTTGCACCAATCCGCTCCCTGCGTTGGCAATGATGCCCGCCGCATAGAGACGCGCCTCAAATGCACAGGAAGCGTCTGTCACGACATTTTTAATTTCACCGGCGGGATCCATGAGCAGGAACAATGCCGCCATGGTATTGGAACTATCCTGATATTTTACATTCTTTACCACGTTTCCGCCGCCGTCATAAACACCTTTGAACGGCGTGGTTACGCCAATCGGAGAAAATGCAACGCCGTCAAAATCCAAATCGTTCTCCTGCACATAACATTTTCCTTCGCCGATATGCTGTTTGATATGGATAAACTGCTGCGGCGTTGTCACTTTGAACGGGTCTTCCGCTGTTCCGGTTCCCTCGAAAAATGCACCCACTGTGTCGCCGTCATGACCGCAGGTACCCAAACGGAATTCAAATTCCGCCTGGATTCGTACAATGCTGTCCGGCATAATAAATGTTGTTTTCTCCGCCGCTGCATCCGCCAGCGTAACACTTCCGCTGGTCACTTTCCAATTCTTAAATCTCTGTCCGTCCACCGGCGTAAATTCTATTGTTACCGTGTCACCATAGGCATAGGTCGCGCTTCCGGTTCCTCCGGTGATAATCACTGCATTGGTGTTTGGCGCAAATTGTGCTGTCCATGTACGGTTTTCTTTCACTTCATAGTCTATTCGCTGCGGAAGTTCAAATCCATCGCTCCACTGCACAAAATGATAGTGTGCATCCGGCACCGCAACAACCTGTTTGGAATTTTCGCCATATTCCACACGCTGCACTGTTTCGCCGGAAATAGACCCATGTTCGCCCGCGATATATGTCACTGTATGCGATCCTACCTCAAACTCCGCGGTTATCGTCATGTTGCTGCGCACATCTACATCGCTGCGCTCCGGCGTTGTCACGCCATCGCTCCAGCGCACAAACCGTCCGCCTTCATCCGGTACTGCCGTCACTGTCATGGTGGTTTCTCCCGGCTGCAAACGCTGCGTGGTAATACCGCTGACAGAACCATATTCCGTTGCCAGATACTGCACAGTGACCACTTCTGATGCAAACAACGCCGTCACTGCCATATCTTGCCGGACGTCTTTTTCCTGCCGTTTTTGTTCAATCACACCATCGCTCCAACGCAGCCACAAATAGGTGTCATTGGGGACAGCTTCCACTTCTGTGCCGTTTTCGCCGTGATACACAGACTGCGCCACATCGCCGAGCACGCTGCCGTTTGGCCCTGCGGCATAGGACAGTGTATATTGTTTCCGCTGGAACTGCGCGGTCACGATAATGTCACCTGTTACGTCTAAATCTGTACGGGACGCACTCAGCACACCGTCACTCCAGCCCGTAAATTCATATCCTTCTTCCGCCACAGCCTTGACGCCGGTTCCGTCTCCGCCATGCTGCACATATTGGTCGGTCGTTCCTTCAACCGTTCCTTGCCCTGCTGCCGTATAGGACAGATGATAGGTATTGATTTCAAACTGTGCGCTGACATTAACGTCGTTTTCCACATTTTTTTCCTGCCGGACGGGCGTTTCCACGCCATCGCTCCAACGCAAAAAATGATATCCTGTGTTACCCCTTGCCGTCACTTCTCCGCCATCTTCACCGCGCGCCACAAGCTGGTCTGTCTCTCCCAGCACCGCGCCGTTTTCTCCTGCGCTGTAGCGCAAACGGAACTGGTCAAGATCCAGCAGCAAATCTGCCGCGTCGGAGGTATCAAAATATCCTGTGCCAAGCGACACAGCGCATACCTTGAACCGGCGTATTTCCGGCGGCGCTAAAAGGAGCAGCGCACTGATATCCGCCTGCTCTTTTGCTGTTGTCATAGACCCGATAAATGCACCGGTATCCGCTTGCAGCAAACTGATTTGAACCAATTGTCCCGCCGGATCTGCTTCAAACGATACCGTTACGCTCCCGTCTTGTTTCATGCTATCCAACTGCTGCGGCGCAGCAAGCTTGCCCCAAACAGTCTGAACGGAAACCGCTTCCGACAAGGCGCTTGTCGCCATATTGCCAAGCGCTTTCGCCGCCACTCGCACCTGATAGGTTCTGCCGCCTTCTCCGAGACGGTCTGTGATATCCAGTGTTGTCTGTGCTGTTTCAAAATAGCTTGTTTCGGCTGTCTGGGTGTTTGTTATGTATATCAAATATTTTTGTGCGCCTTCCACCGGGCGGAAAGACACAATCACATGTTTTTCGCTGTCCTTTTGTACCTTTAGCTGCTGCGGCGTTTCAAACCGCCCTGACGGCGCAGCGCTCTGTTTGTCATAGGTGACAACATACTGTCCGGAAACAGTTCTGCCTGCGGCAGGTTCCTCCGTTTCTTCCGTCGCTTGAAATTCCAGAAAATACTGTCCGCCGCGGCGTACGACAATGGCATTTTGTGGACGGCAAGACCCGTCCGCCGCCATATATACTACCTCCAGCCCTGCTTTGTTCGCAAGGTCCTCCCGAATGGAAAGCTGCAAGGGCAGCCCGTTTGCACTGAGGATTTCCGTTTGGATTTTGGCAGCGTGGATTTCGCGCTGCACATAGATTTCATAGGCGCTGTCCACTTCTTTTTCCGCACCGATAATCCGGCGAATATCAGAAATTTCTTCCTGCCCTACTGCGTCCGCTTTCAATTCATAGACCAGTTTTGTTGTTTCCGGCTGCAAAAGCGGCACTGTATCACACCGCCACACAAATTCCGCTTCTCCTGCGGACAAAATGATTTCCGGTGATTCCACCTGCGGAATCACCACCAGATATTGTCCCACTTTATCTATCAATGACTGCAATTTTTTCTGATGTTCTCCATCAACGCTGCCAAGTTCCGTTTTTGTCAGTTGGTCTAAACGTTTTTTTGCTTCCCAAATACTGTCTTTATAGGTATTTACCGTTGCCTTTTCAACTGCTTCCGGTTCCGGCAACGCCTCAATCATCTGCGTGACACGCTGTGCATTGGGCTGGTTCTGTATATCCGGTCTGCTTGCACCGCCGCCACCGCCACCGCCGCCGGAACCGGCGGTCGATGCAAAGTTGTTTTCAACGCGTCCTACGCCGCTAAAGCCGACAGCCAATGCCTGATTGACCACACTGCGCAGTTCATAGCGCCGTACCAATGCAATTTCCGTGCGTCCCGTCGCCGTCACTTCAAAGGAAATAGGCGTGCCGCGAATGATAAGCTGGTAGGACAGACACGAATCCTGCACGCGCAAACCGGCTCCGCCCGATGCCGTTACACTGCCGAAAATGATATTGTTGCGCAGCAAAACATTGCCTTTTGCCGCTGAGGAAATGTTCACATTTCCCACTACGATTTTGTTCTGCAATGCAGGGTCTTTGCCGCTGAGCGTCACATCTTCACGAACAATGTCCTCGCTGTCCTGTATGACGCACAAAATTTTAACCGCTTCGGCACGGGTCAACCGTCCCTGCGGATTCATATATCCCAATTCATTACCAATGATATATCCTTTGTTTTTACAGATTGCCAGCGCCTCCCGCGCCCAAGACCCTATTTTATCCACATCATGAAAAGTCTCCAAACAGGATTGATCTAGCATATCCGCGCTGGGAACCACACGGCTGATAATCGCGCCCGCTTCCTGACGGGTGATTTCCCCCTCCGGATAGAATTTGCTGGTTTCTTTCCCTTTCAAAATGCCTGCCGCAACAGCCGTTTGAATGTCTTTATAATACGGATTATCTTTTTCCACATCCGTAAACGTGCTGTCTCCTGCACGCGACAGCCCCAGCATTGCCGTCATCATATGCGCAAATTCTGCGCGCGTGACAGCGCGGTCCGGTTCAAACAGCCCGCCATGCATATCCGCGAATCCACCCCTGACCGCTTGATAAATATAAGTCGCTGCCCAATGCGCGTCCACATCATTTTCAGGCGTCTGCGCTGCCGCCGGCGTGATAACGCTAAGCGTCATCACCAATGCCAAAATGAAAACAACGCCGCGTTTGCGTGTTCTCTTCATGCTATTTCCACCCTTCCCACTAAAATATCGTATTCCCCCTACTATGTTATAAGCCGATTTCCGGCTTTGTTCCTGTCAAAAATCATCTATTCCCGATTCATGATTTTGTGAGGTTTCACGCCCCATCCGGCGCGCGTCTCCCGAAACCCAGCTGCCGGCAGCAAATATGGAATGCTCCGGCAGCTTTCAGATTTCGCCTATGGTATTCATATGTAACAAGACCTCTGCCTGGGTGCTTTAAGCTGAAAGCCGAAGTCATTACCTTCCGCCAGACCGGTCGTCTCCTGGCTGGGGCAATGCCCCTGTGTCTTACAGGATCCATTCCGTTGCCGAAATTGATCTCAAACTCCATTGATACCCCGTTTTTTCTATATATTATGTTATTGCGCCTTTCGGGGATTTTTTGACCGGGTCCCACTGGGATTGATAAAGACGTCCTTTTATGCATGCGGCGCACGTCTCCTCCGACTCGCCCGCTAAGGCGTATGTATTCCTGAAATCAGAGGACATGCAATTTGATCGTCCGTTCCCATTCGGGGACAGAACCAGAAGTTATGATGCCGCCCTGCCGCAAATCAAACTACATTTGAGTTGTTTTAGGGCAGACTCCTCCTGGTGTAATTCTATTATAGCAAAAAAAATGAAGGATTGCAATGGATTTCCATATTTTTTTACATTTTAGAAAAATTCCACACTTTTCTGTATTTTTTTAGCACGTCTTTTCCCCAACATCTGTCATTATTCGTCATTTTACAACAATCCACTATAACAAAAGTCTCCCTTTATGCCAAAGCGCCCTTCGGCGCAAGCACGGCAGCAGCCGACAAAAAAAGTCTTTTGCCGTGATGGCAAAAGACTTTTACGGTTCTACATTCACAGACGGGCGCAGCACTATATCTCATGCCGTTTTACGCCGTGACATGCACGATATACAAAGCATTTTTTGTTTCTGCGCGGCTCCGCTTTAACGGTTTTCCTCTTTACGAATACCTGCAAAAATGCGGCAATAACTTGCCAGCGCCAGCAACGTCGGAATGATGGCGACAAATGCAATCAAATTTATGTAGGGCAGCAAAATATCCCCCAGCAAAATACTGGAAATGACAAATAAACTCAGTACCACAGTGGACACTTTGCCAAATTTATTGGCGGGCACCACAACGCCGTGGTGCAGCAAATTTGCCCCGCCCAAAATCAGCAGACATTCTTTGCACACCAAAACCACCAACGCCCAGACAGGGAACAAGTCCGCAATATATAAACAAATGATGGCGGAAATTTGCAGCAGCTTGTCCGCAAGCGGGTCAAATATCGTGCCAAACTTGCTTTGCGCATCAAAATGCCGCGCAATATATCCGTCCACAATGTCGGTCAGACAGGCAATGACAAAAATCGCTGCCGATGTGATGTGATCGTGAAAAAACATCACGATAAACACCGGCACAAGCAGCAGACGGACTGTTGTTAATAGGTTGGGAATCCGTTTTATCATGGAATTTTCCTCCGGTTTTATCAAACTACGCAGTCATTCTGCGTGGTAACAATCGTTTTTATCCTTGCACTCCGCAGCGCAAGGTTTCTTGCAAATATTATAACGGAAAAAGGTGGATTTTGCAAGTATTCATGCCAAAAAAAGTAGAATTTTGCCTTATTTCCGGGCGCGGTCACGGTTCCCGCGATACAATTTCAGTACAATCACAGCCGTGCAAATCAAAACACAGGCACCCGCCAGCCATTGGGATACGCGCAGCGGCCCCAGATACAAGCTATCCGCACGCAGCCCTTCAATCCAGACGCGTCCCAGACCATACCACAACAAATAGGCACAGAATATAAATCCATCAAACGGTTTCTTTTTGCGCAGAGCAACCAACAGTCCAAAACCGGCAAGATTCCACAAAGATTCATATAAAAACGTCGGGTGAACCGCTACATATGCGTTTTGTTCCGGTAAAAACAGTTCCATGCGCCAAGGCAGCGACGTTGCGCCGCCAAACGCCTCCTGATTGACAAAATTGCCCCAGCGTCCGATTCCCTGCGCCAAAAGAAAGCCCGGCGCGGTAACGTCCAAAACCGTTGTTAAGGATATCTTTTTTACTTTTGTATAAACCGCCGCCGCGGAAAACGCACCAATCAGCCCGCCATAAATCGCAATGCCGCCTTTCCAGACGGCAATGATTTCACCAAGATGCTGACGATAGTAGTCCCATGAAAAAATGACATAGTACGCCCGCGCGCAAATAATGGCTGTGGGCGCGCCAATGAGTATCAAGTCCATCAGAGCGTCGCCGCTCAGTCCCACGCGTTTTGCCTCCCGCACCGCGTAGCATACCGCCAGCGCAAACCCAATGGCAATGATGATACCATACCAATAAATCGGTTTGCCCAAAACCGAAAACGCCACCGGATTGATACTACATTCCAGTCCGACGCCCGGAAACCGAATCGGATACATGTTCAGCCCTCCCTACTCAGTCGCAGAAAATACGAAACACCACCAAAAACAGCGTCACGGCAAACAGCACAATCAGCGGAATGAGCAGCAGCCGAAACACTATCGGAAAAAAGATACAGCCCGCAATCATTGCCGCCGAAGCCAGACAAATTTTGCCGGACACAGATGGCGAATATAACAGTTGACAGATGATTTTACCGTTCCATTTCATGGCAGACCCTCCCTACAGTCCAGTATATGCCGCGCGAGCCGCCGCCATGTATTGATTACCAGTATAGCACAGCGCCGGTCAAAAAGCAACTCTTTCTTGTTCCTGCGTGAAATGAAACGCAAAACCGGCTGCGCCCTGTTTCCGTTTGACGCAAAAATAAATGCGGCATAGGCAAACGAAAGTCGAATATCGTACGCCATGCAGGAAAACCGCTGCTTCGCGTCGAATATCATAATAGCGGCACTTATGCCGCCGCAAAAATATATGCACTGTAGGAGGTGTGTCGCATGACACCATCTGTATTTTTTCAAATACTCTATTTGTTATTATTACTCTCTCTTGCAACCGCAAATGTGATATGTGCGTGCAAACGGAAGTGGAAAGCTTGTATCTGGCTGTCCGCCGCTTCCCTGCTGTTTTATCTTATCAGCCATTGGAATACGGTATTCATTCTGGTTATCTATATCATATCTTTATTCCGGTAACGCGTTCCCCCCAAAATCCCAAGCGCGTTAGGAAAAATATTCTGAAAGGAGCACGCCGAATGATACAATATTTTAAACTAAACGAGGACGATATATTGGAAATCGTCAGCGAGGCAATCGCCGAAAAAACAGGAATCCGTGAATTTACTGCAAAAAGCCAATGTTTCGGCACACCGTCTAAAGATTTCAGAATCCTTGTCGCCGTAAGCGATTCCGATATGAAAGATGTAGATTTAAGCGATATTGATACACAAATAGATTTCAACGGCGACCACCGGAACGCCGCCGGACTGACGGACGAAGAAATGGTATCCGCCTTAGAACGAATGATTGCGTCAAAGGACTTTTAACTGCTGACCGTTTTTCATGCACAACTCCGTCCCACGCCGGAATGAGCGCACACTCAAACCGTGCCGTTCAAAATCCCAAGCGCGTTACGGTAGGCGATTTTTTCCCTGTCGTCCGGCTTTAAATTCAGTTTCAAAAAGGCTTCTACCTCCTGTGCCGGACTCCACAGCGGAAAATCGCTGCCAAACAGCACACGGTCTGCGCCATAGCCTGCGATATATTGTTCCATCTGCTCTTTGCTCATGAACATCATACTGCTGGAAATATCCACAAAACAGTTTTCGTCTTTCAGGCACTCGAATGCGGTGTCAAAGATAGACCAGCCGCCCAAATGCGCGGCAATGACTGTCAGTTTCGGAAATTCTTTCAACACTTTTTTCAGCCGCCGCGGGTGGGAATTGTCATAGCGCGGGTCGCCGCAGTGAATCATGATAGGCATACGTCCCTGCAAAGCGTCATAGACCGGATTCATTCGTTCGTCGTCAATGGGGAACCGCTGCGTATCGGGATGGATTTTCACGCCCTTTAGTCCCAATGTTTCAATTTCCGCTAACGTATCCACCAAATGCTCCATTGCCGGATGCACCGTGCCAAAACCGACAAACGCTTCATGACGACCTACTGCCTCGGCGGTGAACTGATTGATGCTGTGCACATGCTCCGGTTTGATGGAAACCGGCAGCAGCACAAATGTTTCAATGCCCGCTTTTTTTCCTTCCGCCAGCAGCGCTCCTGCGCTGCCCACCAAATCCGACTGCAAATCATAGAATTCGCAAATACTTTGGCTGCCCTTGCGCGCCAATGGGTCGGGATAGATATGGGTATGAAAGTCAATGATTCTCATGTGATAACGCTCCTTTTCACGCAGCATTTCAAAACCGCCGCAGATGCCGCGCGGCTCCTTGGTTTTTTCCGCCGTTTATCATATCATTTGCAGTTCCTTTTGTCAAGCACGGCGGCAACGCTCCGTTTTCCTCAAAAAATTTTAACTTTTTCTTGAAAACCTACTAAACATATGTTATTATAGAGTAAAAGGAGGGTGTTTCATGAAAATATCAACCAAAGGACGGTACGCCCTGCGTATGCTGCTGGATCTCGCCGAACACGAAAACAATGGATTTATTGCGCTCAAAGACATTGCGCAGCGGCAAGGCGTTTCCAAAAAATATTTGGAGCAAATCGTTCCTATTGTGAATAAATCCGGCATTTTGCAAACAAACCGCGGATTTCAAGGCGGCTATAAACTTGCGCAGTCGCCGGATAAATATACCATTGGCATGATTCTGCGTTTGACGGAAGGCAGTTTGGCTCCCGTTTCCTGTCTTGACCAAACGCCCATACAATGCGAGCGGCGTGACGAATGTCCCACACTCCCCATCTGGCAGGGGTTACACAAGGTTATTAATGAATATCTCGACAGCATTACCTTGCAGGACATTTTAGACGAGCAGCGGCAGCGTTATGCAAGCGACTATACCATTTGACGCACGGCGCATGGGATTCGACTTTTGTTTGCCTAAGTCTATGCTGCACTGTTTCCGCGCCGAAAAACGAAACAAATCAATTTCCTTTGAAACCCCAAGAGGGCGAAACCCGAATGATTTCCATTCCGGTTTCGCCCTCCTCTTATCTATCCCCAGTCCCCCTGCGTTGTTATCTATATTATTCCGAATTATTCCGAGAACATCGGCGTGGATAAATACCGCTCGCCAGTGTCCGGCAACAGCGCCACAATCACTTTTCCTTTGTTTTCAGGACGCTTGGCAAGTTCCGTTGCCGCAAACACTGCCGCGCCGGAGGATACGCCCACCAACACGCCTTCTTTTCGTGCAAGCATTTTGCCTGTTTCAAACGCGTCCTCATTTTCGACTGCAATAATTTCATCATAAATTTCTGTGTTCAGTGTCTCCGGCACAAATCCTGCGCCAATCCCCTGAATTTTGTGCGGCCCTGCCGTGCCTTTTGAAAGCACCGGAGAACCCGCCGGTTCCACAGCAACCACCTTAATTTTGGGATTCTGTGATTTCAAATAGCCGCCAACACCCGATATGGTACCGCCGGTGCCGACGCCCGCCACAAAAATATCCACTTTTCCTTCTGTGTCCTGCCAAATTTCCGGTCCTGTCGTCCTGCGGTGCGCTGCCGGATTCGCCATATTGGTAAACTGGCTGGGAAGAAAGCTGTGCGGCGTTTCTTTTGCCAATTCCTCCGCTTTTGCAATCGCGCCTTTCATGCCTTCACGCCCGTCGGTCAGCACCAACTCCGCGCCATAGGCTTTCAGCAGATTCCGGCGTTCCACGCTCATGGTTTCCGGCATGGTGAGAATGATTTGATAGCCCCTTGCCGCCGCAACCGCCGCCAGACCAATACCGGTGTTGCCGCTCGTCGGTTCAATGATAACGGAATCCGGCTTTAAAAGCCCTTTTTTCTCCGCTTCATCAATCATTGCCCACGCGACTCTGTCTTTCACACTTCCCGCCGGATTGAAATATTCCAGCTTTGCCAAAATGGTCGCTTCCGGCGCTTTTTCTTTCTCATAATTTTTCAATTCCAAAAGCGGCGTTGCCCCAATCAAATCCGTGATTTTTTCATATACTTTCATTTATTATCGCTTCCTTTTCCTGTTTCCATTTACGTTTTATTCTATACCATCTGTGTCGGTTTGTGCTCCGTTTGCCGCATTTCGCGGTACTTTTCTTTAATCCATACAAAACCTACCCTATTTCTAGGTTATATTATAGCACCGATGGAATGTTTTGTCAATCCCTTTTTTCTCATTTTTTTAAATTTTTTAGGAAACCGCCGTTTTACCGCTCTATAAAGCATGATACAGCACCGTTCTCACACACAAAAAACAGCATACTGTCGCGCCGCTTGACAACCCTTTCGCCGAATGATATAATACATATTAAATAGATAGGTTTTATGTATGCGAACCATTTCTTGTAACAAGGAGCCAAACGTTTATGAACGCTTTAGAAACTACCATATATCAACTGACGCAGGAGCGAAATCTGCCTGACGCATCACTGGCGGCGCTGCTGGAAACCGCCGACGCGGACGCGTTGCTGTTCTCCGCCGCCGATACGGTGCGGCGGCAGGTTTACAGCGACGAAGTCTATATCCGCGGATTGATTGAATTTACCAACTATTGTAAAAATAACTGCTATTATTGCGGCATACGGCGGGACAATCAGGCGGCGGTACGCTACCGTCTGGACAAGGCGGAAATTCTTGCTTGCTGCACCGAGGGGTATGCGCTGGGCTTTCGCACATTTGTTTTGCAGGGCGGCGAAGACCCGTTTTATACGGACGAACGCATTTGCGAAATCGTGTCCGCTATCCGCAGCGCATTTCCCGACTGCGCCATCACGCTTTCCATTGGGGAAAAGTCCAAAGAAAGCTATCTTGCCTATTACAACGCGGGCGCGAACCGCTATCTTTTGCGGCACGAAACCGCGGATGCGGCGCATTATGGAAAACTGCACCCTGAAACCATGCGCCTGCAAACCAGAAAAGAATGTCTGTTTCATTTGAAAGAAATCGGCTATCAAGTCGGTTCCGGTTTCATGGTCGGCTCCCCTTACCAAACCACGCAAAACCTCATTGCAGATTTGCGTTTTTTGCAGGAACTACAGCCGGACATGATTGGAATTGGCCCCTATCTGCGGCACGGTGAAACGCCATTTCGCACGTTCTCAAACGGCAGCCTGCCGCTCACGCTGCGGCTGATTGCGGTTCTGCGGCTGATGTTCCCCCATGCGCTGATTCCGGCGACCACGGCGCTGGGCACCATTCACCCCGAAGGGCGCGAAATGGGTTTGAAAGCGGGCGCAAACGTTGTCATGCCCAATCTTTCTCCCGTCAGCACACGTAAACTATATGATTTATATGACAACAAAATCTGTACCGGCGATGAGGCGGCGGAGTGCCGCCGTTGTTTGGAGCAGCGGGTTGCCGCAGCGGGATACCGCATTGTGACCGCTGTCGGAGATGTGAAAAAAGAAGTCTAGTATACCTATAGAAGCAGCGGCGGGACAGTCCGTTTGCGCCCGTTTTTATAGGCATGATTCCATTTTAAAAAGCGAGGGCGCCGCATTTAGCGGCGCCCTTATTTTAAAGCAAAGATTTTGTTTTCGTTATCTTTCGGCGCATGTATGCTGCCGTCTGACGCTGTTTTCCCTCGGTGTTATCCTTCAAACGCCTGCTGCAAGTCGGCAATGATATCTTTCGCGCTTTCCGTTCCAATGGACAGACGAATGGTGTTCGGTTTGATTCCCTGTTCCGCTAATTCCGCCTCCGTAAGCTGGGAATGCGTTGTGCTGGCAGGGTGAATCACCAGCGATTTCACGTCCGCAACATTGGCGAGCAGTGAGAAAATTTGCAGGTGGTCAATGAATTCCTGCGCTTCTTTTGCGCCGCCCTTGATTTCAAACGTGAAAATGGAACCGCCGCCGTTTGGATAGTACTTGTTATATAAATCGTGGTTGGGGTGATCCGGCAGCGCAGGGTGGTTCACCTTTTCCACCTGCGGGTGTTTGGTCAGGAACTCCAGCACTTTCTTGGTATTTTCCGCATGGCGTTCCACGCGCAGCGACAGCGTTTCCAATCCCTGCAGCAGCAAAAATGCGTTGAAGGGCGAAATCGCCGCGCCGGTATCGCGCAGCAAAATGGCGCGAATCTTGGTGACAAACGCCGCCGCGCCCACCGCTTTGGTGAACGACACGCCGTGATAACTTGGATTTGGTTCCACCAGCGACGCAAATTTGCCGCTGGCTTCCCAGTCGAATTTGCCGCTGTCCACAATCACGCCGCCCAGCGTGGTACCGTGACCGCCAATGAATTTGGTCGCGGAATGCACCACAATGTCCGCGCCGTGTTCAATGGGGCGAAACAGATAGGGCGTTGCAAACGTGGAATCAATCACCAGCGGAATTTTGACCGCATGGGCAATTCTTGCAAGTTCCTCCACGTTCGGAATGTCGCTGTTGGGGTTGCCCATTGCCTCGATAAAGATTGCTTTTGTATCCGGCAGAATCTCCGCTTTCACTTCTTCCAGATTGTGAATGTCCACAAAAGTGGTGGTAATGCCGTATTTTGTTAACGTATGCGCCAGCAGGTTATAGGTGCCGCCATAGATGGTCTTTTGCGCCACAATATGCCCGCCGCCCTCCGCCAGATTTTCTATGGTATAGGTAATCGCTGCCGCGCCGGACGCAACCGCCAATGCCGCCGCGCCGCCCTCCAGCGCCGCGATTCTTTTTTCAAACACGTCCTGCGTGGAATTGGTCAGCCTGCCATAAATATTTCCGGCATCGGTCAAATTAAACCGCGCCGCCGCGTGCGCGGAATTTTGAAACACATAGGAGGTCGTTTGGTAAATCGGCACTGCTCTTGCGTCGGTTGCCGAATCCGGTTCCTCCTGCCCGATATGCAGTTGTTTGGTCTCAAAGCCCCAGTTTGACGTATCTTTTATCTTTGCCATGTTCCATTTCCTCTTTTCTATATCATTTTATCTCTGTTCTTTTTTCATCATAATCACGCCGCGTCACATTCGCCCGTTCCGCCAATTATGCCGCAGCAGCTTACACCATTTTTGTTTCATTTCATTTTCCTCCGTAAAAGGATTTTTTTGTTTCACATGCATTCCAAAATGCTGTCATCTGTAAAGTAAAACCTTTAAATATATAATACCTATATGTTTAGTATGTATTAAATAATACCACAGTTTTCCGCACTTGTCAATACCTTCTGCAAAAGTTTTTTGCTGAAATTACATGAAATCTACATGGCGGCGGTAGCGACGCGGAATATCAATGCCCACCAGATATCCGATTGCTTCCAGCGCGTGCGGAATCGTGCGAAAGCCGTCTTTATAGAACTGCTGCATACGCCCCGCTTTGTCGGTGATGTTTTGATAACCGGACGGGCACACAAACGTCCAGTCTGCGCCGTCCCGATTCACCACCAAACGATAGTAGCTGTCCAAATCGCTGTCCCGAAATCCTGCCAAACGCAGCAATATGATATGTTCGCCCGCATCGTCAATGCCCGACACAATCAGCCGCTGTCCGTCGTGCGAAACCAACAATAACAGCGGATCGTCTGCCTGCATGGCAGTTCTTACGGTTTGCTCGTCCGGATAGAATATTTTTTGTATGACGCTCGCCCTCTCTCTATGATGATTGAACTGATAGAAATGTTACTTTTTTCTTTTTATTATACTTTGTCATCTGTTACCTGTCAATACATCTTGTTTTCCTACAAAATCATCTTATCAATCTGTTTTATTCGTCCTGCCAAGCAGATAATCCACACTCACGCCGTGAAAATCTGCAAGTTTCATCAAAATATCATTTGGAATATTTACATTTCCACGTTCATAATTGCAATATGTTCTGGAACTGCAATGCAATATTTCTCCCATTTGTTGTTGCGTTAAGTCCCTATCTTCACGTAAATCTCTGATACGACGATACATCATTCTTCACCTCCAAAAAAGATTATAACACAAAGATATATATAATGTCTTGTTTTAGCGATAATTTCGCTAAAACAAATTTAATTTTTTTAGAAGTTTAAGAAATAGTCTATTCATTAAGATTTTTTAGAAAAATTCTTACTAAAATCCATCAAAAAATTTTTACTATAGTACAATAGACACAGGATTTACAGAAGAAAAGTCGCAGCCCCCACCAGCTCCCCACTGGGGTCGTTTGAGGGGGCTGGGGCGAATCGGAATGCCAGAAAGTTTTTGGTACTTTTTGTCGGCAAAAAGTGCATTGTTCAAAAAACAAAAAAGGAGGAAATTTTTGTGTTCCACTGTACCATCACGAAATTTTTTTAAAAAATTTTTCATTTGTTCGGTATCCTGAACTATTTTACTTCATTTTTATGCTATACTGACATGGAACCCCATTATCAATTAAAAAAAAGGAGGAAATTTTTATGTACAAAAGAGAAGATGACGAAGTGCGGCTGTTACAGCAATGGGCTTTAGACCACTATGACCTGTGGCTGCGTATTCTGCGGCTGGAAGGAACTTTAACGCAGGAGGAATTTCTCAAAACCGGACAGGAATTTTATAACTTGGGACTGCACTGCGCCAATTTTGTTCTGATAAGTAACTACTGGGACTATGCCGAACCTATCGCCTTTCAAAATCTGCAAAAACTGATTCAGGAAATAGAAGAAGAATCGGAGGAATAACCGGCGCGGCGGAAAAAATGGCATAACATTTTCTTGATAGCAATATTTTTTATCATTTTACATATGATACTATTGACGTACGTTTTTACGTATGCTATACTATATTTGAGGTGATTTCCATGTATAACATCAATGTAACAAATGCGCGGGCAAAACTGTATGAATTGCTGAATATGGCTATTTGTGACAGCGAAATTGTAAATATTGCTACCAAAAACGGAAATGCTGTTATTATCAGCGAAGCCGAATATCAATCTCTTTTAGAAACGCTATACTTAAGCTCCGACCCAAGTTATAAACAATCTTTGTTGGAGGGCAAAAATACCGATTTATCCGACTGTGTGGACGAAAGTGATGTGACTTTATAATGTATCACATCAAATATACAAAGCAAGCTGTCAAAGATATTGAAAATATCAAGCAGGCTGGATTGTCTGATAAAGTACGGCGTTTACTCTCAATTGTAAAAGAAAATCCTTTTCAAAATCCACCGCCGTATGAAAAACTCATCGGCGACTTAAACGGTTTATATTCGAGGCGAATCAACATTCAACATAGATTCGTCTACGAAGTTTTTCCCGAAGTGCATACCGTTAAAATTATCCGCCTGTGGAAACATTATGAGTAACCTTTTTCACTCCGTCTCCTGCCGCAACTGTTCATTCATTTGCGCAGGCAGGCGGAGTGTTGTTCATTTACAACAATTCACACTCCTATTGATAGTATTTGCCATTTTGTGCGCCGCCACTTGCATTTCCAAATGAATTGGTGTATACTAATATCTATTAACACGCGAAACGCCGGAGGGCGGCAATGCAGATTTTTTTTGGGGAGGCGCAACGTCATGAAACTGGGAATGATTGGCGCGGGACGAACCGCTGCTGTGATGGGCGGATTTTTCCGCCGCAAAGGATTTACGCTCCTGGGCTATGCGTCACGCAAGTTTGCTTCCGCGCAGGAAAACGCGCGCATCACAGATTCCGAGGCATGGGCGGACGCGTCCGCGCTGGCACAGGCGTGCGACGTCGTTTTTCTTTCCATGGCGGACGATGCAATCCCTGAAAACGCGAAACGCTTGGCACAGAGCGGCTGCACCGGAAAACTGTGCGGCATGTTCAGCGGCGCGCTGGGAAGCGCTGACCTTGCGCCGCTTTCGGAAGCAGGCAACACGGTATTCTCTTTGCACCCGCCCTATTCCTTTCCGGACAAGCACATGAATCCGGCGGCGCTGGACGGCGTGACGTTCACGCTGGAGGGCGCGGGCGCGGACATGGACAAGCTGCGGCAGGCACTTCAGGCGGCGGGAATCGCTTATCAGGAAATCCGTCCGGCAGACAAGCCGCGCTACCATGCGGCGGCATGTGCAGGCGCGAACTATCTTGTGAGTTTGGTGAAACTCATGGAGGAATTGCTGGCGGGCACAGATATTCCGCCCGCGTTGTTTCAGCCCATGGCGCGGGCAGCGCTGGACAACGCTTTTGCGCACGGTCCCCATGCGGCGCTCACAGGTCCTATCGCGCGCGGCGACGCGGGCACGCTGCGGCGGCAAATGGCGGCAATACCGGAGGGAACTGCAAAAGACATCTATGCCGCGCTGGGACGCTATACGGCGGACTGGGCGCTGACAGATAAACAAATCAAAGACAACGTGAAGGAGGCGCTAAAACCATGAAACGGGTCACAAAACGGACTTTTGAAGAGAAAAAACAGGCGGGCGAAAAAATCGTGATGATTACCGCCTATGATTATACAATGGCAAAGCTGATGGACGAAAGCGGCGTGGACGCTATTTTGGTGGGCGATTCGCTGGGCATGGTCATGCTGGGATATGAGGACACGGTACAGGTGACCATGGCGGACATGATACACCATGTGAGCGCCGTACGTCGCGGGGCGCAGCGCGCTCATGTGGTGGGCGACCTGCCCTTTTTATCCTACCATGGCAGCATTGACGCGGCGCTGGAAAACGCGGGCGCGCTTATGCGTGCGGGCGCGGGCAGCGTGAAGCTGGAGGGCGGCGAAAGCGTTTGTCCCAAAGTGCGCGCTATGGTGGACGCGGGTATTCCCGTGATGGGGCATTTGGGCTTGACACCGCAGTCCGTCAACCAATTCGGCGGATTCCTCTATCAGGGCAAAACGGAGGAAAGCGCGGCGCGGCTGGTGGAGGACGCAAAAGCATTGGAGCAAGCCGGCGCGTATGCGTTGGTGGTGGAATGCGTTCCAAAAGCGTTGGCGGGCGAATTGTCCAAAACGCTGTCCATTCCTGTGATTGGCATTGGCGCGGGCAATTTATGCGACGGGCAAGTGCTGGTCTATCAGGACATGCTGGGCATGTACGGCGATTTCGTGCCCAAGTTTGCGAAACAGTTTGCGCCGGTGGGCGACCTCATTCGCCAAGGCGTGGCGGCGTATGCGGACGAAGTACGGCGGGGCGTGTTCCCCGCGGAAGAACACACGAGAATGTGAGGCGGAATTCATGGAAATCATTAAAACCATTGCAGATATGAAACAATTTGCGGCGACGCACCGCGGGGAGGGGATTGGGTTCGTCCCCACCATGGGCGCGCTGCACGAAGGACATTTGTCGCTGATTCAGCGGTCGGTGAAAGAAAACGCGGTCACGGTGGTGAGTGTGTTTGTCAATCCCACGCAGTTTTGTCCCGGCGAGGACTATGAAGCGTACCCCAGAACGCTGGACGCGGACGCGGCATTGGCGGCGAATGCAGGGGCGGCAGCAGTGTTTGCGCCGTCCGCGCAGGAGATGTATCCGGAAAGCTACGACACCTATGTGGAAACCGGCGGTATCACGGACGCGCTGTGCGGCAAAAGCCGCCCGGGACATTTCCGCGGCGTGACGACCGTGCTGACGAAACTGTTCCATTTGGTGCAGCCGCAGCGGGCATATTTCGGGCAAAAAGACGCGCAGCAGCTTTTGGTGGTGCAAAAGATGGTGCGGGAATTAAATTTCGATTTAGAAATCATTGGCTGCCCCATCATACGCGAAGCGGACGGACTGGCGAAAAGTTCGCGCAACCAATATTTAAGCGCGGACGAACGGCGGCGCGCCGTGGTGCTCAGCCGCAGTTTAACTTGGGCGCAGGCGCAAATGGACGCGGGCGTGACGGCGGCGGCGCAATTGATAGACGGTATGCGTACCATGATTGCCGCGGAAGGCGGCGACGTGGAATATATTGAATATGTCAGCCGTGAAACGCTGCGCCCGCTGGACACGGTACAGCCGTGCAGCATGTTTGCGCTGGCGGTACGGTTTGGCACAACGCGTTTGATTGACAACCTGTTTGTGGACTAGAAAGGAGGGCGAACAACATGCAGATTGAAATGATGGCGGGTAAAATCCACCGCGCGGTGGTGACAGAAGCGGATTTAAACTATGTCGGCAGTATCACGATTGACAGCGAACTGCTGCGGCTCTCCGGTCTGCGCGAATACCAAAAAGTGCAGGTGCTGGACGTGGACAACGGTAACCGGCTGGAAACCTATATCATTGCCGGCGAACCAAACAGCGGCGTGATTTGCATCAACGGCGCGGCGGCGCGGCTGGTACACCGCGGCGATACGGTGATTATCATTGCCTACGCCATGATGTCGCCGGAGGAAGCAGACGCATGGTCGCCCAAGGTCGTGCATGTGGACAGTCAAAACCGCCCGCGGTAATTTCTCGAAAGAGGGACTTACGTGTGCCACGGAGTGGTACTCCGACTCGTTTCACTCGCCGTCATGCCGTCCCCCTTGTTACCCTCTGGGGTACGCGCGGATTTCTCCATAATTGGAAAGAAAACCAATTTCGGTAACTTTACCGCAGCATACGAAAATTAGGATAAGCAAAAAAAGAATCTCCTGTTCAAAATAGGAGATTCTTTTTTATATCATTTCATCATTCAAAACGCTTTTTCAATTGAGTTCTGTTTGCCTAGTCCAGCGGATTGCCGTCCTTGTCAAACAGCGGCAAATCGCCCAGCGTGACAATGTCGTCCCGCCCGCGCGCATCGCCTTCCGCCAGCACTGCCATGCGTCCCACAATCTGCGCGCCCGCCTGACGTGCAAGGTATTCCACCGCTTCCAGCGATTCGCCCGTACTGATTACGTCGTCCACAATCAGCACGCGCCGTCCGTTCATCAGCTCCGCTTCTTCGCCGTCCAAAAACAGTTCCTGCGACGCTTCGGTGGTGATGGACTTGACTTCGCGCGAAAAGATGTTGCGCATATACAGTTTCGGCACCTTGCGCGCTACCACGTAGCGGCAGCAATCCGCCTGACGCGCCATTTCATAGGCAAGCGGAATCCCTTTGGCTTCCGCTGTTAAAATCACGTCAAACGCCGACGCTTTTTCCAGCAATGCAGCCCCGCACGCCACCGTCAGTTCCACATCACCAAACATCACAAACGCGCCGATTTGCAGTTCATCATTCAGCGGGCACAGCGGCAGCTTGCGCGTCACGCCCGCAATCTTCATTTCATATACGTTTCCCATAAACTAAAAACGACCCTTCAATCATCATTTGGAAACCGGAGACCGCGCACATACGCCTGAGACTGCTTGGCGTTCTGCCAAGCGGTCTCAGGCGCGTCATACGAAAAATTGATTCCGGAGACCGCACGCAGTCCGGTTCTCCTTTGTTTTCTACATTTATGCAATAATTCCTATAAATTTCAATACAAAATACAGGGCAAACAATGCAGTTGAAATCCACATAACAGGTTTAATGTCTTTGATTTTGCCTGTGCAGATTTTCAAAATTACCCAAGACAGCATTCCAAACATAATACCGTTTGAAATGGAGTATGTCAGGGGCATAAACACAACTGCAACAAATCCGCCGATAACGTCGGCAATGTCGCCGTCAAATTCCATGTTTTTCACTGCGCTGAACATCAGCAGACCAACGAACACCATTGCCGGTGTTGTCGCAAACGAAGGAATGGCAAGGAATATCGGGGACAGAATCAACGCAACGATAAACAGAACCGCTGTTGTGAGAGAGGTCAGACCGGTTCTTCCGCCGGCGGAAACGCCCGCGCTGGATTCCACATAGCTTGTTACCGTGGAAGTACCAAGGCACGCGCCTACCACTGTACCGACCGCGTCCGCCATCAGTGCGCCTTTTGCGCGCGGCAGTTCGCCTTTCTCATTTAAGAGATTGCCTTTTTCCGCAACGCCAATCAACGTACCTACCGTATCAAAAATATCTGTGAACAGGAAGGTAAACATAATCACCAAGAAGGTAGAGAAATTGCTCCAGATATATCCGAAATCAAAATGGAAGAATGTCGGCGCTTCCAGACTGAATCCGGTAAAGGAAGGAATCAGCGAATACACGCCCGCTTCCACGTCAACAACATACCAGCCGCAAAGGTCCGCGATAATACCAAGAACCCATGTCGCAAGGATACCCAGCAGAATGTTGCCCGGTACCTTGAAATAATACAAAATACCGATAATCAAAAGTCCCACAATGGACAGTACAAACTGCGGACTTGAGAAAGAACCAATACCGACTGTCGTATCCGGATTGGCTACCACAACACCCGAATTAATCAGCGCAATAATGGTGATAAACAGTCCGATTCCGGCGGTAATACCGAATTTCAGGTTTTTCGGAATCTGGTTGACCAGCGCTTCTCTAAAGTTGCACAGCGAAAGAAGGATAAAAATAACGCCTTCTACCAGAACCGCCGTCAGTGCCACTGCATAGGAACAGCCCATTGCGCCGCAAACCGTAAACGCAAAAAACGCGTTCAACCCCATTCCCGAAGCAAGCGCAACCGGATAGTTCGAGAAAAACGCCATGCATAACGTCGCAATTGCCGCCGAAAGCGCAGTCGCCGTAAAAACCGCGCCTCTTGACGCACCGTCAATCACGCCGAGATAGTTTGGATTTACCGCAAGAATATACGCCATTGCCAAGAACGTCGTAATACCCGCGATAATTTCCGTTTTCACATTGGTGTTGTGTTTCTTCAGTTGAAACAGTTTTTCCATGTTTTGTAACTCCCTCCTACATTTTATTTCTGCCGTTTTTCCGGCAGACCCCTTTGTAATATGCGGACGTCTGCCCTTTTTCGGGACAGCTGCTGTCCGGTATACCCCTTGGTGCGCCGCCTGCATTTCCCTTATGCTCGCCTTAGACAAGCGCACAATTTTCCGCCTTCATTGTATCACACAAATAATGACTTTTCAAACATTTTCTACAAAATACGATAAATTTCTACCAATCCATGAAAAAAACACCGCCACCTTTGTTCATTTCGTATGCATAGGCATAAGGGAGTCGAATATGCCTAACCGCTTTTGCAAAAAAAGTGTTCATTCTTCGGAAACGGTTTCTGTGCGCGGCGCGGAAGCAATCAAATGCGGCAGGGAATCCCGATAGATGTGAAGAATGTAGGTCAGCAGCTGCCGGCGGCTGCCGATATTTTTCTCCTGAATCCGATGCAGCAGCGTACCCGCCATTGCCTCGGTAAAAAACTCACAGAGAAACGCTTTATATTCTGCGTCCAGTTTTTGTCCGAGCCGCCGTTCCTCCGTGTCGATAATCAACGTGGTGATATCAATGAAATCATTGAAGAAAAAGCGTTTCAGTTCACCGCGCCCCATGGAATCACAGGCGCATTTGAGAATGTGCTGATTTTCGTCCACATAGTCCAGCACAAACGCAACCGCTTCTTCATAGTCCACCATCAAATCAAATTCCTTCACCACCGCAATGGCTTCCTGCTCCAACATCCATTGCAGCAAATCATAGATATCTTTGAAATGATAGTAAAACGTTTTGCGGTTCACATTGCAGTCCGCGGCAATTTCACTGACGGTGATTTTGGACAGGGACTTTTTTTCCATTTGTTTTTTCAAAGACGCTGCAAACGCCTTTTTTGTTTGCAGGGTAATTTCTTCATGTTTCATGATAATCACTCCAAATTTTTGTGTTTAAAAAGGGGGCTTCTGTAAGAGGAATGGGGCAAACAGCGGAGAAGAAATAGGAGGGTAGATTCCTAGCGGAATCTGCCCGCTGGGAAATCGGAAGCCTCGCTGCCGCTGCGTTTCCCATTCCCCATGTGCCTCTGGGGCACGCGTCCTCAGAAAAAGTAAGAGGGGGAGGATTTGGGCATAGCCCAAATCCGGAGGACATTTTCAAGGGCGATAGATTCAGAGCGCACCTCGGGGGACATTTAGGGGGGGGGAGATATAGTCGTAGCGACAATTGGGGGCGGCGGAAGCAAAACCTCGCCGCTTCATTATCATTTATTATACATCTGTCCGGCAAATTTTGCAACCAAAAATTGTAATAACGCTGTGTAAAACAATTTTTTCCTGCAAAAACATTGATATCGCGCACGGACAAGCGCTTTTGCATTTATACCACATTTGTCCGGTTTTACTCATCTGGGGCGAATTGACCGTTGTTTTTTTGGCGGGCGCGCACTATAATGAAATACTGGAGCGACATCTGATTTTGCAAAACGAATAATGGGAAAGAGGTGGGCAGTGTGCCTGAATATCACTATCATGTCGTGATGGAAACGCCGCTTGGACCCAAATGCGGCGATTTGCATGTGCAGCTTGCCGGCAGCGCCGTTCGCGGCACCTTATACATATTAAAACGCGAAGAACCCATTTCCGGCAGTCTCACCGGCAAAGGACGGTGCCGGCTGCACGGAAAAATTGTCACGCGTATGCGGACGCTGGACTACACCGCCGAAGGCGTGCTGGACAGCAGTCATATTGCGCTCGCCATTCATGAGGCGCGCAACACATTTTTTGTCCGCGGGACAGCAGTTCCGGCGGTGAAAGGAGGAGAATCGGGTGAACGATAAAACGGAAAAACCTAGCTTTTTTGAACGGCTTGCAACGTTTATCGTGGATAAACGCAATCTGTTCTTTCTGATTTTTATTTTCGGTATCATTTTCAGCGTCATCGCGCAGGGCTGGGTCAGCGTCAACGACGATATCACCGCCTATCTGCCGGAGGACACGGAAACGCGCAAGGGGTTGACGGTGATGGAGGACGAGTTCACGACCTACGGCACGGTACGCATGATGATTTCCAACATCACCTATCCGCAGGCGGAAGCATTGGTGCCCAAAATTGAAGCGATAGAAGGAATTTCCGGCGTGGCGTTTGACGAAACGTCCGACCATTTTCAAAATTCCGCCGCCATGTTCGACGTCACCTTTGACGGCGAGGCGGAGGACGAAATCAGCACCAAAGCGCTGGACGAACTCAAAACGCAGTTTGCCGGCTATGATTTCTATGAAAGCGGCGAAGTGGGCAACAACCTGTCCGATACGCTGGGCGCGGAAATGAATCTCATTTTTCTCATTGCCGTTGTAATTATCGTTTTGGTGCTGCTGTTCACCTCCCGCACCTATGCGGAAATTCCGGTTTTGCTCATGACCTTCGGCGCGGCGGCGATTTTGAATAAAGGGACCAATTTCCTGTTCGGCGAAATTTCTTTCATCACCGATTCCGTCGCGGTGGTTTTGCAGCTTGCGCTTGCCATTGACTATGCGATTATCTTGTGCCACCGCTACAGTGAGGAACGGGAAACGCTGGCGCCGCGGGAAGCGTGTATTCAGGCGCTGAGCAAGGCGATTCCCGAAATTTCCTCCAGTTCGCTGACCACCATTTCGGGTCTGCTTGCCATGATGTTCATGCAGTTCAAAATCGGCGCGGATTTGGGCGTTGTGCTGATTAAAGCGATTTTCTTTTCGCTGCTGTCCGTGTTCACGCTCATGCCCGGACTGCTCATGCTGCTGAACAAATGGATTGACAAAACGCACCACCGCAATTTCGTGCCCAACATCACGCCATGGGGTAAAACCGTGACCAAACTGCGGTTTGTGATTGTACCGCTGTTTGTGCCGCTGCTGCTGCTCGGTTTTCATTTCTCCAACCATTGCCCCTATGCCTATGGCGAGAGTATTTTGGAAACCGAAAAGAAAAATGAGGCGCAAATTGCCGCGGAAATGATTGAAAAGAACTTCGGCGACACCAATGTAATGGCGGTGATGGTGCCGGTGGGCGACTATGAAAAAGAAGGCGCGCTGCTGCGGGAACTGGAATCGTGCAATGAGGTGGACTATGCGCTGGGGCTTGCCAATACTGAGGCGCAAGACGGTTACATATTGACTGACCGGCTGTCGCCGCGGCAGTTTGCCGAATTGCTGGACCAAGACGTGGAGACAGGACGGCTGCTCTACACCGCCTATGCCGTCAAACACGAAAACTACGGACAGATTGTGAGCAACATTGACAACTACCGTGTGCCGCTGATTGACATGTTTCTGTTTCTCTATGACCAAAAACAGGAGGGTTATGTCACTTTGGACGACGAGGTGGCAAAAGAGTTGGACGACCTGCACGAACAATTGACGGACGCAAAAGCGCAGTTGCAGGGCGAACACTATACCCGTTTGCTGGTGAACCTGAATCTGCCGGAGGAAGGCGAAGAAACCTTTGCGTTTCTGGACAAAGTGCATGACATTGTGCGCAAATACTACGGCGACAATTTCCTACTCGCTGGCAACTCCACCAACGCGTCGGATTTGTCCTCCTCCTTTGCGCGCGACAACATTATCATCAGCGTACTGTCCATTTTGTTCGTCATTATCGTGCTGCTGTTCACCTTCAAATCGGCAGGACTGCCGGTGCTGCTGGTGCTGGTGATTGAAGGCAGTATCTGGATGAACTTCACCTTCCCCTATCTGCACGGCACGCCCATTCACTTTTTGGGATACCTGATTGTCAGTTCCATTCAGATGGGCGCGAACATTGACTATGCTATCGTGATTTCCAACCGCTATCTGGAACTGAAAAAAGTGATGGAACGGCGGGCGGCAATGGTGGAAACGCTGAACCAATCCTTCCCGACCATTGTGACAAGCGGCGGTATTTTGGCGTCCGCCGGTATTTTGATTAGCAAACTCACGTCCCAGCCTGTTATTTATGCAATTGGACAGTGTCTCGGACGCGGCACCATCATTTCCATCATTTTGGTTATGGCAGTGCTGCCCGGTATCATGCTGCTGGGCGACAGCATCATTGAACGGACGGCGTTCCAGATGAAAACGCCGCAGCCCATCCGCTTAGGCAGCGGCAGGATTTATTTGGACGGACGCGTACGCGGGCAAATTTCCGGCAGAGTTGACGCAGAAGTGCACGGCGTGCTCTACGGCGACATTGCCGCAAGCGTGGATATGGATACCATGAAACAACAAAAGGAGGTCGCGGCAGATGAACAATAAATGCATATGGCGGCGGGGCGCGCTGGTTCTTGCGGCATGGCTGTGCTGTTTGCCGCTCTGTTCTCTCACGCCCTGCGCCGCGCCGGAGGAACAAGAAATCGTCATTTCTTCAGTAGCGGATTTCAAAGAATTTGTCAAAAACTGTTCGCTGGACACTTGGTCGCAAGGAAAAACCGTCACGCTGACCGCCGACTTGAATTTGGAGGGCGCGGGTTTGAAACCAGTTCCCACCTTCGGCGGCACGTTCCGCGGCGAAGGACACACCATCAGCGGCGTATCCCTGTCCGAAGCAGGTTCCTATCAGGGATTGTTCCGCTATATCCAGCGTTACGGAACTGTGCAGGATTTGAACGTTTCGGGTTCTGTGATACCGACTGGCACGCAAAACTACGCGGGCGGCATTGTGGGTTCCAACAGCGGAAAACTGGTGAACTGCTCTTTCAGCGGCACGGTGAACGGCAAAAGCTATGTGGGCGGCATTGCGGGCATCAATGAGTCCGCCGGAACTGTTTTCGGCTGCAAAATGGACGGCAGTGTCCGCGGCGAGCACTATACCGGCGGCATTGCGGGCGCGAACCGCGGTACGCTTTCCGGCTGCACCAACCGCAGCGAGGTCAATACCGCCAGTTTTGACCCCAAAATCAGCTTGACCGATTTGCAGATTGATTTGGACGACCTGAATTCCGCGGAAAACGTGAACACCACCACCGATACGGGCGGCATTGCGGGCTATTCCGAAGGGTTCATTCAGACCTGCACCAACAGTGGCACCGTCGGTTATCCCCACATTGGCTATAATGTCGGCGGCGTGGCGGGACGCTCCGCCGGATACCTTGAAAACGCCAAAAATAACGGCACCGTGCACGGACGCAAAGACGTGGGCGGTATCACAGGGCAAATGGCGCCGGACATCATTTTGAAATTTTCCGGCAACACTATCGCCGATCTGCGCAGCGAACTATCCAATCTGGACGGACTGGTGAATCAGGCGTTAAACCGTGCGGACAGCAATATTTCCGCGATTTCCTCCCGCATGGACAACATTTCGGGCTATACCAAAGCCGCCAAGGACAGCGCCAAAAACTTGGCAGACCAAAGTGTGGACTGGGCGGACGGCAATTTGGAGGAACTGAACCGCGCCAGCGTCAACATTGCGGACGCGTTAGAACAAGCCGACCCCATTTTGCAGGATTTGGACAGCATTTTAGACACGCTGGCGGACGCGGCAGACCAAGCGGAAGCCGCTGTCCGTGAAACCGCAGAGATTCTGGACTATGGCAGTGACGCGGCGGCGGAAATGCAGCTTGCGCTGGAGGATATGGACAAAGCGCTGACGCGCGCCAGACCGGGCGTGCGGAAAATCGCGGACGGCATGAAACAGTTGCAGCGCGCCGTGCTTGTGGAAGGGGAAAACGAACTGGACAAAGCAAAAACCAATATCCGCAGCGGGCTGGAGGATTTGGCAAACGCAACGGACGACATGAGCGCCGCACTGGACAAATTGCTGACGCTTTTGCGCGGCGGCGGTTCGGGAACAGAGGAAATCACCGCGGCGCTGGGCAGTATCTCCACGTCCGTGCGCGGCGTGGCGGCTGCAATCCGCAAAATAAGTGCTGCTTTTTCCAGTGCGGCAGAATCCTTCCGCATTGATGTAGACTGGCGCATGGCGTCACGTGGGTTTACCCAAATTTCAGACGGTCTTTCCTATCTTGCTTCCTCCATCAGTGCACTCCAGCAATCGCTGATTCCGCTGGGCGACGCACTGCATTCGCTGGATTTGGCGGCGCAGCAGGGTACGGTGGTCGTGGACCGGCTTGGCGGCGCGGTGGATACGTTTGAAACCGCCCTGCGCAGCGCGGCAGATTCCGCGGACGCACTTTCCGGCGTGTTCCACACGCTGGCGGAAAAAGACCCCATCGCGTTTCAGCCGCTGGGCGACGACTACCGACGCAGCGGTGACAATCTCTACGCCGCCATCAGCGGCATTTCGGATGAAGTGGCGTTCCTTGGCGACGACGTTTCGGCGGCGGCGGGCGATTTGACAAACGATTTGCGCGCGATTAACACGCAGTTTCATGTAGTTATGCAGCTATTCCTCGGTATTCTGGACGACAGCGGGTATGTGTCGCCCGAGGATTTGCGGGAGGATACTTCGGAGGAAAACATAGGCGCTACCACCATGGGAAAAGCGCTCCGCTGTGAAAACAGCGGCGAGGTAAACGGCGACGTGAACGTGGGCGGCGTTGTCGGTTCCATGGCGATTGAATATGACCTTGATCCGGAGGACGATATTTCTAAAGACGGACAAAACACGCTGAATTTCACGTTTGAGACCAAAGCCATTGTGCAAAGCTGCCACAATCGCGGCACGGTTACAGCGAAAAAGGATAACGTGGGCGGCATTGCGGGACGCATGGATTTGGGGCTGATTCTGGACAGCGGCGGCTATGGTAAAGTGGAAAGCACGGACGGCGACTATGTGGGCGGCGTCGCGGGCTATTCCGTTTCCACCATTCGCAGCAGCTATGCCAAGTGCAAACTGAGCGGCGGGCGTTATGTCGGCGGCATTGCGGGTCACGGAACGAAACTGCTGCACTGCTGCACGCTGGTGCAGCTGCTGGGCGGCAGTGAAGCGGTCGGCGCGGTTGCAGGCGAAGTGGAACCGGACAGCGACGTGCGCGGCAACGTGTTTGTGCATGAATCTTTGGCGGGCATTGACGGCGTCAGCTATGGCGGCATTGCCGCGCCGGTGGACTATCAGACGCTGCTGGATACGCCGGGACTGCCGGAGGAATTTAAAACGTTTACGCTAACCTACCGCGCGGACGGCAAGGTGATTGCGGAAATTCCCTTTACCTACGGCGCGGATTTGTCCGATATGACGCTGCCGGAGGTTCCGGCAAAGGACGGCGTGTTCGGCGTATGGCCGGAGCATGACTACCGTCATTTGACGTTTGACGAACAGTTTGACGCGGTCTACGCGCCGCATATCAGGACGATTGCCAGCGGCGTTATGCGCGACACGACACATGCCCTTTTGCTCGCGGAAGGCACGTTCAACGAACGGTCGGCATTGTCCGCCGCTTCCGCCGCGCCCACCATGCCGGTGCATTGGTATCAGCGCGCCGCCGAACAATGGGACGTGACGCTGCGCGGGGCAGACGGCGCGGACAGCCATACGATACGGTTCACACCGCCGGAAACCCGCCGCACGGTTTTGCTCTATGCCAAAAACGGCGACGGCTGGAAAAACATCAGCTATACCAAGGACGGCAGCGCGCTGGTGTTCTCCATGGAAGGCGAAACCATGACGCTGTGCGTGGTGGAAAGTATGCGCCACCTGCTGGTCATTGTCTGTGCCGCGGCGGCGGTAGTCTTGCTTCTGCTGCTGTTTTGGCTCCTGCGCCGAAAGCGGCGCAGTCAGGGCAAAGACCTTCTTCCGGCTGAACTTTTGAAAAAATGGAAAAAAATGCATGGGCATAAAAGCATTTCGGGTTAAATGCTGCACTTATGACTTTGGCAAAAGACGTCCCTTGCCGAAAATACAGCCGTACGTATCGTCCCATGGCGCAGTAAGTGCGTATGGAGCGACAAATTCACCGCGTTTGATTTCAAAAAAAATTGAATGCAATGCAAAATTTTTCATCTCATATTTTGCACTGCGCGCGGCATAATAAGTCCTGTAAACATTCAAAAAAAGTTTACAGCGGCAAAAGACGAACGCCATATATTTTTTGCGTTCGGTTTTTGCCGATAAGACATCATGGCTTTTCAGAATATATGGAATGAAAAAAGATTTCAAAAAAAGAAAAGCGGGGGCAATACCAATGAGCCATAGAGGCAAAATGAGCGATGCTCTGAAATATGAAATTGCAAAAGAACTCGGTGTAGCGGAGACCGTCAAACGTGACGGCGGCTGGGGGAATGTTTCCTCCAGAGACTGCGGTAATATTGTTACAAAGGCAATTGAAATCGCAGAACGGAGCGTTCGTTCATAAACGTACGGTTTTATAAAAAAGCAAAGCGGCGCCGACGGACATGTAGATCCGTCGGCGCCGTTTTTGTATATTTTACAGATTTTGTTTCACTACGCGGCAGCCGGTCAGGCGGTCGTGCAGCGTTTGTTTATGCCCGAAAATGGGTAAAAAGCCAATGCCCAAAATAATACCGGACAGGATTTTCGCAAAAAAGCGTTTGCTCGCCAACCCAAACGACGGCATTGCGCCGTGTGCGTCCACTACGCACAGTCCCATAATCAGCTTGCCCAGCGTCGCCTGTTTGGCGGACGATTCCAGCAGTGCATAGTAAAGCCAGCCAACCGCTACCGCCGCCAGTACCACTGCCAATTCAAACCCATGGTCAAACCACGGGAACCCTGTGATGAAAATGAGCACAAACGCGCCAAACCAAATGAACATGCAAATCATGTAGTCAATCATCATTGCCAAAACGCGCTGCGCAAAAAAGGTTTTACCGCCCTGCGGCGCAGCCCCACGCCGCTGCGGCTGCATGGACGTATGACCGCCCATGGACTGCTGCATACGCGGGTCGGGCTGCGGCGCGTCGTCTATGACGTTATATTGCAGAACAATTGCACCCACCGCGCGCGGGCTGGTGCCAATCAGCACTTTCATGCCGCTGGCAAGACGGATACGCGGGCTGATGTTGCCGCCCACCCGCAATTTATTCAAACTGCCGTTGTCAACCAATTCAAGTTTGTTTCCCTGCACCTCCAAATAGGCGTGCGTTCTGGAAACAATGGGATATGCCAGCACAATGTCGTTGGATTCCAGCCGTCCGATACTGATGCGGCCGCTGTAGAACGCTTCCAAATTGTTCAGGCAAATGGTTTCCTGTTTTTTGCCATCTACATAGATGGTCAGATAATGTTTTAACATAACGGAGCCTCCGCAATGATTCTCAAATTTCTTATATTGTATCGCACTTCGTGAAACTTGTCAAGTCCATGCAGTTTGGACAGCTTATTTCTCATTCTGCCGATACCGCCAAACCCTTTTTACGCAAAATCTATCCTGTACCGTTGTATTTTCAGTATATTATAAAATCCTAGGAAAAATAACACCAGAACGATTCCCAAAACCAACAAAAGCATTTTTATTTTCGGTTTCATTTCCTGTTCACTTCTCTCCGTTTTTCTTTCGCTCTCCCTATTCACGGCAGCAGCCACACCGCATTCCGATTTACCACCAGTAAATCGGATAGTCCTCCAAATCCACGCCGAGCGGAACGAATGGCAGCGAAAAATCATAGTAATTATAATAGTCCGCCACTGTTGTGCTAAGCCCAAGCCAGTGAAGCGCCGATTCCAATGCCACAAACGGGCGGTCATTTACCAAACAGGCGTCCATCGCCATACCAGCGCCGCCATTCATTACCGTTGCACGGCAACCGGTAACAGGAAATCCCATTTCCGGCGGCTGCGGAAAATCGGGAACACCGCCCGCCGGCGACAAATTTCGGTTCATTGTAATACGTGCAGGGTGCGTCTGCCATGTAAACCCAAAGGCATAGCCTGTGCCGCGGAGCAAGTCCGACAATGCTTCCAAGGAAACATAGTCCTCGCCATAGAGCGTGCAGATATGAAAATTATCGTACCGATAAATCCCATAATCATATTCACCGTCGCGCAAATAGGTAAATACCGCATTTTCTTTGTCCGTCAGCACATAGGAACATGCGCTGCTCTTTGCAAACGCTTCCGCCGAGGTGCTGGACTGTGTCACCACCGTATCCACACTGCTGCGCCCGCCGCTGTGCAGCGTTGCCTCCGGCGGGGCGTTTAACGTGAACCGGCAATTTTCGCCGCCCCAAAATGCGCCCGCCTTTGCTTCCAGCGGCGCGGCAGGCAATGTGATGGTTTTTAGCGCCCAGCAGCCATAAAAGGCGTATGCGTCAATAGCGCCGGTTCCCGCCGGTACGGTATAGTCAGCCGTATCCAGCGCGGGCGGAACGCAATATAGCGTTTGTTCTTCACGCAAAAACAACACGCCGTCAATATCCATATAGACAGGATTTTCGGCGGCAACATGAATTTGTTTCAGGCAATCGCGGTCAAGTGGAAAGTCGCTCATATGGCGGTTATCCGCAAAGCGCGAAAACGTTTCCAAACTGGCAGGAAGCGTCACGCTCTCCAGATAGATTGCATATGCCAAGGCGTCCTCGTGCAAAGAACGCACACCCTCCGGAATCTCAAACGTTGTTGCAAAACGCGGGAAGCATACAAGCTGACTGCGGTCCGGCGTATATATTGCGCCGTCCGCATAAACATAATTTCCATATGTAACATAGGCATATGGCGTATGCCTAAATGCCTTATCGCTATAGCTGCAATGGAGCGGAATACGCACGGATTCCAGCCGTCCGGCGCCCCAAAACGCATTATCTTCTATTGTCTGCACACTGTCGGGCAAAAACACCCGACAAACTGTCCGGTGGCTGTGAAAAGCGTCCTCCGCAATAGTGTGGATACCGTCCGGCACCCGCACCTCCGTCTCAGTTCCTTTATATTTCAGCAAAATGCCGCTGCCGATACACACAAACGGTCCCGGCTGGGAATCCAGCCACAAAGTGCCCCTGAACGCATTTCTGCCAACCGACTGCACGGAATCCGGAATGGTGATTCGGCGTAAATTCGTGCAGTTTTGGAACACATATGGGTCTATGGCGGTGACGGACTTGGGCAATTCTATTTTCTCCAACGCCGTACAGTTTTCAAAAAGCGCAAATTCCAGCTTTGCGAGCTGCTGCGAAAGCCGCACTTGTTTCAGCGCCGTGCAGTGCGAAAACGCCTCATCTTCCATGACAACAACCGTATCGGGCAGTTCTATTTTTTCCAGCGCCGTGCAATAGGCAAAACAAAAAAATCCCAAACTTTGCACAGAAGCGCCTAAATCAATACGTCGCAGGCTGCTGCAAGCATAGAACGCAAAATCGCCGATATAATAGACGCTGTCCGGCAAGGTCAGTTCTTTGAGATTCACACAGTGTTCAAACGCGGACTCCCTGATTTGCTCCAAGCAGTTTCCGCCGCGCACTTGCTGCAAAGCGGCGCAGCCGCAAAACGCATATTTATCAATGACGCGTATACTGTCGGGTAACGTGACAGAAGTCACGTCCGCATAGCAGCGTTTTATCGTCGTCACAGGATAGCCGCGTACTTCCGCCGGAATAGTGATACTGCCGGTACGCCCCTTGGGCACCGTTACCCACGCTTCTCCGCCAAAAATTCTAAATTCCATGCCGTTTTCCATGAAATATGTATCACCTTGGGAACCATCTCCCGCCGCGCTGACGCCGCCGCCCAAAAACAACGCCAAACAAAGCAACAATGCGATATGTCGTTTCATTCACATCAACCCCCATTTTATTTTTAAAGTTGGAAATGAATGGGTTTTATTTATTAGACTGCACGGACGAAATTTTTGTTCCGACGCACCTTTTGCACCAAGAAGAGATTCACGCGCCGCGGAGTGGTATGTTCACAATTGGAATGATTTTTTATTTTCTCTTGTTATGATACTTGACAAATCAACTTTTAGGGGATATAATAGAAGCAGATACAGAGAGACCGTTTTAAGGACGGTTTGCCAAAATAAGTTTTTGATTAACAATAACCGCTTACTTTGTCAGGAGGGCGGTTATTGTGCTTTTATGCTGAAAACAACTAAAATTATCAAAACGAATGCTAAAATCTTTAGTATGTATTGCATAAGCTCCACCCCCTTTCCTGTAGTATAAAGGGTGGCAAACCGCCTTCTGATACTCTCTATATCTGCTTATAGTTTAGTATACCACGTTTTAACTTGTAGTTCAATATATCTCATTCAAAAGTAATATAAATGTAATATATTTTTTCCGTCCCAAGAGAGGATTATTTTGGGTTCCGTCCCATCAGCTCGTCCAATGTTACGTCAAACAGTTCTGCTAATTTGATAAGTTTTTCTAGTTTTGGTGTACACTTTTCATACTCATATTGCTGATAATTTCTTAAATCAATTTCTAATATTTTAGCCATTTCATCTTGTGTAAAACCATTTCTCAACCGTAATTCTTTTAGTCTCTGCGAGAATGGCGTGACTTTCTCTGACCAAATATCTGCCGGAAGTTCTTTTCCTGTTATAATAAACTGGACAGTCGTTTGAAAAATTTCTGCAATTTTAATATATTTTTCGTAAGATGGTTTACTAACGCCATTTTCATAATTAGCATAAGCACTTTTTGATAGTTCCAGCATTTCACTCATTTGATGTCCGGTATATTCTGTTTGTGTTCTCAAAAGTTTTAACCGCGTTCCTATCTTGTTCATTTCCGGTTCCGCCCCATCAGCTCGTCCAATGTTACATCAAACAAATCTGCCAATTTGATAAGACTTTCCAGTTTGGGTTCACATGTTGCGTTTTCATATTTCTGGTAGTTGCTAAAATGAACTCCCAATTCTTTTGCAATCTCTTTTTGCGTAAATCCATTTTGAATGCGTAGTTCTTTTAATCTCTCAGAGAAAGGTGTGACCTTTTCCGACCAAATATCTGCAGGAAATTCTTTTCCTATTATGATAAACTGAACAGTCGTTTGAAAAATTTCCGCCAAAACAATAAATTTAGAAATAGACGGAATAGAATTATCATTTTCATAACTTCCATATGAATGCTTCGCTAGTCCTAATTTCTCACTTATTTGCCACTGTTTGTAGCCAGCATTTTTGCGGATTGCCTTTAACCGCGTTCCTATCTTGTTCAAATTTCCCACGCTCCTAACTAAAAAGGTATTGACAATAACCTATAGTTATGCTATAATAAAATTAGACTTAGATTTTGATATATTTTAAAGGAGTGATTATTTATGACAGCGTCATTTCAAGAAGAATTTCATGAATTCCTCATGCGCAACACAGAATATGCAGGGCAGCACTGGGAACAGACGGAGGAATACCGTAAGATGATAGAAAACCAAAAACATCTGCAAAAGGAACTGTTGAAATTTGTTCCGGAGTGCGATCATATGGAGGCACATACGATTCTGGAAGATTTGGATGCGTCCTATAACCGTGAGGTGGATTTCTATTATTTATGCGGCATTCAGCATTGTACCAGAATTTTGCGGCTGCTGGGTATCTTTTAAAAAATTTGCGCAGGCAGAAAGCAGACTGCATTTCCTCTGCAAAAGAAATGCGGTCTGCCGCCGGTGCAATGTATCTCCCCTATGTGAAAGAAATTTAAACAGGCATTCCCTTAAGGAAAATCGAGAGCGGAAGGGGCTAAAACGTCACAGCCAGCCGCCGCAAGCGGCACAGCGCGCCGAACACCTCTTGTTTACGCGGCATTGCCAAAAACTGCGGCGAGTAGCGCCCGGGCGTAACAGACAAAATCCCGCCGCGCTGCAACTGCGCCATGGCGGCGTCCACCGCTTCGCCCAGCGGTTTTCCCGCGGCGTGTTCATCTATCCAACAGAGAATATAGCCAATGGCGGCTGCCTGTTCGCTGTCCGCCAATTGTTCCAGATAGCGTAAATCAATGGTTTCCTTGTTAATCGTCAGCGTGTCGCGCCCTGCCGTTTTGATTTTCGTCCCGCGGTCGCTTTTGGGAATGCTGCCGCGTCCCAGCCGCCGCACCGTGTCAAGAGGAAGCGGCTGCTCCCTGTGCAGCTGCAAATGCGGCGGAACCTCGCCCGCCACTTCTTTTGCCTGCGCGGTGATTTCTTTCAGTTCGTAGCAGTCCATTTGCACCACCGTATCCGCCGCGTGAAAATAGGTGCCGGAACTGCCCACCACCAAAATCGTGGAAATGCCGCGCTGTTCATACAGCGGGCGCACCAGTTCCAAAAACGGCGTGATGGGTTCTTTGTCGCGGTGAATCAATTGCTGCATGAGGTCGTCGCGAATCATGAAATTGGTCGCGGAGGTATCCTCGTCAATCAACAGCAACTTGGCTCCCGCTTCTATTGCCTCGGCAATATTCGCTGCCTGCGACGTGCTGCCGCTGGCGTTTTCGCTCCGAAACCGCGTGGTATCCCGACCGCCGGGCAGCCCGTTAATAAACGCGGAAATGTTGCAGTCCGTGATAGCGCGTCCGTCCTCCGCACGGATTTTGACCGCACTGCTTTCGGTGACGACATATTCCCGCCCGTCGCCCGCGATATGGTTATATACGCCGCGCTCCAATGCATGGAGCAGCGTGGATTTGCCGTGGTATCCGCCGCCCACGACCAGCGTCACGCCGCAGGCAATACCCATGCCGCGCAGAAGTCCGCGGTGCGGCAGGCGCAGCGTGACCGCCATGCTCTCCGGCGCGGTGAACGGAACGCCGCCGCGCATGGGACGGTCGGAGATACCGCTTTCCCGCGGCAAAATTGCGCCGTCCGCCACAAACGCCGCCAGTCCGCGCGCGTCCAATTCCCGCCGTATAGCCGCTTGGTCGTCCGCCAAGTCCACCGCCGCCGTGATAGCTCGAGCGTCTAGATTTTCATAAAACAACGACTGCCGCACGATTTCCGGCAGATAGTCAAACAAAATTTTTTCCAATTCAAACGCCAATACCGTGCGTCCGCGCGCCGGAAACCCGATTTCAAACCGCGCTTCCAGCCGTTCCGGTGCAATCTGCATGGCGGAACGCTCCAACACTTCCTGTCCGCAGCGGCTGACAGAAATGCGTCCGCTGCCGCCGCTGCCCGCCGCCTTACCCGAATAGCGTCCGACTTGCCGCGCAAACCCTCGCAGGAGACAATCCTCCAGCGCCGTCTTTTTTTCATAGGTATCAAACAGCGCGGCAGGGAATCCGTTTTCCTTTGCAGCAATGACAACGCGCACTTTGGACGGCGCGGCGAATGGGTCGCCCTGCACATGGTCAATGCAAAGCGTATAGGTGGGAAACGCGTAATCTCCCGCCAGCGATTTATAGGCGCCATAGCTTTTGCCGTTGATGGATTTGAGCAATTCTTTTAAATCAGCAGCCCGCTTCATGTGGGTCATTCCTTTCTATATTTGTGGGTAAGCATACTCTTTTATTCATTCAAAAAGGGGATTGTGCCCCTTTCGTGGGAACAGTTCTTCACATCAGATATGCCATCACGGTACCGGCAACGTTCAGCGCGAACGTAAACAGGCACCATGCCGCGCAAACGAATCCTGTTGTTCTCTCCCGCCGCACACACAGGAGCGCCAAAAACAAAAACGGAATCGCGTCCACTGTGTAGCGGTTGCCGAACTGCCATCCGCCCATTGTTTTATGCAGTGCCAGCAACAGAAAATGTGCCACGACAAGCAGTGCCGTACCGCCGATGAGCAATCCGTCTGTTTTTTCGCGGCGGAACACACTTTGCAGCCAGCTTGTCAAAAACACCGGAAAAATCGGGCTGACCAGCCAAAACGCCATGCCGTCAAACAGCGGAAAATCGGGTTTGCCGTCTTTCCACGCGGGCAGCCGCAGCAACCGTTCTACGTTTTCCGCAAGATAGTGCGTGCTGAACTGTCCATAAGTGCTTTCCGTGAACTCCGGCAGATAGTTATGTCCAAATTCCAACACATTACCAAAACGCGCAGCATTCAGCGTCATATAAAATGCCGCCATAACCGCGGCGGGCAGGCAGGACAGCAGCAAACGGTTCCATGCTTTGCCCCGCTGCGCGCCCGTAAGTTCCTCCCGATTCCGCAGCCACACGAGATAGAGCAGCACCGGCGCATAGACCGCGTTCAGCGGACGACAGCCCACCGCGCACGCCCACAAGAACAAGCTCCAGCAGACCGCACTGCGCGCTTTGCAGCAGCGCAAGCACCACAACGCGCCCGCCGACAGGGCAAACGCGAATGTCTGCGCCATGAACCAAACGCCGCCGTTTGTGGCAATGAACAAAAAATTGCCGCATATAGTTGCCAAAAGCGCCAAAAACACGCTGTTTCGGCGGCTGAAACCTTCGCCTTCCGCCAGTTTCAGCAAAAACACTGCGCCGATAATGCCCGCCAAGGCGCACAGCAAATGGTCGGGCGTATTCGTCCCAAACACCAACACAAACGGCAGCAGAACAACAGACGGAAACGGCGGAAAACTCACAAAATAGCGTCCGCCGAAAACGGCAATTTCCAAATAGGAATAGTCCTGCCCCAAATCCAAATGTCCTTGCAGCCACCGCTGCGCTTGCAATGCATAGGAATTATATGAATTAGCCGCCCACGGAAAACAGCCGTTGAAACACCAAATCACGGCGTATGCCGCCAGCATACACAACACCACCGCGCCAATGTCCGCGTATTGCCGCCGGACAAAACCACCGGATAGTTTTGTCATGGTAGATTCTCCTTTACTGAAATAGTTTCTGTATCACGGATAACGCTCCCTATGGCGCATATATGTGTCTATCCGCGTCTCTTCGGGAGCGTATTTATATGCTAGAATGAGATAATACGCACGTCGCGCCCTTTGGACTGCGCATAGTTTATCGTATAACCTGTGCCGCCGCCGCTGCCGTCATAGACGGCAATGACGCGCTGCGCCGCGTCCACCATATACCGGTTGCGCACATGGTAGCACCCCCTATAATAAGAAGGGCTGCACAGCGTTTTTTTATCACAGTCAAACAACAGGTCAAAATAGCGAATCTGGTCTTGTTCCGGCCACGTTTTGGGCTGCACATAGTAGGGCACCGCCGCCTCCAAAAACAGGTCGGGATATTGCTTCTTCCGCAGCCGTATGATGATTTCCCCTGCCCATGTGTCCGCGCCCTGCGCCATGCCGGTGATGAAATAGCGGTAGCCGTCGCGCACCGCTTGCAAAATTTCCTCCTCCAGCCGCCGTTTCAGTCTTTCACACCGCGGGTCGGTTTCGTCGTCTCCCCACGGCATGGAGGCGGGACGTTTGCCTGTGAAGCATACTTTTTTGATGATATCTTCCATAAAATGATTCTCCAACATAAAATAATGGTATGGGATTCGGCTCTTATCAGCCTAATCATTAGCATACCACATAATGGCAAGAAAATCAAGTAAAAACCGTCTCACGGTTTCATTTTTCTTTCGCCGCCGGCGAACAGATTTTTCTGTCTCTATATGCAAACAGACAGCCGCTTTGTGAGCGGCTGCCTGCTATGGCGAAATCTATTTTCTATCTTAATAATGCCAATTTTTTACCACATATCACGCCCAAAATACAACAAACCACGCTCAGCGCAATATAAAGTCCCCCTTGCAGGTATAATTTCTGTTCAAATAATCCGTAAGCCTCCAGCGAAAACGTGGAAAACGTGGTGAATCCGCCGCA
Source organism: uncultured Clostridia bacterium (assembly GCA_946555455.1). Classification (GTDB taxonomy): domain Bacteria; phylum Bacillota; class Clostridia; order RUG12999; family RUG12999; genus JAAWTG01. The sequence continues at coordinate 19,603 of CAMNSU010000004.1, read as the reverse complement.
AACGCCGGTTTTCCAGAATAAAACGCCGTTTTGCATCGCCTCGTCTCGCGCGCTGACAATGCCAACGATAAATCCGATTGCGATTGCGCCGATGATATTCGTAACAAGCGTCAAAAACGGAAATGTCGTTTTCGATGGAATCAAACTGATTGCATATCTGCCCATTGCACCTGCCGCGCCGCCTAACGCAACCCATAAAAATCCCATTCTGTTCCCTCCTTAACTAGTATCGTTTTTATCATATTATCATAAAAATGCTTTTGCCGTTCCAAAATTGCATACCTCCCGCCGCTTAGCGTGCCGCATATCCTCCACCAGCAATATCCCTCTACCAGCCTACGGCTGGTCCCCCTCCCTTGGAATCCCTCCACCAAACTTCGTTTGGTCCCCCTCCCTTTAGGCAAGGGAGGCAAATCGGGAGGCGAATCGGGAGACGAGACGAAGGTACTTTTCAAATCCGTATAATAGTCACTTTGTGACTATTATACCATGTGCAAAAGTCTGTTGCAAGATATTTGATAAAAAGCCGTTCTTTTGTACCTATTTGACGGCGGCGTTTTTTTATGTTACAATAAATTTATCTATGTATTTTGCAAAAGGGGATTTTCCGGCATGAGACAACAATTTCAAAACGGGCTGCGGGCGGGAATGCCCATTGCGCTGGGATATTTTCCGGTATCCATTGGGTTTGGTATGCTGGCGCAGGGCGGGGGCTTAAGCATTTTACAGGCAGTGCTGATTTCCATGACCAATCTAACCTCAGCGGGACAGGTCGCGGGTACGAAACTGATGATAAGCTGTGCGCCGCTGGTGGAAATTGCCGCGGCAACGTTCATCATCAATATCCGCTATATGCTGATGTCGCTGGCATTGTCGCAAAAGGTAGACCCTTCCATGACGCTGGCGCAGCGGCTCATTTGCGGATTTGGTATCACAGACGAAATCTACGCGATTGCGTCCATGCAGCAGGGAACGCTGACATTCGCCTTCATGATGGGGCTGATTGTGGGTCCGTTTTGCGGCTGGGCGGCGGGTACATGGGTAGGCGCGGCGGCAAGCGCATTGCTGCCGGCGTCGGTGAAATCGGCGTTCGGCGTGTCGCTCTATGCCATGTTCATTGCGATTGTCGTGCCCAGCGCAAAGAAATCCAAAGGCATTTTATGCACATCACTGCTGGCGGCCGGCATTAGCTGCGCGCTGTATTACCTGCCGGGACTTTGCAAAATCTCCGCAGGCTGGTCGGTGATTATCACGGCGGTGCTGGCAAGTGCGGCGGCAGCGTGGCTTATGCCGCTGCGTACCGGCGGAGAAACGGAGGAAAACGAATCATGACGGCTGTTTACATAACGCTTGCCATCTTGACCATGGCGCTGGTGACCTATATTCCGCGCGTGCTGCCGCTGGTGGCGGTGCGGCGCAAAATCAAGTCTCCGTTTGTGAATTCTTTTTTATATTACATGCCATATGCCGTGCTGGCGGGCATGACGTTTCCGGCGATATTATATTCCACCTCCAGCACGCTCAGCGCGGCGCTGGCGCTTTTGGCAGCGCTGCTGCTGTCCTATTTCGGACGCGGGCTGGTCAGCGTTGCACTGGCGGCGGTTGTGGTGGCGTTTATTGCGGAACGCGTAATATAATCCCTCTGTGTACAGGGGCGAAAGGAGGCTTGACCTATTTCGACAAAAGAAAAACAATCTCAAACTATCCGGTGGTGGATAGAACGGCTTTTGCCCTTTTTCGGCGCGGCATTGGCGCTTACACTCGTGTTGGTCACGCTGTTTTGGGGACAAAACGCAGGCCTCAGCGATAACGGAGATTTCGCGCGGGTGATGAATGTCAACCGTATCCACCCCACCGGTGACGGTCGCAGCAGTTTTTTGTTCCAACAATACTATGTCATGGATTTGGAGGGTGGCAGTGCGGCGCAGCAAGTGGCGTCACTGCCCTCCACCACGGATGATGGACTCTATTATTCGCCGCAGTTTTTGCTGATTCAAGGCTCCAAAGTCATGAACTTTTTCTATAACAAATCCGTAGGCGGCAGCGTGGACAACTATAATCTGGCATTTCTGGCGTTGCTCTATGCACTGCTTTTAGCAGCGGCAGTGTGGCTGATTCTGCGGCATTTGCCGCGCGGTACCATGCCGCGGCGGATTTTGGCGGCGATACTGTTGGTATTTCTGTTTTGTGACGCGGGCTATGTGCTCTATTTCCATTCGTTCTACGGCGAAGCGCTGCAATTTGTGTCGCTGCTTGTGGCAGTGGGACTTTGGCTGCGGCTGTATGACAATCCGCGGCGGTGGGGCAGTTGGATTTTGCTCTACATCACGCTCTATTTCTTTGGTGGTTCCAAACTAGCAAACATTCCGCTGGCGTGTCTGTTTGGGCTGGTATCGCTGCTTTTGCTGCTGCGCGGCAGCGGAAAATGGCTAAGCCTTTCGGCAGGCGTTTTGTGCGCGGCATTGTTAGTAAGTCAGGGGGCGCTTTATAGCAGTATTCCGGACTGGATGGAAAACGACACCAATTATCAGGCGGTGTTTTTCGGCGTGCTGAAAAATTCCGATACGCCGGAACAGGATTTGGCAGAACTGGGACTGGACACGGCATATGCGCCGCTGGCAGGGACACACGCCTATCAATCGTCTTATCCTATGGATATCTATTCGGACGCGTTCCGACAAGGATTTTATGAAAAAGTTTCCAAAGTGCGTGTGATGGGATTTTACCTGCGCCACCCTGTGCGGCTGCTGGAAAAAATGGATACTGCGCTGATGTGCAGCGCCTATATCCGTCCGCCCTATCTGGGGAATCTGTCCTCCAAACGCATGGTGCATGTAAAACGCAGCAGCGCTTGGAGCCATTTACGGGTACGTTCCGGCGTACTGTATTGTTTTGCTGTGATGCTTCCTGCGTTGGTGCTGGTGAGCCTGTTTGCCCTGTGGCGCTTGGTGCAGTGTCTCCGCCGAAAACGCAAACGGGAATCGCTTGCCGCCTATGGCGCGCTGCTGGCAGTATGCGCGGCGGTATGGGCTGCGTGGGTACTGCCCATTTTCGGAAACGGCGAAGCAGATTTGTCCAAGCACATGTTTTTGTTGATTCATTTGATAGATGGTTTGGTGGCAGCAGGGGTGCTTTGGGTTGCACCGCGGTTGCTTCGGGCGGCGCGCTGGTGCAAAGTACACTGGCGTCCGGCGGCGGTAGTCGGCTGTGTGCTGACGGCAGTATTGCTGACGGCGGTGTTGGTTCATACGCAGCACGCCCTGCCGCTCGTGCAGTTTGGACGGTTTGAAAACAAACCGTTGATGTGGGAAGTTGTGCAGGAGGACGCGGAAACCATGACGCTGGTATGCCGCGACGTGGTGACGACCCGCCCGTTTGATGAAAAAGGCAGCAATTTATGGAGCGACAGCACGCTGCGCGGCTGGCTGGGCAGCACCTTTTTGGCACAATTTACGCCGGAGGAAGTGCAGCGGCTGGTGACGGTGGAACAGCGGGAATTGTTGTCCGAACCCTATGCGGCGAAAAGTGAAGGCGGACAGCACGCGTTGTTCTGGCATTTCGACCCGCGCCGCACGGCAGATTTGGCGGAAACTTCCTATTATAAAACAACCATGGACAATGTATATCTTCCCACGCCGGAGATGTTTGGCAGTTTTCCGACCAGGCGCGGCGCAGATTGGTGGCTGCTTGCGCCTTACGGCAATAATGGCAGTATGCAGCGGGTTGTGGGTACCGACGGATTCGTCCTGATGCGTGATGCGGCGGAGCCGGCGGGCATACGTCCCGCGGTGACAGTGCGCAAATAAATAGAACGAAAAGAAACCTGAATCTCTATTTGGTCTGCGAAGCAGATTCCGCTTTGCAGTGCGCGGCGGCAGCGTATAGCTTCCCTTAGCCCATGCTCCGACAGGGTATTCTGTTATTGACAGATAGTCTATATTGCAAAGCGTGGCAATATGCTATTTCCCCGCGTATAATACTGTTTTATCCTAATTTTGCATACTTCTCCTAGAAGTTATAAATTTTGTCTCCATTGGTGCATTTATGATACTGTCATCTCAGGGTATAATATATCCAAAGCAACTATTATACCATAATTGCGAAGCAAATTTGGTATAATTTCGTACATCTCCGCCGGTTGCCACGTTTTATGCGTGGCGAGGCGGAGGCACTTTTTAAATCCGCATAATCGTCACAAAGTGACTATTATGCAATATTTACATACTAATTTCAGAATTTCACTTGCCGGTTCCATTGCTGGGACAAGCAATGGCGGCAAGAAAGTATTTTAAAGAAAGGGGTGCGAAAAGATGGCTTTAGATTACGATAAGCTTGGTTCCGGAAACAGAATCAGACGGACCCGCGAAGCAATGGGAATCACTCGTCGCGAGATGTCAAAACGGCTTCACGTGACGGAAAAATTCTGTGGCGACATTGAACTCGGGTATAAAGGAATGTCTATTGAAACACTTCTGCTCGTTTCGGACACACTGAAACTTTCAACCGACTACATTCTGTTTGGCGAGGATCAAAATGCGGCAACCAGATCCTATAAACGGATTACAGGGATGATTTCCCGTTGCCCGCAGGACAAACTGAATTATCTGGAAGATATTCTGAAAACGTTTATCTTGTCTCATGATGAGAAATAAGACGCCTGATGTATGATATTAGGTGCAAACCAAGGGGCGCTGCATTTTGCAGCGCCCCTTGGTTTATTTCCAAATCACACGGCTCAGACATGAGAAAATCAAACCGTATGTACTGTACGACTTTCGGTTTTCCTATGCTGTTTTCCTATCTGAAATTTTCCGCCTATTCCATTGCTGTTTTATTCGTCAATCAGTTCCTCCGCTTGCAGTTCGGAACTCTCGTTTTCGTTGTTTTCGTTTTTCAAAATATCGCGTATTTCTGCCAGCAATTCCTCCGATGTCGGTGCAGGCGGCTCCTCTGCGACTTGCACCTCTGCTTTGCGGCGCATTTTGTCATGCATGACATTCACACATTTGACCGCAACAAAAATCGTAAATGCAATAATCAAAAAATTCACGATTTGCTGTAGAAAATTCCCATAATTTAAACTAATCAATACCTGATCCATGTCCAGCGGATTGGGAATCCGTACCGCCAAATCCGCAATATTGATTTTTCCTGTCAGCAGACTCACGGCAGGCATAATAATATCTGCAACGAGCGAGTCAATGATGCTCTTGAACGCGCCGCCTACCACCACGCCGACTGCCATGTCCATCACGTTTCCACGCGCAATAAACGTTTTAAACTCCGAAAAAAATTTCATGTCATTCCCGCCCTTTTCTTTTGTAAATTTTCATTTTTGGTACATTCTTTTTCTTTGCTTACACCGCTTACTATACCATAACTTGTGCGAAAATGCAAGAAAAGCCGTAAACCATAATAAGTCATTGCAAAAATTTCTAATCCAAAGCATTTATTTTTGTAAATGATATACAAAAAAAAAAAAAAAGAAACATTTTTTCTGTATACTATTTACAAACCAAAGAAAATGTGATATACTATGACTATCTATAAACGTAGTTTTACATAGGCATAAAAGCTGCGTTACTTGGGGCGCAGGAGTTTTTCCTGCGTGTATTTTTTAAGGGGGTACGTTTCATGAAACGAAAAACACTCAGTTTTATCATGGCAGCCGCGCTGATTTTCTCTTCTCTGCCGGTTGCCCTTCCTGTCGCCGCAGCGGAGGATTTCACCATTTCCACTGCTGCCGAATTGGAAGCCTTTCGTGATAGCGTGAATGCGGGCAACGACTACAGCGGCGCCACCGTCACGCTCACAGCAGACATTGACCTCGGCGGCAGCGCAGAACATCAGTGGACGCCGATTGGTACAAAATACATGCCTTTTGGCGGCACGTTTGACGGCGGTGGACATACCATCACTGGTTTGTATATCAACCAACCGGACAGCTCCTATCAAGGGCTGTTTGGCAGCAATACCGGAACCATTCAAAATCTTGGCGTGGACGGTTCTGTTACCGGCAGTATGCGTGTCAGCGGTATTGTTGGCGACACTGCTTATGGAGCAATCAAAAATTGTTATAACCACTGCGCCGTCACCGGCGTGAGCATGGTCGGCGGTATCGCAGGCGCAAACGGCGACCGCGATTCCGGCACCAGTGGCTGCGAAATAACAAAATGTTATAATACCGGCGCAATTTCCGGTGAAACCATGGTTGCCGGTATCGCTGGCGGTTCCGGTGAACATAGTAATATTACAAATTGTTATAACACCGGCGCGGTCTCCGGCAGCGACAGCAGCGGCGGGATTGCAGGTCGTATGCTTGCGCCCGGCGTATTATCGAATTGCTATAATATCGGCGCGGTCTCCGGCGGCTCCGGTATCATCGGCGACTGTATCGGAGCGGGCGAAGCGAAGCCATTCACCATCACAAGCTGCTATTATCTGGCGGGCACTGCCACAGGCGGTTTTGACGGCGCAGACACGTCGGGACAGACAACCGCCATTGAAAAAAATTTATTTGAGCATTCGCCCACCTTTGAGGGCTGGGATTTTGAAACCGTTTGGGACATGGACGTCATCCTTGGCAGACCGGTTTTGCGCGCACTTGCGGAGGACAGCTATCGAAGAATAACTGTTTCCACGCTTGCCGAACTGGAAGCCTTTCGGGACAGTGTGAACGCCGGAGAAAAATCCTATGACCTCTATGTCACGCTCGCGGCGGATATTGACCTCGGCGGCAGCGAACAAAACCAATGGACGCCGATTGGCACAAAAGATATTTCGTTCGGCGGCATTTTTGACGGTGCCGGTCACAAAATCACAGGATTACATATCAACCGACCGAATGACGATTATCAAGGGTTATTCGCGCATAACGCCGGAACCATTCAAAACCTTTGTGTGGACGGTTCCGTTACCGGCGGCGCTTATGTCGGCGGCATTGTCGGCAACAACAATACTTTCGGCTGGCTCCAAAACTGCTGCAATCATTGTACTGTAAAAGGCGGAATGATTGTCGGCGGTATCGCAGGCGGTCATGCCGACACGCAGTTCGGCATCAGCGACCACTGTAAAATCCTTCGCTGTTATAATACTGGTTCCGTCTCCGGCAACGAACTTATCGGCGGTATCGCGGGCGGTTCCGGCAATGACAGCAATATTGCCGATTGCTATAATACCGGCGCGGTTTCCGGCAAGGAATTTGCCGGCGGCATTGTCGGGCGGGCTGTCAGTGTTAACGATGGCAGCGGCTCTGCGGGCGGCGCACGCAGCGTCATCACAAATTGCTATAATATCGGCGCGGTTTCCGGCGGTTCCGGTATCACAAACGGCGTGGACGGTGAAATCACCTATACAGTCACAAATTGCTATTATCTGACGGATACTGCTTCGGGCGGACTGGACGGCGCAGATGTTGCCGGACAGGCAGAGGCAATTGACAATACTGCATTTGCGCGGCAATCTGCATTTGTGAACTGGGATTTTGAGAATGTCTGGAAAATAGACAACACCCTTAGCAGACCAATTCTGCGCGAAATTCCGGAAAGCGCCGGCAAAACGGAAATTACTTCTCTCGTGATTTCCACGCTTGCCGAACTGCAAGCGTTTCGGGATAGCGTAAACGCGGGCAACGACTATAGCGGCACCACTGTCATGCTTGCAGCGGACATTGATTTAGGCGGTCGCGTCAATGACGATTACGGCATTATTACTTATGAAAATCAATGGACGCCAATCGGCACGCTGGACAAACCGTTCGCCGGTACTTTTAACGGCGGCGATCACAAGATTTCAGGACTTTGTATCAACGATGTTCCTGGGAACGGATTTCAAGGATTGTTCGGCCGCAGCAGCGGAACCATTCAAAATCTCAGCGTATCGGGCGACGTCCGCAGTATGGACTATACCGGCGGCATTGTCGGAAAAAATGAGGGCAGTATTTTAAACTGTCATCATGACGGCGTTGTCGGCAATGCCGGTCGGCGTGCAGATACCATTGGCGGCATTACCGGATATAATCTCGGTTCCATTATAAATTGTTCTCACAGCGGCGCTGTTGCACCCGACAGCTCCTCCGAACAAGTCGGCGGCATTGTGGGCTGGAATGAAGGCAGTATCACAAATTGCCATAATGACGGCACCGTTGGCGGAAACATGTTTATTGGCGGTATTGCCGGAAACAATGACGGTTCCATCTCCGGCTGCTACAACACCGGTGCGATTTCCGGTCATGAGTGGGCGGGCGGTATCGTGGATAGCAACGGTACAAAGGCTATCGTCTCCAATTGTTATAACACCGGCAGCATCGGCGCTTCCTCTACCGGCGGTGTGGTACGCACCAATGGCGGCACCGTTATCAATTGCTATAATACCGGCAGGGTCAGCGGCAGCAGCTATATCGGCGGCATTGTCAGCACCTGTTCCGGCACAGTCACCAATTGCTACAGCGTCGGCAGCATTCGCGGCAACTCCGCTGTCGGCGGTATCGCTGGCAATAATCTGCTGGGGAATCTTTCCAACTGCTACTATCTTGCGGACACTGCGGCGGGTGGCATCGGGCATTCCGGCACAACCGCCAGTGATGACGTTGCAGGACAGGCGGAACCGGTTCCTAAAACGGCGTTTGCACAGCAGTCTACTTTTGTGAACTGGGATTTTGAAACGGTTTGGGCGCTGAACGAGTCGCTGGGCAGACCTGTTTTATGTTTGAATGCTGAAGACGGCAGCGGCGGCGGAACCATGCTGCATACCATTACAAACCTTGCGGCGCTGGAAGCCCTCCGCGATAGTGTGAACGCGGGCAACGACTACAGCGACGTCACCGTCGTACTCGCAGCAGACATTGACCTGGGCGGCAGCGAAGAACATCAGTGGACGCCGATTGGGTCAGCGGACGCACCGTTTGCCGGCACGTTTGACGGCGGCGGTCACGAGATTTCAGGACTCTATATCAATCAATCTAAACGCGGCGATCAAGGGTTGTTCGGTTTTAACACCGGAACTATTCAAAACCTCGGCGTGGCGGGAGTTGTTACCGGCGGTATTGACGTTGGCGGTATTGCAGGAGAAAATTCTTATGGAACAATCAAAAATTGTTATAATACTTGTACCATTACCGGCGAAACCAGCGTAGGCGGTATCACAGGTTCCAGTACCGGCAAGATAATATGTTGTTATAATACTGGTGCTGTCACCGGCGAACCGTATATCGGTGGTATCGCAGGCGCTAATTTAAATATTGTAACCGATTGCTACAACACCGGCGCCGTCACCGGTATCGGCTGTGTCGGCGGTATTACAGGATATAATATACCGGGCGAAATGACAAATTGCTATAATATCGGCACTATTTCCGGCGGTTCCGGCATCACCAACGGAACCGGCAGCGGTGCAAGCTGCATTGTTACACATTGCTATTATCTTGTGAACACTGCTACAGGCGGTCTTGGTAATTCTGCCGGCGGACTGGACCGCAAGGACGTTCTGGGACAGGCGGAGGCAATTGAGAAATCCGCCTTTGCAAAATCGTTCACTTTTGACGGCTGGGATTTTGAAACTGTCTGGAAAATAGACAATACCATCGACAGACCTGTCCTGCGCGCGATTCCGGAGGATAGTTTAAAAGATGTCACGATTTCTACTGCCGCTGAACTGGAAGCGTTCCGAGACAGTGTGAACGCGGGCAACGACTATCACAACCTCACGATTACGCTTGCAGCGGACATTGACCTTGGCGGCAGCAGTACAAAACAATGGACGCCAATCGGCACAAAAGAAGCGCCGTTTGCAGGCACATTTGAAGGTCGGGAACACAAAATCACAGGACTCTATATTGACCAACCGGATAGCGCCTATCAAGGGCTGTTTGGCTATAGTACCGGAACCATTCAAAATGTCAAAGTAGCAGGAACCGTCACCGGCAGCACTTATGTGGGCGGCATTGTCGGACAGCACGAAAAAGGTTCTGTTTCCTATTGTTCTGTAACCGGCAATATAACCGGCACAGAACGCGTCGGCGGCATTGTCGGATTCAGCGAAGGAACCATTACGGACTGTCACCATGATGGCACTATCACAGGCGAAAGCTGTGTCGGCGGTATTGTCGGCGAAAATGGCTATAACCGAATGGTATCAAGCTGCTATCATACCGGTGCAATGAACGCCCCCTCCGGAGCCATGGTCGGCGGCATTGTCGGTCGCAACGCTTCCTATGGCAATATCCTTGTCTGCTACAACACCGGCGATATCAATTGCGAGGGCGGCAGCCATGCCGGCGGCATTGTCGGCTGGAACACCGGAAAAATCAAAGATTGTTATACAACCGGTGCGGTTAGCGCACTGTCTAACATTGGCGGCGTTGCCGGATACAACGATACGCAAAACAGCAGCATTCAAAATTGCTACAATATCGGCGCAGTCCGCCGGAAAGCCGGATTTACCGGCAGCGGCGGCGTTGGCATCATTGGGGACGCCAACCGCAACCCTGCCGGCATAGTGGGAAACAATCGCGGCGTTGTTACAGACTGCTACTATCTCACCGGCGCCTCTACCATCGGCGGCATTGGCAACGCCGGACTGGATGGTGCAGATGTTGCCGGACAGGCGTGGGTGCTCGACAAGGAAGCTTTTGCGCAGAAAGGCAGTTTTAGCGGCTGGGGATTTGATTATACCTGGAGAATGGACGAATTGCTCGGTCGCCCGATTTTGCGTTCCATTCCGGAAAGTTCCGTCACCATTTCAGGGAAAACCGTTACCGCTGTCTATGGTACAGCGGCAACGCAGGATTTGTCCGCCTTTTTAGCTTCCAGCGGCATAGACGCGCCGCAATATGCGTATGTCTATACCATTACGAGCGGCAACGACACTTTGGGCGCGGCAGTAGGCGGCGATACTCTGACGGTTCCGGCGACTGCGGCGATAGGTGATTACTCGCTGCTGATACAGGCAACAGCAAAATCGCAGACTAAAAATCCTCTATCTCTCACGTTGACGGTGACAGTGACGGTCAACAAAGCTGACCCGTCCTACACAGCGCCAGCAGCCAAAACAGGACTCACGTATAACGGCAAACCGCAGGCGCTCATCACGGCGGGACAGTCCGTGGACGGCACTATGCAATATTCTTTGAACGGACGGGATTATTCCGCAAGTATTCCGACCGGAACAGACGCAAAGACCTATACGGTATATTATAAAGTTCTCGGCGACAGCAACCACAACGACTCTGCGCCGCAAACCCTATCCGTCACCATATCCGGCGGCGGCGGTAGTTTCGGCGGAGGAGGCGGTGGTGGTGCCGGTGGCGGAGGAGGAGGCGGTGGAAACCGTGGAGGAAGCTGCAGCGGCGGTGTCGTACCCATTCCTGTTGCAACGCCCGCTCCTGTAACACCGCCTTCACCGGACACGACGCCTAACACGCCGACACAAAGCGGTTCTTTCACAGACGTTTACAGCGGTGAATGGTATGCGTCGGCAGTGGAATTCGTTCGTAACTGCGGTCTTATGACGGGCGTGAGCGAAACGGAATTTGCGCCGGAGGCTGATGTGACACGGGCAATGTTCGTGACGGTACTCTACCGCTTGGAAAACCAGCCGGATTTATCCAATGAAATATTGGGATATCCCTTTGCGGACGTAGACGCGCAAAGCTGGTACGGCAACGCTGTATATTGGGCGCGGCAAAACGGTATTGTGGCAGGCGTTTCCGATGAATTGTTCGCGCCGGAGGAAAACATCACGCGTGAACAGATGGCGGCAATTCTCTACCGCTACGCCAAATACAAAGCCTATGACACCGCCGCAAACGGCAATTTGAATTATACGGATAGCAGCGCGATTTCCGATTATGCCGCAGAAGCGACTGTCTGGGCAGCGGATAAAGGCATTTTGCAGGGCAATGAGGACGGCACTTTTGCACCGGCGGCAAACGCCACCAGAGCGCAAACCGCGGCGGTGTTCCAAAGAATCGTGCAGCAACTGCAATAAATGAATTTATTGGGACGAAAATTTGACTGAAGCAAGCTAAAGTTGGAACTCATGCCATTGGCATGAGTTCCAACTTTAGCTATAAAAACAGCGAAACCTTAGCAGAATTGGCATAAAATAGTTGCAAAGAAAGGATTTTGCCCATGAAACGGAAACCACTTGGGTTCATCACACTTATTACATTGGTTCTCCTGTTTGTTTCGGCTGCTGTTTCAGCCGTTGAAACAGAGGATTTAATCATTTCCACGCTTGCTGAACTGGAAGCCTTCCGCGATAACGTGAACGCAGGCAACGACTACAGCGGCGCCACTGTCACGCTCACAGCGGACATTGACCTCGGCGGCAGTGAAGAACATCAATGGATGCCAATCGGCACGCTGGACAAACCCTTCGCCGGCACGTTTGACGGCGGTGGACATAAAATCACCGGACTCTATATAAGACAGGAAGTCCATATGAAGCAGACGGACGGTACTTATTTAGGACTAGGACTATTTGGAGTTAATACAGGAACGATTCAGCATCTCAATGTAGATGGTTATATCAGGGGTACCACCTCTGCCGGCGGCATTGCTGCGCAAAATATGGGCATGGTAATAGACTGTCATTATATGGGCGGACTGTTTTGCGAAAACACTGGCGGCGGCATTGTTGGCATAAATGATGGAACTATAACAGCATGTCATCATTTCAGTGGAATTGTCGGTTGGTATACTATCGGCGGTATCGTTGGCAAGAATAACGGAACCGTAAGCGACTGCTGCAATATGGGAGATATTGATAATATGTATGATTGTGGCGGCATTGCTGGTTACAATACCGGAAATATAACCGGTTGCTATAATACAGGGACTATTAAAGGTGTTCCATACGATCCTCACCGTGCTGTCCATAGTGTGGTTGGCGGTATCCTTGGGAGAAATCTGGGCACCGTGAAAAATTGCTATAACACCGGCAGCGTTATCTATGGGATAAAGAGCGGTGGAATTACAGGAGAAAACGGCAGCTATGCTCCCGGTTCCTTTACCCAAACAGTTCCCGGAATGATTGTCAATTGTTATAATGCCGGCGCTGTTACTGCCACCAACCAGACTCCCGGCGGAGTCGTTGGGAAGAATATCTCCGGTAATGTCACCGGCTGTTATTATCTTGCGGGTATAAACCTTGAACGCACGGTATCATATTATTCGCTGCGCGCGGAAGCCTTTATTGATGCAGATGCTGCTGATTCTGCTGCAATTGACCACGCGGCATTTTCCAACCCTTCCACCTTTGCCGGTTGGGATTTCTCGGACACATGGGTGATGAGTGAATCGCTTGGCAGACCTGTTCTGCGCACTCTTCCGGAAGTCGGAAGCCGTATACCGACCGGCATCTTCACAGACGTTTACAGCGGCGAATGGTATGCGTCGGCAGTGGAATTCGTTCGTAACTGCGGTCTTATGACGGGCGTGAGCGAAACGGAATTTGCGCCGGAGGCTGATGTGACACGGGCAATGTTCGTGACGGTACTCTACCGCTTGGAAAACCAGCCGGATTTATCCAATGAAATATTGGGATATCCCTTTGCGGACGTAGACGCGCAAAGCTGGTACGGCAACGCTGTATATTGGGCGCGGCAAAACGGTATTGTGGCAGGCGTTTCCGATGAATTGTTCGCGCCGGAGGAAAACATCACGCGTGAACAGATGGCGGCAATTCTCTACCGCTACGCCAAATACAAAGCCTATGACACCGCCGCAAACGGCAATTTGAATTATACGGATAGCAGCGCGATTTCCGATTATGCCGCAGAAGCGACTGTCTGGGCAGCGGATAAAGGCATTTTGCAGGGCAATGAGGACGGCACTTTTGCACCGGCGGCAAACGCCACCAGAGCGCAAACCGCGGCGGTGTTCCAAAGAATCGTGCAGCAACTGCAATAGACAAAAATGCTTTTTTAGGAGAAAAGCGCACATTTTTCCAAAAGATTTGCGGTCTCTTTGGAAAACATCTCGTAGACCAGCGCTCTAGGCATAAGGGATTCGACTTTTGTTTGCCTATTGAAAAAACCTGAAAACAAAACACGCGCCTGCTTATCTTGCAGGCGCGTGTTTTATTTTATATTGGTAAGGAGTAATTATTTTCATATGGTTTCTGCATATATCTTCCACCAGAAGAAGCGTAATGATTCTTTTTCTGCAACTCTTGTACAATACGCTTTCATGAAGCATTAAAACAGGCACATCACAGAAAATATCCGCTGTCCGCGTGACACAACTATTTCAAAAGCCCCAACTGCCGTGCGGTTTCTGTCTCAACCGCGCGTTTTTCTGTCAACGCTTCTATCAACGTTTTTCCGTCCGCTCGCTGTACGGTTAATGCCTGATAGGAAATATAAACCATGTTGTCTCTTCCAAGCTGTTCTATCTGCGCTATCTTTTCTGCTTCTGTCTGAGACAGCAATGCACAATCCACGGCGGCGGCAGCGGCATTCTCCGGCTCTATTTCCGTATAACCCAGCGCGCGCAGAACCAGCGTCATATACTGCCCGCCGTTCATTGGCGTTTCCGGCGAATATTGATTGCCGCCGGTTCCTTTGGTGATACCGTTTTCATAGCAATATTCCACATACGGCGCCGCCCAATGGTCCGCCGGAACATCTGTAAAAATCCCCTGCGGCACGCGTTCTAAAGCTGTTTTTTCTTCGCCCAGCAGACGAACCAACATTGTCGCGCCCTGCGCGCGTGTGAATCCGGATTCCAGTTCATATCCGTTTCCCGTGCCGCGCAGCAATCCCAATTGATTCAGTCGGTTGGCGCATTCCAGATAGGTTTGCGCCGTAATTTCTCCGGCAGGCGTCGGCGGTTGTTTTTCGGGTTCCGTCGGCAGCGGTTCGCCCTCCTGCTGCTCGCCGTTCTGCTTCTCGTCCTCCTGTTTTTCCGGCTGCTTTTCCGTTTCACCGTTCTCAGGCGCTTGCTGCTCCTGTTTTTTGTCATCTGTATTCGGCGTATCGGAATCGGTTTTATTTGTTTCCGCGTCCGCCGTCGGTGTTTTATCCTCCGGTTTCGTCTGTTCCGAATCCGGTTTGTTTGTCTCTGTTTGCTCCGGTGTTTCCGTCTTTTGGGTAGCCGCCGGAACCGGCAATTTTAAATCGCCATAGGTTTTCAGCGTTCCGCTTTCGGTAAATTCTCCTCTTTTCGCCGACCCTTTGTAGTTAGAATGTGACATGGTAGCGTCAATGGTTTCTAACGCGCCGTCTGCGGACACGCCAAGCGTCACCACGCATTTCAGTATATTTTGACTCTGACGGTTCAGATAATACTTATGATTGCTCTTGTCCTGATAGATTTTCAGTTCATAAAATGAAACCGTGTTGTTTTTATCTATGCTGTCCGCCACACGAACCGTACCATTCTCACCCAGTTCCAAATAGTAGGCGTAAACAGGAGTTCCGGTGCCGACCGTCTGATAGGAACAAATCCCCACTTCAAGAGACATCTGTGTTGTTCCCATGCGTTGGAACGTAAACTTCGGCACTTTTGCGGAATATAATTTTCGGAAAGAGGAAAGCTCTGTTTCATATTGCGCGCGCTCCTCTTTTTTCTGCTGCTCCTGCTGCTCCTCATATTGTTCTACCTTACGAATCGCATCGCTCATCAGGTTTCGGATATCCGCTGCCAGTTTTTGTGTATCCATTTCAATAAATGCGCTATGTTTTACCCAATCTTTTCTTGCTATATCCGCCATGAGAACCCCTTCCGGCAGTATAAACACATGCGCTATTCGTTCGATATCCGCTGCATGTTGAAAATAGAGATGAATCCCTGCATCGCCCGGAAATTCTATTTGCTTTTCAGACGGCTCAAACGGAATAGCGGAAAGCAGCCGTGCAATCTTCCCTGCCGCCGCCTTCGCGTCTTCTTTTGGAAATCCGCCGCTCACGCCGAAAAAGATGAGTTCTTCTGACTCAAAATCGCCATATGTGTCCAAATAATACTCTTCTATTGCCGGAGGTTTTTGCAAATCCCACCGCACTTCTTCGCCCGCGGCTGCCGTCACAACGCTGCACAAAAGCCCTATCATAAGCACAAACGATACCAGTTTTTTCATAACAATTCCTCCCTCAAACTTTAACATATTTTGTTGCTATGCCATATTTCGCAGAATCCGCCGGAATTTCTACAAAATCCGCCGCACTGCTAAAAAAATTTGTCCCTTTACTCGGCGCGCGCCAAATCCAGCGTTACCACCGCGCCGCCTTTGAGGTTCAATGTCAAACAGGTTTTCCCGCCTTTGTTGTCCAGCGGCTCTCCCTCTGCGTCACAATACAGACCCGGCAGCCGTATGTGTACCCGCTTGGTCGCTACAGGTGTTTTCAGCCAATTCCGTGAATAAATGCTGACCTCGCGCTGAATCCCCAATTCATTAAACTGCGTGGGGTCTTCGTCATAAAGTCCCAAATCAGGGTTGCACACGGCAATCCGTATTCCCGTTTCCGTCTGCCGCATCATCAGCAAAAGCGGTTCATCCGCTTCAATGCCTGCCGTCTCTCCCGGCGTAAACAATGCGGCGCAAAGCACATCTCCGACCCTTGCCGCGTGCGCCCGTTCGTCCTGTTGCAGCACTTGATAGGTTGGTTCCGGCGCGCCGTCAATCCCAATGCCATAGACATAGGATGCATTTTTGGGTGAGATACCATGCAAAATACTGCCGACCGCAAACGCTCCTTCCGTTTCGCCTGTGTCGGTGGAACTCATGGATTTTTGTGCGCCGCAGTGCAGGCGGACACGTGTGCCTTCCGGCAGATAATATTTATGACCGCGGTTATCCTCCAGCACATCGGCACCGTTCATCACGACTTCGCCTGTAATCATTTTTCCGCCCAGCTGCGGCGGCATGTCGCCCGTGCGAATCACGTTTTGATATAATGTCGTTTCCGTTTCATATGAACTGCTGTTTTCAATGCCGCTGCCCAGCAGCAAAATGAAATTGTCTATTAAAAACACGGATTTATACGCCCGCATGGAACCGTCATATTTGGGGTGTCCGGTCAAAATCATGGAAAACATACCGTTTCCGTCCAACGACGCGCTGCCGGCAAACGATTCGCTGCCCAGCAGCATTTCTTCAAATCCGCTTTGCGCATCCACATTATGTACCTGTGCCCGAAGCTGTTCCATCGGCAAAACAACTGTTGTTGCGCCCGGAAAACGGTTCCAGTCATAGCCGTCATGGGAAAATCCGCTCGCACGCAGCCCATCCTCATGCACCAGTTCCACAACGCCATAGGAACGGTACCGTCCATACATGTTGCTGCCCTGATAAATTTCGCTGCCCCAAAGGTAGCGGGAAAATCCTTTTGTCACAACCGTCCACTTGCCGCGCCGGTGTACATTCGCACAGGCATATGGATAAGACCGGTTGCCCTGCGGCGTTTTTTCAGGACGCGCAAACGTGGAAAGGATATAATCCATCTGTGTCTTGGGTTTTCCCATCAGACGCAGATACACGCTCACCATTTCTTCATCATGGCGGCGCAGTGCACTGAGTGCAAAATATTTAAACGGCGTCCTATCCAGCGCCCATGTACCCAGTGGGTGTCTACCGGAAAACGCAATCGGATAATCCAGTTTACCACATTGAAATCGCATATTCAGCAGCACATATTTCATGTTTTCCCACGCCGGAAGCGGCAAGTCATACGCCGTTCCTGTCAAAGCATAGACGACCGGCGCAACGCCCGACATCGCGCCTTGTCCATACGCCAAATAATGTCCGGCATGATGGTAAATGCAGCCGTCCTCTTTGAACATATCCAGCAGTCCTTCCGTGAACTGCATATTATCCGCCAGCCATGCACGGTATGCCATCATCCAATTTGCCGCCGGCTGTGGCGTTTCCATGAAAAGAATCGCAATCAACATTCCCTGCGCAAGATTATTAAAATCATCCGCCGATGCAAAATCACGCGGCTGTCCTTTCAAAAATCCACGCTGTCCCATATGTAAAAACCAGCGCATTGCGTTTGCCAACGCCGGCGCAATCCCTGCCGCACGAATTGCTTCCTGCATGAGCAGCAGCGAATGATAGAGTGGACGCAGCGCATAATCCAAAATGGAATGTGTTCCCATCGTGCTGCCTTCCGCAAACCCCTGTATCATCAAAAAGCGCAGCAATTTCAGATATGCTGCTTCCATATGTTTATCCGGTTTTGTCCGACAGCAAACTGCTAAATCACGCAGCAAATCAGAGACCCAGCGCAAGTCCGCATAGTCGTCACGCTGACTGCCAACAGGTGCGCCGACCTGCACCCGCTGCTTTGCATATTCAATCCGTTTGCCCACAAGACCAAACGCCCCTTCGGAAATATGCAGTGACGCCACGGCGCTGAGCAGTTCGTCCCGCCGCGACAAACTGCACGGAAATTCCTCCATAATGTAGTTGCACATCACATCGCGGATATGTTCAAAATCTTCTTCTTCCACATAGTCTACATGGAAGCAGTCTTTCAAACTCCAGTCTGCGACAATCGGCGCCAGCTTTACCTGAAAATCCGGCGTCTGATAACTTGCCATAATGTGGCGGTAATCCATACGGTTTGCCGGAACGATTTCATCCAGCAATATGCAGCCTTCCCCGCCGCGTATCTCCAGAACCATCTCGTCCATGCCGAACACCGGCTCTCCTCTCATGTCGCGGTCAAATCCTGCGCTCACGCTGCGCCAGCCTTTAAATCCCAACTGAATATCAAATGTGCAGCAGCCCTGTCCTTCTTTGTAAAAAGCAACGTTCAACTTCCCGCCGCTTCCGGTTCCGAATATATATAATGCGCAGGCATAGCGTGTTTGATCCACTTCGCCGTCTGTAATCGGTGCATATCCAACCGGCACACGAATCCGCAGCTGCGAACCGTCACGATAGTCCCATTTCAAACTTTGTGTTCCATATTTATATTGTTCCGTCGTCATTTCAATCGTTCCGCCAAGACAACGGATATAGTTTGGTAACCGCCCTTCAAAAGATATCATTTTGTAATAGCCTCCTTTTATTCCTGCACTTATCATTGCCATTCCAAGCTGCGCTTCGACTTAAACTTTTGTTTGCCTACGCAGCCATTTGAAATCATTTTATGGTTCTGTCATTCTATCTTTGCCAAATGTGCGTTAATATCTGCCTATACATGTTCCTCAATCATTTTTTCTACTGACATAAGGAAATTTTCATTCCATTTTTTCCCATTTAGAATCATCTTTATTTCATTTATAAAACGGTTGCCTTTAGTATATCATAAATAAATTGACATGTCCATCTTTTTCACATGTAAATTTTCAGGCGGCAAAATGCGGTAAATGTCTCTTTTTACTGCGGTTTCCACCACTTTTTGCCGTTTTCATTCGACAAAAATTCTTCTATAAAATCGAATTCATTTTGCATGTAAAATGAATTCATAAAATTTCAAAAAATTATGGTACAATTATTTTGATATTAAAACGAAGGAGTGCATCTGATATGTATGGAAATTATTTTTCTCCGTTTTCTCTTAGAATTTCAGAAGAACTGCTGAATAAAGTCAAAAGCATTGCCCGCGCTAACAGCCGTTCAACAAACAAAGAAATTGAATTCATTTTGAAACAAT
>CAMNSU010000003.1 GCA_946555455.1 uncultured Clostridia bacterium | reverse complement strand
ATCTTTTCCAATACAGGTATAGGGTCCAATCTGTGCACCGGCATGAATCACACTGCCGCTGCCGATATAAACGGGCGGGCGCAATGTCACCTGCTTTTCCAGCGTCACGCCCGGTTCAATCCACACGCCCTCCCGTATTTCTTCCGCTTCGGGAATAATCTGCGTTTTTCCCTGCAAAATTTCAAACTGACATGTTTTATAGGCGCTGATAGAACCGATATCGCACCAGTAACTATCCGTGACATAGCCATAGAGTCCCTCCGCTGTGTGCATTAACTTCGGAAACAAATCTTTGGAAAAATCAAACACTTCTCCCGCCGGTACGCTTTGCAGTGCCTCCGGTTCAATGATATAAATTCCGGTGTTGACGGTATCGCTGAACACCTCGCTCCAAGACGGTTTCTCCAAAAACCGTGTTACTCTGCCCTCTCCATTTGTCACAACAACGCCATAATCCAGCGGTGTGTCCACTTGCTTGAGCACCAGCGTCGCCAGCGCTTTTTTCTGCCGGTGGCGTGCAGCCGCCTGTGATAAATCAATATCACAAACCGCGTCTCCACTAATCACCACACACGTTTCATCCACAAACCCGTTTGTGTTTTTCACGCTGCCTGCCGTACCCAGCGGCTGTGCTTCCATAAAATAACGCACATGCACGCCAAAGCGCGCGCCGTCGCCCAACCAGTCCATAATGATTTTGGGCAAATACTGTAGTGTCACTGCGATTTCGGTAATACCATGCGCTCTCAGCAGCAATATAATATGCTCCAGCGCAGGTTTTCCTATCACCGGCGCAAGGGGTTTGGGCTTACAGCAGGTGAGCGGGCGCAGCCTGCTGCCCTCGCCGCCTGCCATAATGACTGCTTTCATAATAAAAAAGCACCTCCACTTAATTTGCAAATAATAAACATAGTTCTATTATTTACCTGTGAAGGTGTTCTTATTCTGTTATTTTCCATTTTTTCTAGTGGTTAAGCAAAGAAGAGTCGAACCGCGTGCGGTCTCCGAGGCAGATTTCCTTGCCAGCTACGTTAAAATCACTTGAAATACGCCAGTATTCCTGCGTGCTTTTGCCTTGCCGGCAAAAAAATCTGCTCTCGGAGACTTCATAGAACCGCTGCGCGCAAAAATTTTTTGCAAGGCAAGGAAAAGGTTCCTTTGCATACTGGGCGTATGGAAAGCGGTTCTTTGACGCTGCATTTGCGAAAAATTTTTCGCGCACGGCGCATGTGCTTCGACTCTTCTTTGCTTATTTCTTTTTTTCGTCTGTTTCATAGATATTTTTCCGCCTTGCACTTTTGCGGATTTGTTTCACTGCCAAATCTAAGGCAATCACAATGACAATAAGCACAATCAATTGCAGCATGGTGTTCTCTCCGTTCTATTTTGGCTGAAAAAAGTGTACAGTATCCTTGGGACACTGTACACAAAAACGACTTTTTATTTTTATAGACTGGGTTTGTTCATGGTAATTTTGCTGTTGATAATAGCGCCTTTTTTGATTTCCAAATTCGTTGTGCAGATGTCGCCGTCAATGACCGCACCTTCGCCGATTACCAGCTCTTCACCGGTGGAAATATTACCTTCCACAATTCCCTTTAGCTGCGCGCTGCGGGCGGAAATATCTCCTTTGATTTTTGTCTGTTCACTGACAAACACTTCTGTTTTACTATGTATGTTTCCACGAATGGTGGAACCGTTGGCTTTGATTTTTGCCGCCGTGATATCTCCATGAATTTTTCCGGCAACTTCCACATCGCTTTTACTCACAATTTCACCCTGCACTTCTCCTGCAATTTCAATGGAATCTACACTCTCAATATCTCCCTGAATTTTTGTCTGCGAAGATATGACACTGCCTTCCGAAGACCGGAACGGTACATGCGCTTCAAAATCAGCGTCCATTCTTTCACCGGCAAACTGATAATCCGGTTGGCGCATCGCCGCAACAACCGTCTCATCCAACGCTTCTATCTGTCCAGTTGCTTCCGACGCCTGCATATTCTCATCTTCAGGTTTGGAAAAAAGCTCTTTCATAGCCCTCGAAAAATCATTTTTGATTCCCATATACCGAAACCCCTTACTTTTACAATATCTTACTGTTTGTCCATATCACTGGAGGCAAAAGGGCAAACACCCGTTTCACCGAATTCAATGATACCTATTCCCTATTATCATACATTATTTATCGAAACTTGTCAAGTTCTTTTTAGGATTTTATATTTTCCAAATCATATGGCGTTTCTTGATAGACATAATAATTCAGCCAATTGGAAAACAATAAATGCGCATGGGAACGCCAGCGCACGAGCGGCGATTTACTTGGATTATCGTCTTTATAATAGTGCAGCGGCATGTTGATTTTCTTCCCTTTTTCCAAGTCACGCCGGTATTCACCGTCCAGTGTGAGCGCATCATATTCGCTGTGTCCTGTCACAAAAATTTGTTTGCCGCCCCGCGACGTCACCAAATAAATACCTGCTTCTTTGGAAGAAGCTAAAATATCCAGTTCCGGATGCTGTGCAATATCTTCACGGCGCACCTCCGTATAACGGGAATGCGGCGCATAAAACGTGTCGTCAAACCCCCGCAGCAGTTTTGTTTTGCGATGATGAATTTTATGGGCAAACACACCAAACATTTTTTCTTCCAAATTATATTTTGGTATGCCATAGTGGTAATATAATGCCGCCTGCGCACCCCAGCAGATATGCAGCGTACTGGTGACATGGCTGCGCGTCCAATCCATAATCGTACACAATTCTTGCCAATAGGTGGTTTTTTCAAATTCCATATGTTCCACCGGCGCGCCGGTGATAATCATTCCATCATAGTTCTGGTCTTTGATTTCATCAAAGGAATGGTAAAAATGCTGCAAATATTCCTCCGGCGTGTTTTTAGACCGATAGGTTGACGTACGGAGCAGTTCCACTTCCACCTGCAGCGGCGTATTTCCCAGCAACCGCATCAGCTGCGTCTCCGTTGTGATTTTTGTCGGCATGAGATTTAAAATGATAATCCGCAGCGGGCGGATATCCTGATGAATCGCCTTTTTCTCCGGCATGACAAAAATATTCTCCGATTGCAGTTGTTTTTTTGCCGGCAGTTTATCAGGTATTTTAATAGGCACTGCTTCCACCTCTTTCCTTTCATACAATAGTACTATTATATCAAACCTGCCATGCATAATCAAGAGTATTTTTCTCCATACTAAAAAATAAACGGAAAGGAAGTGTTTGGATTGAACGAAACCCAGCCGGCACAAGAACCTGCACAGGAGGAAACGCCCTCCGAAGAGAAAAAAAACAATATTGAATCCTTTGGCTCCACCGCCATCAAAAGCAAGGCGGGCAATTTATATTGTCTGTCCATCATTGGACAAATTGAAGGACACAGCGTTCTTCCGCCGCAAACCAAAACCACGAAATACGAACACCTGATTCCCTTAATTGTTTCTGTGGAAGAAGACCCTGATATTCAAGGAATGTTGATTATCCTGAACACCGTGGGCGGCGATGTGGAGGCAGGACTTGCTATTGCAGAACTCATCAGCGGCATGAACAAACCGACCGTTTCATTGGTACTCGGCGGCGGTCACAGTATCGGCGTACCGCTGGCAGTTTCCGCGAACTATTCTTTTATTGCGCCCTCCGCCAGCATGACGCTGCATCCCATTCGCATGAACGGCACGATTATTAACGCGGTTCAAACCTTTGACTACCTTGCAAAAATGCAGGAACGTGTGGAACATTTCATCGTCAGCCACTGCGGAATTGACAAGACGGAATTAGACCGTTTCATGATGAACACCAACCAGCTTGCCAATGACGTTGGTACCGTCATTTATGGCCCCGCCGCGGTGCAATGCCGGCTCATTGATGAAATCGGCTCTCTTTCCGACGCGCTTACTAAACTTTATAGCCTGATTGATGCACGCAAAAAAAACAACGATACGCAGCAATAAAATTTTTTGCGCCTTTGACTATCTCAAAACATACAAAGGGGTCACATCATGATGATGTGACCCCCTTTTTTACGGCTCTAATTTTACATATTTGGTTTCCCGCGGCGACATGCGTTTTTTCCGCACAAAGACCATATAGCAAATTGCCAGCAAGATTCCGGCGCCAGTCAAAACAATTCCCAGCAAGCTATAGGACGCTTGCAGCACCAAACTATCCGTCTGCATTTGCAGCAGTCCATGCACTTTTGTTTTCTGTCCCGCATGAGCGCTCACCGGACCTACATAGGAAAACGGCAGAATCACGCCGTTTTGCGGCGCATGAACCGTCATCGTTCCATTGCTTTTTTGATAAGTAATCTCCACCACTTTGCGCTGCGGGTGGTTCCCCGCTTCCATATCCAGCATGGTTTCCAGTGCCGGAAGGTATTCCACCCGCGCTTCCCGCGCTGCGTAGCTGGGCAATTGCAGTCCTATCAGCCGCACAGACGCACGGGTACCGGCGACCGCTTCCCGTCTGCCGTTTTTCTCTCCCCAAATCCATGTTTCCTCCGGATTTTTTATCGTAACACCGCGCGCCAGCATTTCCAGCGGCAGTTCCGGCAAATTCACCTTACCGGACAGCGCCGGCATATTTCCGGCAACGGTAAGTTCCTCTGTCTGCGTTCCAAACAGCGGCGTTCCCGTGCCCGCTTCCAATACAATGTTTATATTTTTCTCTGCCAATTGTCCCAGCATGGTCTCCAGTGCCTGCCGGTCGCGCACCTTCCAGCCGGAAAGATAAACTGTTTGATAACGGCTGAGTTCCTCCACAGAATAGTCCTCCGGATAGGGGCTTTCTCCTTCTTGCATATCCGGAAACAGCCAACTTGCATAATACGCCGACGTGCCAATGCCTATCCCCCGATATGCGGCGGTGGTGCCAAACTGCGCCGGTGTCTCCCGATAGAACACATGTGCCTCCTGCACATCGTTTTGATAGCGGTAGCCGCTTTTGGTCGCCGCATCCATCAGCTTATCCATTCGCTCCGGCGCAACTTTTTTCCGGTCTGCCATCACCACGCCCGCGCCGCTTTCCAAACTGCGGTCAAACACATAATAATAATGTCCGGCTTCAAACGCTTCTTCCATATGCCGGCTGCGCACGGCATTCAACCGGCGGTTTTGAATGACATGGTTTCCTTCCTCCGGCATAACGTCTCCCAAGGCGCTGACCCATTGCTGCTGCAATTCCTGCGGCAGCGCTACTTTTTGCTGCGTATCCGTCCAAGGATGCGTTCCGTGATAGGCAAAAATCCCATCTGCCAGCAGTAAAACCGCACAAGCAAGCAACACCCATCTGGGGCAAGGACGCCACCGCAGCAGTGCGGCGGACACCAGTCCCAGCAGCACCGCCATTCCTATCATGAGCAGCAGACTCTTGTGCAGACACACCAGCACAACAGCGCAAATTGCAGCCGTCCAAAATCCTGCCGCACGCCGCCAATTGCTGCACAGCGCGCCAAGCACCGCCACACCAAACACTGCAACGCCAATATAAAGCATACTGCCTTTGCCCATATAAATGGGATAGATTGCGTCCAAAATGGATTCCAGCGGCAATTCTTCCGTCATACTCACCAAGCCGCTCTTGACTACCGGCACCAGCCAGAAACAGGAAAACAATATGCCAACGCCTGCCGCCGCCATAGTCGTTAGTGTTTTTTTCCATTCTTTGTTCATCAATCCATAGAGCAGCAAAAATACTGCCAATGCCGTCAGCGCAACAGCAACCGCCGCCGGATGGCTCAACACCATGCAAAACACGCAAAAAGCAATGCCATAGAGCATATTTAATTTCCGGTATTCCAGATATTCATAAACAAAATAGAGCAAATATGGCACGCCTGCCAGACAAAATGCCAGCGGTAAATATCCTTGCACAAATACCACGTATAGCATGGGCGGCGACACAAACCAAGCAACCGCAAGCGCCGCACACAGCAATATCCGTTCTTTTCCCTTAGACCATATCAGCCAGCCGACAATGCCCGCCGCATAGAGCAGCGCTAGCAGCGCAAAATAACTATACTGTACGCTGCCTGTGATATGCATCGCCAATGTATAAATTCCATAAGGCAGCGGCGCCTGAGACGCAAACAAGGAAAAAAAGGAAGGGTGGTATCCTGTAAAATCACCGCCATATAAATGTTCCCAAACATGTTGTCCGATTGGCTGCCCCTTGCCGCCATACCAAACCCACAGCGCCAATCCGGCAGTGCATACGGCAAGCAGCAGCAAAGAAAGCAGCCAGCCTGCACACACATATCCCCGCCGCGGCGCTTTTATAGGCAGCGGGGGAACTTGCTGCGGCACCAATTCCGTCTGCCGGCATGTCACGCTTTTGGACAGGCGTGTATACGTCGCACCGTCCGACCGTTCTACCTCCAGCGAAACCAATGCATACCCCTGTTTTGCCAAAACTTGGTGGAGCGGTTCCCAAAAATGTTCCGCAACCTTTTGCGGCGGAACAGGTACGTTATCCAGCGGCGGTTTTTGTGCAAGCACGCATCCTTGCATGGTTTGCAAATATTGCCGCGCCGTTTCCTCCATATCCTCCGCCGTTTGTCCTTTATCCTCCAGTCCTGCCGCTGTGAGGCGAAGCTGCCAATTTTCCGGATGTCTGTCATGATATGTATACGTATGTAACATCAGTTCTGCCTGATATTGCTTTTCCAAACACTCACCACCCTCATTTTTAACATTCCTATGCTTATTATAATCTCATCACCGCCCTTTGTCAATGTTCATTTTCTGTTTACAACTTGGTGATGACTTTTGGTTTATTTTTTGATATACTGATTTTAGGCATAAGAGAGTCGAATATTATGCCTAAGCAAAGGAGGCGTTTACTGCGCTATGGCAACGATATTGATTATTGAAGATGAACCCGCCCTGTGCGACCTGATTGCACTCAACGTCAAAATGGTAGGGCACCAGACCATCACGCGTCCCGACGGTCAAGATGCGGAAGAAATTTTGCGCCGACAGGCGGTTGACCTGATTATTCTGGACGTCATGCTGCCCGGCGAGGACGGTTTTGCTCTGATGGAACGTCTCCGCCGTTTTGACGTGCCTGTGATTTTTCTAACTGCCTTGGGCAGTACGCAGGACAAAGTGCGCGGTCTGGGTCTCGGCGCGGAGGACTATATCACAAAACCCTTTGAGACCATTGAACTCATTGCCCGTATTAATGTTGTGCTGCGGCGCAGCGGACACTCGTCACAGGAATTTTGCGCCGGCGGGGTACGCGTTTTGCTGGAAGAACACAAGGTCTATGTCGCAGGACAGGAGACAGAACTCACACTAAAAGAATTTGAACTTCTGGAAGTGTTCATCACCAACAAAAATATCGCGCTGTCCCGCGAAAAAATTCTTGACCTTGTCTGGGGCTATGACTATGTCGGAGAAACCCGCACGGTAGATGTGCATGTGCAGCGGCTGCGCAAAAAACTGCACTGGGAAGACCACATCAAAACTGTCTATAAATATGGATACCGTTTGGAGGTGCCGTCGTGAGATTTCGTTACAAAATCTATCTTTGCGTTTTAGTATTGTTTCTACTGGCGTTGGACGCAAGCGCGTTTGCCCTTCTGCAAAAAAGCTATGACCAAAACAAACAAATGGATATTTGGCGCGGTACGATAGAATATAAAACGGTGTCGGAAACGCTGAATCATTTGATTGACGGAACGGCAGGCGGCAGGAAAATTTCAGATGTATCGCTGCGTCAATTAATTACCTCTTTTTCCCAAAGCCTGCCCGGTACCTCCATGGAACTTTACCGTGACGGAACGTTGTTTTTTTCCAACACCACCTATTTTGAAGGCGACCGTCCCGAACTGCTCTCCGCCTCTCCCATGTCCGTCTACCGCAACATCAACGGACGGCTGCGGCTCTATGTCGGCAGCGCGTTGACACAAGAAGGGTTATCTCTGTCGCTGTCCCGCGACGCGAACTATTTAACGGAATATTATCATCTGCTGCTGCGGTATTTTATTTTTCTCAGCGTGTCTATTTCCGTTGTGCTGTCTTTGTTTTTGCTGTTTTTCCTGCGTCACCTCATGCGCCCCATTGAACGGCTGGGCAAAGCGGCAAACGAAATTGCCGAAGGCGACTATTCCCAGCGCGTTCCTGTAAAAACGCATGATGAAATCGGCGCGCTGGCGGAAAACTTCAACAAAATGGCGGAGGCGGTGTCGGAACAAATTCAGGAACTGACGCTTTTGAATGAAGAAAAAGAACAATTTATCCGCAATCTCACGCATGAACTGAAAACGCCTATTGCTATTTTGCACGGATACAGCGAATTTTTGCAAAACGCCAATTGCAGCGATGCAGAAAAATCGCTTGCCTTGCGCTATATTCAGGAACATACAGCACGGCTGGAACAGTTGAGCGGACGGCTTTTAGAACTTCTGCGGCTGCGAAACGAAGCGCTCTGCTGCGAAGAAATCAATATACCTGCGTTGTTTGCTTCCGTTCAATCCCTTTCCGACTCCATTTTGGAGAAGAAGCATGTAACGCTGCAAAGTGAAACGCAGGTGCAGACACTTTATGGCGACCATATTTTGCTGCAAACCGCGCTGATGAACTTGGTGGAAAATGCCGCAAAAGCCTCTCCTGACGGCGGCGA
Organism: uncultured Clostridia bacterium; assembly: GCA_946555455.1. Lineage (GTDB taxonomy): Bacteria > Bacillota > Clostridia > RUG12999 > RUG12999 > JAAWTG01. Next base: position 69,247 of record CAMNSU010000003.1, on the reverse strand, counting down.
AATCAAGCTGTGCAGCCGCAAAGAGGACAGCAGCACCGTGCTGGAAGTTGCCGACCACGGCTGCGGTATTCCGGAGGCTGATTTGGCGCATATCTGCGAAGAATTTTACCGCGTAGACAAGTCCCGCTCCCGCGCGTCCGGCGGATTGGGTTTAGGGCTTTCCATCTGCCGGCTGATCGCGCAGCTGCACGGCGGCAGCCTTGAAGCGGAATCCACCTATGGCGCGGGCGCCGCATTCCGGCTGGTCTTGCCCGATATTTCTGCACAGAATGGGTAGGCAAACAAAACTTTTTACAACCTTGTTACAATTTTTATCATACTTTCTGATAATCATGCGCTACACTCTTTTATGGAGAGTAAGTCCAAACCAATCTACAAAGAAAGGAGGTAAATACTATGAAACATATAAAAGCAAGTTTTATCACTGCCGGTGCGGCAACGCTGCTCATCACAGCAAACGCCGTCGGTGCGGTTTATGCATTTAACAGCACCGATGGCGTCCCCTCCTATCAAAGCACAGCGCCGCCGGTAGCGTCAGCCGCACCAACCGTTTACGGCGCGGTGTCGGAAGAAGCCGCTGTTGCTACTGCAAAAGACATGATTGAATCTACCTATAATGTTAAAATCAACGATTTCTATTCCACGGTGACGGTACAAACCACTCATGATGAAACGCCTGCATGGTATGTCAGTTTTATCCGGAATTATACCGATGTGCAATCTCCGGAATACGAACTCGTGAAATGCTATTCCGTTTATATTGACAGCGAAACTGCCAAAATATTGGGTTCTACCGAAGATATTGTCACAGAATCCCCCTCCACAAAAATTCAGCTTGTCGGTGAAGACAGTGAAGTGGCTATTACGTTTGCAGAAGATATCGTGGAATATACGCAGCAATAATGCGTTTGTTTCCGGCAAGCAGACATGTTTGGCGGGAACGTGTAAACACACCCTAAAAAACATAAAATACTCCATATCAGAAGCAGGCTCCCCGCCTGCTTCTTTATCTTAAAGGAGAGTGTATACATATGACCAAAAAAATAATTACCCTACTATGCGCGCTGTTGCTGTTCGCCGCGCCGACTGCGCTGTGCGCCCCCAATCCGGAATGTATCATTCCGGCGCAATATGACAGCGTCAGCGGCTTTTACGAAGGGCGCGCCGCCGTCAATATCGGCGCAAAACATGGATTTATTGACGAATCAGGGGCTTTGGCGATTCCGCTACTTTACGATTTTGTCACAGATTTTCATAACGGATTCAGCATTGCCTGCCGCGGTGAAAAATATGGTATTTTAGACCGTGACGGCAACGAACGCGTCCCTTTTATTTACGACGACATGGATATAGAGCTAACGGATAATGAACCGATTTATGCGTGCAAAGACGGAAAATATGGCTTCATTGACGCTTTCGGCAATATTCTCATTCCGTTTGAATATGATACTGTCAACATGGTTGGCTTCAGCAGCGGCTTATGTGCCGTCCAAAAAGAAAATACGCCTTATGGCTTCATTGATGAATCGGGTCAAACCGTGGTTCCGTTTGACATCCGTTTCGCCGGCAATTTTCGGGAAAATGTCGCTCCCGTCCATAACGGCGAAAAATGGGGACTTATGCTGCACGACGGCAGTGTGCCGCTGGGATATGTTTTTGATAAAATCGGCTGGTCTATGAACGAAGGCGTTATTGCTGTCTGCAAAGACGAAAAATGGGCGTTGTCAGACGGTACGAACATGATTACAGAATTCCTCTATGACGACTTTGGTATGAACATGACGGAGGGTCGATTCCCCACATTATTGAATGAAAAATGGGGCTGTCTGAATGCAGCGGGAGAGGTGGCAATCCCGTTTGAGTTTGACACAATCGGCTCTTTTGAAAACGGACTTGCCTCAGCAGCAAAAGACGGAAAATATGGGCTGATTGACCGCGAGGGCAATACAAAGCTTGCATTCAGTTACGATGACCTCTCCGCCGGAGAAAACGGCGTCTGGATAGCCACCCAAGGCGGCAAAACCGGCGCTATCACTGAAACAGGTCAGGAGGTCATTCCTTTTCTCTATCATGCTCTGTTCTATCGGGACACTACTCTCATTCCGGCAGAACTGGACGGAAGCTGGGGGTTTATCTATAACCCTCGCTCCGGCGCACCAAAGCCGCAGCCGGTCGCGGCAAATCCTGCGCTGGACGCTCTGCGTCCCTCCCTCTGGGCGCAGCCGGAAATAAAAATTGCGGCGGAAAACGGTTTGCTGGAAAACGACCTGCTGGAACGCTACTCGGAGGATATCACCCGTTTGGAATTTTGCCGCCTTTTGGGAACGCTCACAGAAACCATCACCGAACTGCCGCTCGCCTCTTTGTTGCAAGAAAAAGGAATCACACTGCCAACAAACGTTTTTTCGGACACAATAGACGAAAACGTCTTGACAATGTATGCCCTTGGCGTTGTGACCGGAACGGCGCCCGGTTTGTTTTCGCCGGAGGATACACTCACACGTCAGGAAGCAGCCGTATTTTTCGCAAGATTGCTTCGTGCACTGGACATTTCTGTCACCTATAGCGATGCAGTATCGTTTCAAGATGAATCCTCTTTTGCAAGCTGGGCGGAAGAAGCAATTGCAAGCATATCCGCGCTCACTCTGCCGGATTCCGGACAGCCTGTTTTGGCAGGAACAGGCGAAAACCTATTTTGTCCGCTGGAATCGCTCAGCCGCGAACAGGCATATGTTATTACCTATCGGTTTTGGGCAGCAACCTCCTGTTTTTTGCCCGAATATGATTTCTAGGCAAACAAAAGTCGAATGTCTTGCCAAACCTATCACAAACCACCATTTGCCCGCGGGCAAATGGTGGTTTGATTTTCATTGCCCACCCGATTTTTTTATTTTTTTCATCTTTTTTTCAAAAAACACTTGCATTTTATGAAAAAAGTGGTATAATGCGAATAGAAAATGTAAACGTTTACATTTCATTTGGAAAGGACGGTGACTTATGGCAACCATTGTTGACGTGGCAAAACGTGCCGGCGTGTCTACCGCAACGGTATCGCGTGTGCTCAACGGAAGCGCCAATGTATCTGACAAAACCAAAGAGCGGATTATGGCGGCAATTGAGGAATTAAACTACAATCCCAATGCATTGGGACGCAATTTGCGCCGTATGCGGACAGGACTGGTGCTGGTGATGCTCCCTTCCATTTCCAACTCCTTTTTTTCGCAGGTTGTCAAAGGAATGGAACAAACAGGCGCGGCACAGTCCTATACTACCATGCTATGTACCACACGTTCCAACCCTGACCGTGAGCGCATGTTTTTAAATCTGGTGCGAAACCGTCAGGCGGACGGCGTTATTTTAATATCTTCCTGTCTGCCGGCAGAAGAATTACAATCGTTCTGTTCGCAGTATCCCGTTGTCCAATGCAGTGAATTTATTCCGGGTGTTGACACGCCTGTGGTTTCTATCGACAATGAGCAAGCCGGATATGATGCGGCGCAGTATTTGCTGAAGCTGGGGCACCGGCACATTGGCATGATTGCCGCACGCGGAACGCATTCTTCTGATTTACGTCTCACCGGCTGCCGGCGCGCTTTAGCGGAATATGGCATAGCGGATTGTCCCACCGTTTACGGTAATTTTACCTATCAAAGCGGATATGATGCGGCGCAGCAGCTTTTGCAGGAGCAACCGAACCTCACGGCTCTTTTTGCAGTCAGTGATGTGATGGCATGTGCCGCCATACGTGCAGCGCAGGATTTGGGACGCCGTGTCCCCGAGACATTTTCCGTTATCGGCTGTGACAACATCATGCTGTCCTACATTGTGCACCCATCGCTGACCACCATTGCGCAGCCGCGTTACCAGCTTGGCAGCGCCGCTATGCAGCAATTGATTGCACAAATTGAAAACGAAACACAAGAATCTCATAATTGTATTTTTATGGAACATACTATTATTGGGCGAGAGTCCACAGCGGCAATTTTATAAACGAAAAGGGGTAAAAACATGATTCATGTAACAGTTTGGAATGAGTTTCGCCACGAAAAAACAGATGACACTGTTCGTAAAATTTATCCGAACGGTATTCATCAGGCAATAGCGGACTTTTTAAATCCCTATGATGATATTTCCGTTACTACCGCCACGCTGGACGAACCGGATCACGGTTTGACAGAAGATGTATTAAATAACACCGATGTTTTGATTTGGTGGGGACATATGGCGCACGGCGAAGTGGACGACGCCGTCGTAGAACGGGTGCACGACCATGTGCTGCGCGGTATGGGTCTCATTGTCCTGCATTCGGGACATTTTTCAAAAATATTCAAAAAACTGATGGGTACCAGTTGTTCTTTGCGCTGGCGGGAAGGCGACCGTGAACGCTTATGGTGCGTAAACCCTGCCCACCCCATTGCGGCAGGCGTGCCAAACAGCATTGATTTGCCGCAGGAGGAAATGTATGGTGAATTTTTTGACATTCCAGCGCCGGACGAAGTGATATATCTGGGCTGGTTCCGCGGCGGCGAAGCATTCCGCAGCGGCTGCACCTTCCACCGCGGCTACGGAAAGATTTTCTATTTCCAGCCGGGTCACGAAGCATATCCTACTTACCACAACGCTCATATCCAAACCATTATCACCAACGCGGTACGCTGGGCATATTCCCCTGTAAAACTGGCGGAAATCACCTGCCCACATGTTCCCGCACCGGAAGATACTATGAAATAGAAAGGAAAGATGAAACATGAAACTTGGCGTATTAACCGTCCCGCTTGGGGACATGAATTTAGAAGAAGTACTCGCTTATTTAAGCGGACTGGGCGTGCAGACCGTTGAACTTGGCGCAGGCGGCTTCCCTGGCAAAGCACATTTAGACCCTGACCGTCTGCTGGGCAATCCCAGCGAAATTCAACATATCAAAGACTTGCTGGACAAATATCACATGGAAATCAGCGCGGTAAGCTGTCACGGTAATCCGGTACACCCACAGAAAGAAGTTGCGCAGTCCTTCCACGAACAGTTTGAAAAGGCGGTTCTCGTGGCGGAACAATTGGGCGTGGATACCGTTGTCGGATTTTCCGGCTGCCCGGGCGACTGTCCGCAGTCGCAGTATCCCAACTGGGTGGTTGCACCATGGCCTGATGACGCACTGAAAATTCTGGACTACCAATGGAACGACGTTTTGATTCCCTATTGGAAAAAAATGGCGTCTTTCACGAAAGACCATGGCGTGAATAAAATCGCGTTTGAACTGCACCCCAATTTCAGTGTATACAATCCTGAAACACTGCTGAAAATGCGTGCGGCAGTCGGCGATTGTATCGGCGCAAACTTTGACCCCAGTCATTTGGTTTGGCAGGGCATTGACATTCCTGCTGCGCTGCGGGCGCTCAAAGGCGCAATCTATCATTTCCACGCAAAAGATACCAAGATTGACCCCATCAACACCGCAGTAAACGGCGTTTTGGATTTGAAACATTTTGGAAATGAACTGGAACGTTCTTGGATTTTCCGCACCGTGGGCTATGGTCATGATACCGGTTTCTGGAAAGATATTGTCAGCACGCTGCGTATGATTGGATATGACGGCGCGCTCAGTATTGAACACGAGGACAGTCTCATGACAGGCAAGGAAGGGCTGGAAAAAGCCATTGCATTTTTGAAAGACGTACTGATTTTTGAAGGCGTCGGAGAAATGTTCTGGGCGTAACAAAAAGGAAAGGCAGGAGAACAACATGAAACACGGCGTAGGAATTGTCGGATTCGGCGGTATGGGCAGCCATCATGCGCGGGGGCTGATTCCGAAAGACCGCATGGATATATTAGGCGTATATGACATCAATCCCAAACGAATGGAAGTCGCGCAGCAGGAAGGATATCCCACCTGCGAAAGCTTTGAAGCATTGCTTGCAAACGAGGCAATCGACATTGTTTTGGTGGCGACCCCCAATAACTTTCACCGCGATTTGTGCATTGAAGCGCTGAGACGCGGCAAACATGTGATTTGCGAAAAACCGGTAACCATGCACTCCGGCGAACTGACCGACATTATGGACGTTGCCAAACAAACCGGCAATATTTTCACGGTACATCAAAACCGCCGCATGGATATTGACTATCTCATGGTGAAAAAAGCGATTATGGAAGATAAGTTGCTGGGCGATGTATTTTGCATTGAATCCCGCGTGCAGGGCGCGCGCGGCGTACCGGACGGCTGGCGGCAATACCCTGTCGCGGGCGGCGGTATGATGCTGGACTGGGGCGTGCATTTGATTGACCAAATCATGATGATGCTGCCGGAAAAAGTCACCTCGGTTTATTGCAAAATGTATTCTATTCACTACAAAGAAGTAGACGATTGTTTCAAACTGTTTTTGACGTTTGAAAGCGGCAAGACGGCGTTGATTGAGGTCAGCACCTCCACGTTCATTGAATTGCCGCGCTGGCATGTCAGCGGAGACAAGGGTACGCTGAAAATCGCCGACTGGAACTGCGACGGTACAGTGGTGCGCGCAAAAGAAACCGAAATGGAATGGGAAGAAGAAATCGTCTATACCAAAGCGGGTCCGACCAAAACCATGGCGCCGCGTCCCAAACATACGATTGAAGAAATCAAGCTGGAGGAACCGACTACGGATTATACACAGTCCTACCGCGCCTTGGCGGACGCCATTGAAGGAAACGGCGCGCCGCTGGTAGACCCTGCGGAAGCAATGCGTGTCATGCGCGTGATGGAAGCGTCGTTTGAATCCTCTCGCAAAAACGAAGTCATTCATTTGACGGTATAAAATGCAGCGATATACAAAAACCGCAGAGAATTTTCATTCTCTGCGGTTTTTTTGATATTTTTTTCAGGACAACCATGGTACAGGTAGTCCATACGTTCACGTTCTGTACAATGATTTACCTCATTCGTTCACTTTTGTTGTCCAGCCGAAGGTGTCCTCAATTTTGCCCCACTGAATGCCTGTTAAGGTATCATAGAGCATTTGTGAAACCTCACCGATTTCACCGCCGTTAATCGGCATGACAATGTCGCCGTATTTCAGTTCGCCAATGGGCGAAATAACCGCCGCTGTACCGGTGCCCCACGCTTCTTCCAGTTTTCCTTCTTTGAATGCCTGCACCAGTTCGTCAATGGAAAGCCGACGCTCAGATACCGGATATCCTTTTGATTTTAAGAGTTCAATGATGGACATTCTGGTGATTCCGGAAAGAATGGAGCCTTGCAGCGCAGGCGTTACAATTTCGCCGTCTATTTTAAAGAACACGTTCATGGAACCCACTTCTTCAATATATTTCCGTTCCACGCCGTCCAGCCAAAGCGTCTGGATATATCCCTGTTCCGCTGCTTCTTCCTGTCCTTTGAGTGAAATCGCATAATTCGCGCCCGCTTTTGTGAAACCGGTACCGCCGACCACTGCGCGCACATATTTTTGTTCCACATAAATTTTAACCGGCGCAATGCCCTGCGGATAATATGCACCCACAGGCGACAGAATAATCGCAAATATCAAATGTTTGGCAGGGTGAACACCCACATGGATATCCGTTGCAAAAATATAGGGTCTGATGTAAAGCGAGGTGCCTTCCAGTGACGGAACCCAGTCGCTGTCGATATCAACCAGCGTCTTAATCGCTTTCACAGCAAATTCCTCATCAATTTTCGGAATACACAGCCGGTCGCAGGATACGTTCATTCTCGCCATGTTTTTTTCCGGACGGAACAACTGAATACTGCCGTCCGCTGTGCGATAGGCTTTCAGTCCTTCAAAAATTTCCTGCGCATAGTGCAGCACCATGCAGGCAGGGTCAATTTCAAACGGACCATATGGTACAATACGTGCATCATGCCATCCCTGACCTTCATCATAGTTCATGATAAACATATGGTCTGTAAAATGAATCCCAAATCCGAGATTGTTCTGATCCGGTTTGGTTTTCGGATTGGTCGTTTTTGTTATTTTAATTTCCATTGAAAAAACCTCCCATAATTTCATCTGTGACAATGTGTTTTGCACGCATTCCGATGAATCTTTATTTTTTTCCTATTATACAACAACCTTCCATACAAAATCAATAGGAATCTTGCATAAATCCTGCCAAGTTTCTGCAAAATAAACCATAGTAGGTTTCATTTTACACATCGCTGTTTGCTTTCTGCAACGCCGCAACTGCTTATAATACGCAGGAATCCAAAATTTCTGTTAGGTCAGCAAAATACTGGCGAAATACCGGAAAGCGCAGCAGAAAACGGCACATATATTCTGTTTTTTTACGAAACTGTGCTGAAAACTGTTCTTCCTCCGCCCAAAACAGCGGACACATACCGCGGGCGCGCGGGTCTTTGATGATTTCCAGCGTCCCGTTTTTGAAATAGGGTATGAACGGAAAAATACGGCACGCCAGCGGACGAAGTTCTCTCGGGCAGGGCGGCCGGCAAAACAAAATCGGTACCGATTTCCCGCCGCTGACAAAATCGCTGTCCTCTATGCGCACCCAATCCCCTGCGCCGCGGAACATCACTTCCTCCCCCGGAAACAAATACATGCCGCTTTCTTCCTCCCCTTCACTCAGGCAGCAGCGCGCGCCGCAAAGCTGCCCGCAGTCCACTTCCAGCGGCGTGGTATGGTTCAAAATCCGGTATGCCTGACGGTATATTTCTTGATAGGTCATTTTCCGATTCCCCCTTTATCCCTTTTATTATAGGCAAATATCCGGCGTTTGTAAAGTCTTTTTTCCGTTTACTGTTCTGCATTCAGGTTACCCTTTTACTCATTACACTGACTACATATCCATTTTGGCAAAAAAGGAGCATCATCTTATGAAACAGACATCTTTTTGGAAACATGACCTCTGGCTGATTCTGCTGGGCGTGAGTATTTTTGCGCTGGGCGTTGTTTGGTTTGCTGACCCGCTGGGACTGGTTATCGGCGGCTTTTCAGGGCTTTCCATTCTCTTTCGCGAACTGACGCATAAACTTTTCGGCTTTGGCGTTCCCATTGCGCTCACCAACGCGCTGCTGAACGTGCCGCTCTTTATCGTCAGTATCCGGCAGCGCGGCTTTGCTTTTGCCAAACGTTCTCTTGTCGCTGTCATATGGATGACCATTGCTTTTTGGCTGTTCCCCTATCTCCCCAACCCCTTTGCGGGCGAAACAGATTTATTGTTAGCAGGTATCATGTGCGGCGTGCTTTCCGGCGCGGGTATTGCGCTTGTACTCAAAGCGTCCGCCACCACCGGCGGAACCGATATGTTAGCGTCCATTATCAAAGGCCGTCTCCCCCATTTTCCCATGGCGACGCTGATACTTGCCATTGACGCTGTTATCATCACCGCAGGACTGTTCCTGTTTGGCGCAGTGAAAACGCTCTATGCCATTATTTCAGTGTTCGTTGCCTCCAAAGTGCTCAGCAATCTGCTCAGTGGTCTGCATGTTGCCAAAGCGGCATTCATTTTTTCCAGAAAATCAGAGGAAATCTCACAGGCAGTGTTTGAACAATTACAGCGCGGCAACACCGTCATTCCTGCCAAAGGCATGTACCGCGGTGAACCGATTACCATACTCTACGTGGTCGTATCTAAAAAGGAAATCACCTTGCTGCGCCGTATCATCAAAGAAATTGACCCCCATGCATTTATCACCATCACAGAAGTACATGAGGCGTTCGGTGAAGGATTTGCGGAAAACACGGAATCACTGACCTCCTAACCGCTGTTATATAGGCATAAACAGGTCGAATCTCGCGTTTCGGAAAAAGTATCCATTGCCTTTTCGCGTCACATGCTTTATACTAAAAATGAGTACGCATTCCCATATCCGTTATATAAAAGTTTATAAACTTTTCATAATTTATCTATTTTTTTGTTTTACGGTTTCGTGTATACTATTTAGTGGTATCCCGAAACTCCATTGATACGCGAAAGGAAGGTTGCTGTTTGAACTCCCTGAACCACTTGCTCATTGGCACTTATTTGTATCACTATCTGAACCAAAACTATGGTATTTCCCTGCGAAAAACCAGTTTTCTATATGGCTGCGTTTGCCCTGATTTCCGCCCCGGCGTTGTTTTAAATCCGCATTATACCGAAAATCACTTGTTCCGGCTGGAGCAGATTGTAACAAAGTTGTCGCTGGAACGGCGGACACGGACGGATTTGCGCAGCAAACAATTCTCTTTGCAGCTTGGCATTTTGTGCCACTACTACTGCGACTTTTTTTGTTACGCGCACAACAAACATTTCTCCGGAACTTCGGCGCAGCACGTATCTTATGAACGCAAACTGCATAAATATTTTAAAGAACATGTAAATCGGCTACACGCGGTAAAATTGGTGCCGGACGACCGCTCGCTCACTTCCGTCAGCGGAATACATCATCATATTGCAGACATGCACCGGCAATATATGCAGTCCGCACCACGCATGAAACTGGACATGGTCTATAGCATGAAAGCCAGTGCGCAAATTCTCTTTTCCATTTTAAGCGCTTCGCTGGTTTCCGGTTCACTGAACACCTTCCGCCCGCGGACGGTTTAGCAAACATTTTTCATGTGGTTTCGCATAAAAACAGTTGACAAATACCGGCGGGCGTAGTATGCTAAATAAAGCGTGGAAATTTGTCCCTTTGCCTGGCGACGGATTTCGCGTTCTTTCCATGCCATTTGCAGGCTTTTGGTCTGCATGGTAAATTTATTTGACACATAGAAAGGGCGGCTACATATGGATTTTATTACATTATTACAGGCAGCCATACTTGGCATTGTACAAGGTATTACAGAATGGCTTCCCATCAGCAGCACAGGGCACATGATTCTTGTGGACGAATTTCTTCACATGAAGGTTTCGCAGACCTTTATGGATATGTTTCTGGTCGTGATCCAATTCGGTTCCATTTTGGCTGTTGTGGTGCTTTATTTTCATAAACTCAACCCGTTTTCTCTGAAAAAAACGCCGGCGCAGCGGCGGCAAACCTTGTCCTTGTGGGCAAAAGTGATTGTTGCAGTGATTCCGGCGGGTATTGTCGGCGTATTGCTGGATGATTGGTTCACCGATAATTTCTATAACTACCAAGTGGTTGCAGTTGCCCTGATTGTCTACGGTATTTTGTTTATCGTGCTGGAACGGTACAACCGCAAACGCCGTCCGCGCATTACTTCTGTGGACGACATGGACTACAAAACTGCGCTGATGATTGGCGTGTTTGATATTCTGCCGCTCATTCCGGGCACTTCGCGCTCCGGTTCCACTATTTTAGGCGGTATTTTAATGGGGGCGTCACGCAGCGTTGCCGCGGAATTCTCTTTCTTTTTGGCAATCCCCATCATGCTGGGCGCAAGTCTGCTGAAAATACTGAAATTTTTTATGGATTCCGCTGTCATTCAGCCTGTGGAATGGCAGGTTTTGATTGTGGGTATGGTTGTGGCATTTTTGGTTTCTCTTGTTGCCATTAAATTCCTGATGGGCTTTATCCGTAAACACGATTTTACCGCATTCGGTTGGTACCGTATCATCTTGGGTATTTTAGTGATTGCCTATTTCGTATATAAATCGGTTGCGATAGCATAACGGTTTCTTAAATTCAGAAATGACTATATCATCTTTTTTCAATATGGATATCAAAAAACCGTCGGCAAAATGATTTTGCCGACGGTTTTCTTAAATTCTATTAATAATTTTCTGCGCGCAGCTTGAAATATGCCTTGGGGTGCGCACAGACCGGACATACCTCCGGCGCCGCTTTTCCAATATGGATATGACCACAGTTTGCGCATTCCCAAATCATATCGCCGTCTTTCGAGAACACCAATCCGCCCTCCACATTTGCCAGCAGTTTGCGATAACGTTCTTCATGCGCTTTTTCGATTTTGCCAACCGCTTCAAACAAATAAGCGATTTTGTCAAATCCTTCTTCTTTGGCTTCTTTGGCAAACGTTGCATACATATCCGTCCATTCATAGTTTTCACCTTCTGCCGCCGCTTTCAAATTCGCCGCCGTGTCGCCGATGCCGTCCATTAGCTTAAACCAGATTTTTGCGTGTTCCTTTTCATTGTTTGCCGTTTCCAAAAACAATTCTGCAATCTGTTCATAGCCTTCTTTTTTCGCTTTGGAAGCAAAATATGTATATTTGTTTCTCGCCTGAGATTCTCCTGCAAATGCTGTCGCCAGATTTGCCAATGTTTTGGTGCCTTTTAAATCTTTCATATTTTTGTTCCTCCTCTAATGCATGATACATTATTTTTGTTTACACTTTGAACAAACGCCTCTAAACAAAATACTGCATTCCTCCAGCAGAAATCCCCGCGGCTCTTTTGCCCGTTCCATCACTTCTGCCAGCGCAGGCATTTCCATATCATAAACCTTGCCGCATTTACGGCAATACGCATGATGGTGGTATTGCAGTTTAAAATCAAAATGGTCTGCGCCGTCCGGCACATCCACTTTTAAAATTTCTCCCTGCTGCACCAGCAGTTTCAAGTTTCGATAAACCGTCGCTTTGCTGATAGTTGGGTGATATTTCAGCGTTTCCTGATAAATTTCCTCCGCGGTCGGATGATGGTGCAGTGACCGCACTGCCTGCAATACCAGACTGCGCTGAATCGTATTTCTGGAAGTTTTCATTTCGCGTTTCTCCAAACTGTAGTTTTAATCCTTATTGATATAATATATCAATAAGGATTAAATTGCAATAGGTAAATAAAAACTTTTTTACAATTACCCCATTTTTTTCATTTCCATACAAAAAACGCCGGAACAAACCGGCGTTATCCATCATCAATAAACATGTTGCTTCATGCATATGTCCTTATTCCGCTGCGCTATTTTCAATCTGAATCTTGCATTTCACACCAAATGTCTCTCGCCAACATTTTTGCAGACTCATACGCGCCGCGTCCGGCAGAACGATTCCCTCTTGCTGCGCCTGTACCGTCAGATATAGTTTTTGCTTATTTGGGTTAAACGACAGCCGGCAGCAATGAAATCCGTAAAATAAAAGCGTGGACGCTACCCGTACCACGGTGGAAAGCTGTCTCGCTCCCTCCGCCTGTTTTTTCGACAACAGCAAATGAAACTTTGCATAAACGCCCCGCGCCGCAGTTTTGCCAAGTGTTGCCGCAACACATGCACACATCACTCTTTCTGCCGGAGACAATCCGTAAATGGGAAGTCCTGTTATCACAAAAAACGTATGCCGCGAATGGTTATAATAATCAATCTGTTTCCCCAGTTCCGAAAGCATACAGGCGGCATATAAAACATGTCCATAGGGTGCAAGCGCCGGATAGGGGTTTGCTAATATGCAGGCCTCTTCGTAGAGTGACGCTGCGTAGTCTTGCCCCAGCCCATAGAGCCGCATACTGTTTTCCACACTGCTGCGCAGCACATGCATGTCCGCTTGAAACGGAATACACAATTCAAAAAAAATCCCTTCCCGTACGCCGTTTCCGCTGATGACAATGTTCTGTGCGCCCGTTTCCTCCAGCAGCGCCATGAGCGGCGCAAGCCCCGATACAATAATGTCCCGCCGACTTCCTGAAACGGCGTAAACCCGCTCCCGTTTTGCAGGCGGCAGCTGACAAAGCTGCTGATATATCTCTTCCGCCTCGCTGCGACTCAGCGGATATTCATGGATACTGACCAGCGGGCAGTGCCGGTGAAAACAATGCGCTTTACCCAGCGCACGAATGCTCCCGCCGAGTCCCACAACAGGCAATCCTTTGCATTGCTGTAAAAACGGCAATTCCTGTAGCTTTTGCCGTAAAAAACGTTTCATTTTTGCATGGTTTTCACCAAACATTTTCCCCAGTACAACAGCGCCGTAGGGAATGCTGATGCGCGCTGTCATTTTTCGTTGTTCCACCAAAACAATCTCCGTACTGCCGCCGCCGGTATCTATCAATACAAAATCCTCCAGCGGTACGCTGTACACCACGCCTAAATAATCATAAAATGCTTCCATTTCCCCGGAAATAATTTCCACGTGAATCTCCGTTTCCCTTTGGATTTCCTCCACCACTGCCGCACGGTTCTCCGCGCGCCGCAAGGCAGCGGTTGCCACAGCGCGCACCCGTTTCACGCCGTGCAGCCGAATTTGCCGCCGGAATGCACGCATAATCTGTATTGTCCGCCGAATCGCTTCCGGTGGCAAAACGCCATCCTCATTCAATTGTGCGCTGAGCCGCAGCGCTTCTTTCATTTGACAAATCATGCGATAACTATGTCCCTCTCCCACCTGCATGATACTCATACGAATGGAGTTGGAACCAATGTCAATCACTGCAACATTTTCCCTCATGGAATCATTCCTTTCAGCGCCTGTGCGTCTATTACTTTTTTACCGGACTGTCTCTGCCGGTAGCTGCCGTCCTTTTGCAGCACATAACTGTTCACATTGTCCGCCGCATACCGTTCCAGCAACGCCAGCAAATATTCTATGTGATTTTCCTGCCGAACAGGAAACAGCAGTTCAATCCGCCTGTCCAAATTGCGCGGCATTAAATCCGCGCTGGACAAATAAACCTGCGGCGTTCCGCCGGCGTGGAACGCATAAATGCGGCTGTGTTCCAAAAAACGCCCCACAATGCTGACCACCTCCACGTGTTCCCGCGGCACCAGCGTACAAATACCGCGCACAATCAGCGTCACTTTCACCCCTGCCGCTGCCGCGCGGTAGAGTGCGCCCACCATTTTTTCATCGCACAAGGCATTCATCTTCATCATAATGCGCGCAGGTTTCCCTTGTTTGGCAAAAGCGGTTTCCTGCGCTATCATACGCTCCAGCTTCTCCCGCAAATCCAGCGGCGAAATATGGATACTGCTGCGTCTGGAAAGCGGCAAATGCGCCGATAAACAATTGAATAACACCGATAAATCGCCGCATATCCGCCGGTCGGCTGTGAGCAATCCGATATCCGTATATCCTTTTGCCGTCTTTTCATTATAGTTTCCTGTGGACAAATGCGCATACTGCTGCAATTTCCCTGCTTCCTCCCGCACCACCAGCAGCATTTTACAATGCGTTTTCAATTCCACCCGTCCATAAATGACATGCGCGCCCGCTTTTTCCAGACGGCGGGCGCAGTTGAGATTGTTTTCCTCATCAAACCGCGCTTTGAGCTCCAATAGCACCGTGACCTGTTTACCGCAGCCGGCAGCATAGACCAATGCATCAATGATGGGCGAAGCATGGCTGACGCGGTAGAGCGTTTGTTTGATTGCCAGCACTTTGGGGTCGGCTGCCGCTTGGCGTAAAAACTGAATCACCGTATCAAACGATTGATAGGGGTGGTGCAGCAAAATATCTTCCCGCCGCAATGTGTCAAACAGCAAACCTTCTGTTTCATATTTTTCCGGACGAAACGGCGGATATTTAAGCTGTGGCTGCGGATAGGCGGCATAGAGTGCAGATAAAAACGTCAAATCCAGCGGACCTTCAATACGATAAATTTCTGTTTCATCCAGGCCCAGCTGTTCTTGCAGCAAAAGCTGCGCCCTCATGGGACATTCCTGAGACAGTTCCAGCCGCAGCGGCGCAGCAATTTTTCTGGTTCGGAGACACTTTTCCACTTCAAACGGCAAGTCGGTTTCCAGTTCCGGCAAAATCGGGACGTCCGCCCGCCGCGTCACCCGATAGAAAAAAACATCTGTTGCCGTTTGTCCGTCCAAAATCTGCGGCAAATGACGGCGAATCATTTCCTCCAAAAAAACATAGTTCCCATGCAGTTCCACCAACCGCCCCAACACAGGCGGAATTTGCATGGTCATAAAATAGGGCGGTTCTCCTTCTGTATGCAGCATTGCGCCAAGATATAAATTTTGTCCTGCAATCAGCGGAAACGGGTCGGACGGTCCCAATGTGATGGGCGTGAGCAGCGGATAAATCTGCTGCGTGAAATATTCCGTCAAATAGCGTTTTTCTTTTTGCGGCAATTTTTCATAGGATATGATTGCTATTTGCCGCTCCGCCAGTTCCTTCATCAATTTTTGGTATACATCATATTGACGCCCCACTTGTTCCTTGACAAACGCCGCTATTTGCCGCAGCGTTTCTCTGCCGCCCTCTTTTTCCTCATAGAGCCTGCCGACTTTAAGCCGAAAAAACTCGTCCAGATTACTGGCGGAAATGGCAAGAAAATTGCATTTTTCCAGCAGCGGCAGCGGTTTTGCGCATTGGTTCAATACGCGTTCGTTAAAACGCAGCCAGCTTAGTTCCTGCGAAAACAATGGAATGGATTTCATCCGCGCTTCCTCCAAATATCCAAATTACCTTTATTATGTGATAATTCGCTGCCGTGTATGTATCGCTGCCGGCGATACTTCCATTTCTTTTACTAATAAAATTTCTTTTTTGTATTGACAATTCTGTCACTTTCATGTATACTGTATATATACGGTATATACAGTATGGGCAGGTGATAATTTGAATATATTCATTAGTAACGTAAGTGACAAACCCATCTATGAACAAATCTATGGTCAGCTGAAAGGGCTGATCATGGACGGCACTTTGCAGGAGGGCGACCCGCTTCCCAGCATTCGTCTGCTGGCAAAAGAACTGCGCATCAGCGTTATCACGACAAAACGGGCATACAGTGAACTGGAGCGGGACGGTTTTATCGTGACCGTCGCCGGCAAAGGCAGCTTTGTCGCCGCGCAAAACACGCAGCTTATTCGGGAGGAATCCCTGCGCAAAATTGAAGAACATTTCACACAAGCCGCCGCGCTGGCACGGCAAAGCGGCGTATCGGAAGCAGAACTGTTGGAACTGCTTTCCATGTTATATGAAGGAGAATCGCTATGAATGCAATCGAACTGTGTGACGTCAATAAATCGTATGACAGCTTTTCGCTGAATCACGTTTCTTTCTCCGTTCCCAAAGGCTGTGTCGTTGGGCTGATTGGAGAAAACGGCGCGGGCAAAAGCACCACGCTCAAAGCCATTTTAAATTTAATCCGTATCGACAGCGGCAGCATTCTGTTGTTTGGCAAAGACCACAAGCAGCAGGAAATTTTAGCGCGGGAGAACATCGGTGTTGTTTTTGAGGAATGCGAATTCCCGCCCTATTTAAACGCGTCCGAAGTTTCTGGTGTGATGAAAAACATCTACCGTTCATGGGATACTGCGGCGTTTTCGTCCTATTTGAAACAGTTTAACCTGCCGGTAAAAAAGCGCGTGAAGGAATATTCGCGCGGCATGAAAATGAAACTCTCCATTGCCGCCGCGCTGGCGCACCATCCGTCTTTGCTCATTTTGGACGAGGCGACCAGCGGTCTTGACCCCATTGTCCGTGAGGAGATTTTGGATATTTTGCGGGAATTCATTCAAACCGGCGAAAACAGTATTTTGCTTTCCTCTCACATTACAACGGACTTGGATAAAATCGCGGATTACATCACCTTTATTCACGATGGACGCATTATGTTCCATCAGCCCAAAGACGATTTGACAGATCGGCTGGGCATTCTTCGGTGCAGCCGTGAGGACTTGGCAACACTTGCGCCCGGCGAATGTATCCGCTGCCGACAAAACGCCTTCGGCATGGAAGCATTGGTGCGCGACCGCGCCGCTGCGCGGCGGAAATTTCCTGCCGCTGTCATTGACCCTGTTACAATTGAAGATATCATGCTATTTTATATCCGAGGTGAACAGATATGAAAGGATTATTATACAAAGATTTCTATTGCCTAAAGCAAAACATGAAATATATTTTTGCCATACTCCTGCTGTACGGATTCATCTTTATTCCGCAGGGAAACAGCAGTATTCTCGGCGCGGTTGTTATCATTTTTCCCATGCTGGTTATCACAACGCTGAGTTACGACCACGCGGGAAAATGGGATCGGTTTGCACTTACCATGCCTGTCACGCGCAAAATGCTGGTGCGCAGCAAATATATTCTGTTTTTGATAATGCTGCTGTTTGGTATGCTTATCGGCGCTGTATTCAGCGCAGCCGGACTACTGTTCCGCCAAGACTTTGACATCATGGAAATCATGGTGGAAATCATGGCTGTTGCAGTCGCAGCGTTATGGTTTGGTATCATACTTTTGCCGTTGATTTATAAGTTTGGCGTGGAACGCGCTCGTCTGTTTTTGCTGCTCCTGTTTGCACTGCTTGGCGGCGGTATGATGGCGTTCGTTTCTATCGCTAAAAACGCGCCGCTTCCGTCTTTCACGCCGCAGCAGTCCGCACTGATTATCGGCATTTTTCTTGCCGCATCAATAGCCGCCTATGCCGTTTCCTATCTCGTTTCCGTGAAAATTTATCAGAAAAAAGAACTCTCCTAAAAAACAAAAGCTGAGACAGTTCGGTCAATCCGAATACCTCAGCTTTATCTATTTCATTTTTTTATCCGTGCAGCGCTTCCTCCAGCGCCACGCCAATGGCTTCCGCCATACAGAAAAAGCCTAAATCATTGGGGTGCGTCCCGTCCACCGTGCAGTCGCCGCCGCCCGCGCAGGCGAACATTTGACTGCCGCTGACAAAGTATACATGCCTATCGCCTGCACGGACGGCGTTTTGATAGGTTTCAAACACAATGGCACGCCGCTGTACTTCTTCCGCGTTTAGTTCCAGCTTGGGACGCGTGACAAACACCACCGGCAACTCCGGCTGCCGCTCACGAATGATACGGAAAAACGGTTCATGTGTCCGCCGCAAATGGTCGGCGTCCGGCGCGTTGTGGTCATAGTCAAACACAAACGCGCGCATGGGCAGCGACGCAATATATTCCGCCATTGCCGTCTCCCCTTTTGCATTGCCGGAAAATCCGAGATTCAAAACATCACCGTGCAGCCGGCGGGAAAGCATTGCCACATAGTCGTTGCCCGGTCTTGACGCGCAGCCGCCCTGCGTGATGGAAGAACCATAGAAAACAATTGGCAGCGGGTTTACATAAGGACTTCCTGCGCCAAGCGACGCGACCGGCAGCAGCCCGATTTCTAATTTCTCCACGCCGCCGTAATTGGGAAAATACAATATCAAATCGCGTTCTTTTTGCCCCTCCAACTCAATTGACGTTTCATAGCTGCCCGCAACATCTACCGGCGGCAGAAATGTCTTCAAATATCGTTCCGCGCCGTCTCGCACTTCATAGAGCGCAAATCCGGCATTCAGCGCCAGCGGCATATGCGCCATGCTCCAAATCGTTCCCACTGAAACGCGCACTGCAATACGCGCCGAATCCGTCCGGAAACGCACTCTGCCGCCCGCGGTCATGGTGTGAAGCTCATAGACCCTTTCACTCGTCCGCCGTGCCACCTCCTCGGGAAAACGCCGGAACGCGCCTTCCTTTCGCGGTTCATATAACCCATAAATTTGAAACGGCTCTGTACGGATATCGTGAAAAACAAGCTCGGTATTATCATTATTCTGCGCAAAATTACGGTCAATTTCTTCCAGCTTTTTCATTCCGCTATTCTCCTCTTTTGCAAATTCTTTACGACTATTTTATCCCAGTTCACCGTCTCTGTCAAGCACATTATTTTCTTCTCCTATGTCAAACCGCTTTCTTTCATTTTGCGACAAGAATATATCCACTTTCTAGCGTTCCAATCTTAGCACGCTGACAGACGGAACCGTGCTGTCTGCCGGCAAGTTTTGGCGGTCAATTGTAATGCCCTGCGCACCCGCTTCAAACGGTATTTCTTTCCCGTCTGCCATCGCGCTCACGCGGCGTATATCAGAAACTTGCAGCAGTGTTTTTTCCGCAAAAGCGCCGTCCTGCGCGAGCACAAACGCATAAATAACGCCGTTTTTCTGTACAAATGCCGCCTGCGGCGTTTTATAGGGCGCGCAAATACGCGTACCATAAACTGCTTCGCCATAGGTTTTCATCCAGCTTCCCAATGATTTCAACCGTTCCAAAACCGGACGCGGCAGCCGTCCTGTCGGTTCCGGCGCAATGTTCAGCGCCAGATTGCCGCCTTTACAGATAATTTCAATCAGCAAATGCACAATTTCCTCTGCCGATTTATAGGTATCGTCATAGCGGTAGGCAAACGAACTTCCCATTGTCAGGCAGCTTTCCCACGGAATATGCATCGCCTTTTCAGGGATAGTGCATTCCGGCGTGACATAATTTTCATAAGCACCGCCCACCGTCCGGTCTGCCACAATCAATTCCGGCTGAATTTCCCGCAGTTTCGGCACAATTTCATGCAGACGGATATCCAGCCCGATTTTGGGATTGACCTGTCCGCCGTCCAGCCACAAAATATCCACTTTGCCATATTCCCCAATCAGCTCCAGCATTTGACGGTGCGTAAACTGCACAAACTGTTCCCAAATCCACGGATATTCATAGACGTCATAGGAAGGGTTGCGCCATGTTTCTTCGCTGTGTTCCATGCCCGGCGTCCAGTAATAACGGCTGTGCCAGTCCGGTTTGGAAAAATATGCGCCAATGCCCAGTCCTTTTGCACGGAACGCCCGAAACACACTTTTCACAATGTCCGCATTCGGTTCTTTGTGGAACGGACAACTCGGCGCCGTCGTTTTATAGTCTGTTTGCTGCGTGTCCCACAGACAAAAACCGTCATGGTGTTTGGTGGTGAAAATGAGGTATTTGAAACCGCTGTCCGCCGCGGTTTCCGCCCACTGCTGCGGCTGCATACAAATCGGATAAAAAGAACGGTTCAGCGCGAAATATTTCTCCCGAAACGCTTTTCCGTCTTTCGCCCAGTCAACGTCTTTGCGCGACCAATGCGCGTCATAGTCGCTGAGTCCCCACGATTCCACAATTCCGAGTTGCGAATAGGGTCCAAAGTGCATCATGAGTCCCAATTTTTGGTCCTGAAACCATTCTAATTTTGACCGTACCGGCTCTTCCGGCTGCACATAGTGCGCTTCATCTGTGAATCCATGCACCCCATTTAAAATGTTATCATCTATCGGCATTCGTTTCATGTAAAATTTCCTCCCCTGCTTACAGAAGCCGAACCCGGACGGGTTCGGCTTCTGCCTATATTAATTTTCACTATGTGTTTTCAACTTTTCCAGCATACGTCCGACTGCCACAGCAGCTTGGTCGCGCTGTGCGCCGCTTTGCGGCCGGAACCGTTTTTCTTCATCTCCTTGCAGGAGTCCATAGCCTGTGGCTTTTTCCACATATTCCAGCGCCCAATCGCTGATTGCTGCGCTGTCGCCAAAGCCCATTGTTTCACCCAAGGCTGTTTTGCCTTCATCTGCCGCTTCAAATGCATTCACCAGCATTTTTGCCATTTCCTCACGGCTGATGACTTTGTCGCCTGCAAACATTCCGTCCCCCATACCGGACGCAATTCCGTGCTCTACAGCCGTCTGGATATATTCTGCAAACCAGTCGTTTTCCGTCACGTCTGCAAAACCGCCCGCATAGGGTTTTGTTTCCAGTTCCAAACCGCGCACCAGCATGGTGATAAACTCTGCTCTTGTGACAGGAGCTTCCAGCAACAATGTGCCGCCGCTGCCTTTCAAAATGCCTTTATCCACCATTTCAAGCAGTTCTGCTTCGCCCCAATGTCCCTGTAATTCCTTTTTTATCTGGTCTGTCGGATTGGGCGTCACTGTAGGCGGCGGGGTTACATCACCTGTTTCTGTTGGTTTGGGCGTCACTGTGGGTAGTGTTACCGTCCCTTGCGGTTTCACGCTGCCAATGCCGCCGCCACCGCCGCCGGAAATTCCACCGGTTACGTTGGAACTCGGTTTTTGTGTCGGCGTCGGTTTGGGCGTTACCTCCGGTCCCTCGGGTTCTTCTTCAATCGGCGCAGCGCCAAAATAGATGTACCGTCCCGACATTTTATAGGAAACCGGCGTTTTCACGGCATTTGCGCCTTTGGTACCCTCATATACATTCACAATATCGCTTGTGTTGTCTGCATAAACCGTCAATTTTTCCATATCCACATTTGCCGAGGTGTCTCGGGTAACGGTTCCATAGGATAATCCAAACCCAATTTGTTCCACTACAGTCTTTGATTTGAACAAATACACGTTTTTATCCAAATCTTTCACATAGGTTCCGCCTTGCACAATCAAGCGGGTCAGGTTGCCCAGCGCGTCCCGTTCCACATATGCGCTGCGCGCATCGGTTTCATAGTTCGCAAAACTGCGCACCGCTTTTTGTTTCTCATCGTGCACCAAATAGTAATCAGCACGCACGAATTCATTGTCCGTATGGTTATCAATATTGATATGCATTGCCGTTACACCGTTGTTTTCCACGTTTTCCAGCGGCAGCGTTTCCGCTGTGACTTCCACATTCGCGCCCGCTTTTTCCGGATATAATACCGTGTTAAAAATGACCGGCCCCGCCGCTTGCTGTTCATAGGTCACGTAATCCGCTGTGGTTCCGATATAATAACCGTTGTTCAGCTTTGCGTCCATGTCCTCCGGATTCGCCTGCACAATTTGAATGTTTGCCGTACCGCCGAAATTCGTCCTTGTGGTCAGACTGCCTTCGTCCAGCGAAATGTTCGCATCCGGCAGCATATGCCAATGCTGTTTATAGTTATGCTGCGCCGTGTCGCCGTCGGTGGGTTTCACATAATCGCCCACAATCCAAAATCCCGGGCGGACATACAAAATATCGCGGGTATGTTTTTCGTTTTTTCCACCTTGATATGCCAGCGATTCATTGGTGGTGTGGTCATAGATATCATTGCTTTCCCAATATTTCACATTGCCGCGTTTTTTCGTTCCTTGGCTGGAGTTGTCAATTTCTATGGTATTGTGTGCGCGGGTAGATTCCAGATAATCCTTGACCGTTCCTGTTCCATAGGAAAAGAATAGCTGGTCGCTGAGCAAATATTGTCCGTATGCTTTCACAATAATGCTATTATCATCTTTATGCGTGTGCTGCACTGTCGCGCCGTCTAAATCCGTAAACAGATAATTGTCATTTTCTCCCCAACCGCTGCGCATTACCATACGGCGGTAGTTTTTGTAAAGCACTGAAGTATAGTCCGGAACCATGCCGCCTTCTTCACCGACAGCATATTTCAAATAGGGATTGTCATATTCCTGCAATACCGTCCGAAACGGTCCTGTATATCCGGTCGTGTACTCAGCGCCATCACCCCATTGACTGTCTTTATAGCCTGGCATACTCATATCCATGAGATAAACTGCCAAATCCTCTACTTTGTCATAATCAGCGCGATTATTGAACGGCAAATCCTGTACATTGGTGTCTGTATTCGGCGTTGTATACCCAAACATGTTGTTGACCGTCATGGAAGCATATGCCAAAGAACCTTCTCCATAGCCGCCTTCCGCATCAATCAGACTGCCGTTTGCCACTGTTTGAATTTTTTCACGTGTTTTTGCCAGCCATTTGTCATAGGTTGCAAATTCGTCATAGTAGCAGTTCATCATGTGCAGTCCGCGCGCTGCCACAACGCCCGCGTTATGAGGGTCGTTAATGGCATAATTATTTGTCACCATGATGTCGCCGCTTTTCCACATATATTTCAGTGTGGCGCTCCATACGTCCGGCGTCATATGTTCCGACATAATCAGCCATGCAAACGCCCGCGGCAACGCAATACTGCGGCAGCCATGGTCCAGCGGAATGACATAGCCCGGCCCCCTTGGATTGGTACCCGACTGGTTCAGCCAACCCACCCAATGACGAATCGCCGTATAGGCATAGTCCTCGTTATTTTCCGTTCCCTGTATATACATGCCCAGCATCATGGGGAACCATGTTTCAAACCGTTCCAATTCTTCACGGAGACGGAACCCCTGATATTTCGGGCGCATATAACGAACGCTGTCCTCTTTGTCCCACGAATACGCCATATGCTCATATGCCTGTGTTTTGTCCAGTCTGTAAAACGTAATCACATCTTCTTCCCATGCGTTGTTGGGCGTTTTCATGGCAAAAATTTCTTTTTCATCGTCCGAAGTCGCGTTTCTGCCATAGACCTTCAAAGTCACTCTGGTAATCGCGTCCGTGATACTGATGTCCGAGATGTCAAACTGAATGTGCGACCGTTTGGTGTTGCTGTCCGTTGGTTCGCTTGCGCCAATTGAAGTTGCGCTTTCCTCCACCAGCAGCGTCGGCTCCTTACCAAAGTTTTTGCTGTCGCTGCTGCCCGCAATGACAGTTGCGTCCTTTGTCGCCGTCAGCGTCGTGACAACGCCGTTGGATTCCACCTCCAGAATAGGCGGGTGCGCTCCCTGTCTGCTTTCAAATTCAGCCGTGTTGCCGTCCTTCTCCGACGCCATTAATATCATGGATACCACGTGGTCGGGCGCTGTTTTAATGCTGTCCCACTGATGGGTCACATCTACGGAATAGTAGTCCGGCGTTCCGTTTACGTTGAAATATCCGAGCATGGGCCAACTGGGGTGAAAATAGAAATTCTTTTTCATCGCATAGCCAAAAAATGCTGCCTGTGTGCTCGGCGACCCCTGCATGGGCACGTTTTGACGGCTCCGTTTGTCGCGGTAGTATTGCAAAATTTCCTCTTTCACGGCACTGTAGTCTCCGTCTGTCACTTGCATAACCGCCTGTTTCACTGCCGCCATTTCGGGATATTTGTCATAGTTAAAATAGGGTTTCACCGTCCAAGTATCCGTTGCCGCGTCATATTTTCCATAGAATGTTTCGTCCGAAATGTTCGTTTTGCTTGTGATATCTTCAAACGCCAGCACCGGGTCTTCTGTTTGTTCCGCGCCGCCTTCTTCTCCTTCGGATACGCTAACCATCTCTGTTTCTTCCTGCTGGATAAGTTCCGGCTGCGCCGCTTCCGGCATTTCTTCCGCTGCCGCTGGGAAACCTGCCGCCAGCAAAGACGCCAGCAGCAGTCCGGTCAGAATTCGTTTTCCTTTCATGTTTTTCATACCTCCGTTTCCCTGTTCCGACTCAGCGGACAATAACGATGCCGCGCACCGTGCTGTTTTTAATATGTACCATGATTTGGTCTGCGCTGTTTGTCTGCGCCGGAATGATATCCTGAGATGAAATCACTTTTATCGTCTTGAGCTGCGCGTCATATAAATATACCGGCGGGGCATTACGGCTGTTCGCTTTCACAACCGCTTCGTTGCCGTTTCCGAAATTGACGGTGATACGATCCACGCGGCGGTTTAAAATATCTTCAATCTTCTGATATTCCACGCCGGACACATACCCGCAAACCGTTTTACCGAGTCCCTCCGGATTGGATTCTGTTCCGATACCGAATTCACCCATTCCGCCGGACGGTTTCACGGCATTGTCAATGCGGATGATTTTGTTAATCTGGTTCGTTGCCGGCGAAACGGCATAGTAGAAAATATCGCCGCTGCCAAGCGCTTTCGCTTGCGTATGCGCCATGTCGTCCACCATGTAACTCATTTTCACGCCGCCCGACCAGAAATAGATTTTATAGCGTGATTCGCCTTCTTCGTCCACGCACATGGAGATGGATTCCACCACAGCCATTTTACTGCTGTCAATGATAGCGCCCGGGCTGTCCGCTTTCAGCGTTGCTGTGATTGCCAGCACGCGAACGCATTCATTTTCTTCTTTGATATCATAGCCGTTGATATAATATTCCTGTTCATCATTGATTTCCACCGGTGCGAGATAGTCCTCGTCCTTGATACTTTCTATGCTTTGTTTTTCATAGTCGGGAATCATCAGCACTTTTGTGGTTTCTTCCGCACCGAAGGCAGAAATCGCTTTTTTACCAAACACTTTTTCTTTTGCATTATACACACGTTTTCCTGAAGTTCCTACGATCGTGGGTGTGGTGACGGTTTTGATTTCACCGTTTGCATTCGCACGGTAGCGAATGACATTGTTCACCAGCCGCCCTTTGTCGTCTGTTTGGGAAAAATACTGTTCCAGTTCCGCCGCGCCCATTGCTCTGCCGTTTACCGACACTTTATCTGCAAATTCCAAAATAACAACATTGGCGTTTTGCCCTTTTAATTTCAGGATAACGCTGGTATCGTCCTCCACGTCGGATTCTTCCTGCGTTTCCACAAAATCGCCGGGCAGCAAAAGCTTTGCTTCCAGATTGGGGCTCATGCCGCTTCTGCGTCCCACTTCTGCCACATAGGCATATTTTTCCGCGCCTTCCAGTCCCATTTCTTCATTCACCGTGCAAATTTCGCCTCGGTAGTTCAGATAAAATGCAAAATTGTCTCCGACTTTAAGCGTTTTACCGGTTTCTTCAAATCCCGGTTCCAAATCATATTTGGTGTCTCCCACCAGTACGCTGTCCTCTTCCAGTTCGGTGATTTCTCCTGTTATTTTTTCCTTGCCGATTACAACAGTGCAAACCTGCCCGTCTTCGCTTTCCACCACGCTGACAATGTCGTCCGCTTTGATGTCCTCCGGTTTGCAGACATTATTCTCTGCGTCCAAAATCGTATAAACAACGTCGTCGTTGTCGTCAAAGTTGATGAAATTGCGCTGCGGCGCTTTGCCCGCCGTTTTCAGATAGATGATATCGCCGTTCACACGGTCAACGCGGTAGCTGTGAAACGTTTCAATATCGACAATATCATAAGCGCTGTCACCGTCATTGTCAATCAGTGTCACCGCGCCGCGTTCCAGCGTCATATCCGCTTCCGTGTAGCTGCTTTGCAGCCGCATGTTTTGAATCAACAGCGCTTGTGGGGAAATGCTCAATGTGATTTGTTTGCCGTCTTTATAATAGGTCATTTTCCCATTCTGCGGCTGCGTCCAGTCTTGCTCCGTCAGCGTCAGCGTCTCGTTACGCTTCGTCGGTTTCACGCTCGTCAAATGCAGCAGACCGTCGCTGCCCTCCTGCGCATAGTAATCCACTTCCATGCCGAGGTAGTTTCCTGCGTTTACAATTTCCGTTTTATAGCGGACATTGTCGATATAGATTTCGTCTGCCGCCAGTTTTCCGTTTGGTTTGCTGCCAATCCACAGTTTGGCATTGGCTGTGACAACGCCTTTTCCTTTAAACAACTGGCTCTCCCGGTCTTTTTCCAAAATCCGCTGCCGGAATGTATCCTCCGTAATTTGAATAATTGCATCATAACTATACCCTGGCTGGGCAATGGAAACGTCCAGACTGTTGTAAATCATACGCAGGATATCTGCCCGCGTAAAAGTGCCCGGTGTGATATTGCTGCCCCGCAGCAGTCCCAGTTCCGCCGCAATGTTGCGGTAGCCGTCCGGATATCCGCCGCGCTTTTGCGCTGCCACATCATACCCAAGACTTACCACCAACACTTTCATTGCCATTTCCATGTCCATCTGGTCATTCGGTCCAAATCTACCGTCTCCATATCCCACCATCATACCGGCAGTCAGAATGCGGCATACTTCCCCATAAAACCAATCGTCTTTTTTGACGTCAGTGATGCCCTCCGGCAACTGTGCCGGCCAGTCCTGCATCTGTTTCAGGCGTACTATCATGGAGGCGAACTCCGCCCGTGTGAGGGGACCGTCCAGTTCCATATCTCCATTTTCGTTTCCTTGTACAATCCCAAGGGATTCTAAATCAAACAACACTTTGTCCGGCAGTTCGGTTTCTGCCAGCGCCGGTATGTTGCACGCTAATAACAGGACAAAAGCGAGCACCATACTGAGTATTTTTTTCATATTCATTTTTTCGCAGCCTCCCCAATTGCGTATTCCGGTTTTGGGTTCGCGGAACTTTTCGCGCCCGCGAACCCCCACTCAGTTCTTATTGCATCAACATTGCCAGCATCTTTGCAGCTTCCGCTCTGGTTGACCGGTCTTTCGGCAGAAATTCTCCCGTCTCGTTACCGCTGATAACGCCGCCGCGTACCAATGCGCTTACTGCTTCCTGCGCATAGCTGCTGATGTCCTGCGCATCCGTAATCGTAGCTGCATGTTCACTATTTCCAATATTTTGTTTCAGGTAAGTTACCGCACGGTAAATCATGGTTGCCATATCTTCACGCGTGATGGTTTCGCCTACGCCAAACCGCTCCTCCGATACGCCTTTGACAATACCTGCCGCAACAGCTGCCTGAATATAATCTCTGTACCAAGCGCCTTGTTCCATATCGGCAAATGCGATATCTGTTTCGCTTTGCGGAACATCCAGCGCCAGCACCAACATTTTTACAAATTCTTCACGGCTGACACTCTGTGCCGGACGGAAGTTTCCGTTTTCATCACCTTGTACCACGCCGCGCGTATACAATTTCATGACATACGGAATTGCCCATGCTGCCTGTTCCATGTCGCGGAATCCCTCTTGTGACGGTTTATTTGCACCGCTCGGCGTTCCCACGCCGCTGAGGTCTCCAAGATTCACATTTGGCATTTTTCCGCCGCCGCTGCCACTGCTGCCGGACGCGCTTCCGCCGCCTCCACCGCCGTTACCTGCGCCGCTGCCGTTATTCGTAGCGGTACCGCTGACAGAACGGTTAAAGTTCTTTTTCGCTGCCGTAGCGCCGCTTTTTGCCGTTGCAACGAGCGTTACCCGTTGTCCGTTTTGCGGATGGGTCACTGCATACGTCATATTACCGCCACCGTCCGGCGTTCCATTCGGGGCGATGATTCCCTCCGGTGTAAATGTCCAGGTAATGTCCGAACCAAACACGCCTTTGGTCGGCAAAGTGATACTGTCTGCCGTAATGGTATCCGGCAGGTTCAGCGTCAGATTTTCAATATCTGCTTTCACACGCTGCGCCTCTGTCGGCTGCATACGCACTGCAATTTCTGCCAGTTCCGACGCCACGCCCGATTTCTTTTTGGTCACATTTAACCGGACATACTGTGCAATGACCGGATCAAAAGCAATGTTGCTGTCCAGTCCAATGGTGCTGCCTGCCGCAACGGTTTTCCATGTTTTACCGTCATTTGAAATGTCAACCGTATAGGCTTCAATCGCATAGACGCCGTCGCCGTTTGCGACTTCATAGACGTCCAAGCTGCTAAACGGTGTTTCACTACCCAAATCAATTGTCACCGTATAGGCTTTCGCACCCGCTTTGGTGCGGAAGGTTGTATCTCTGTCGCCGTCTGTCAGGTTCACCGCTTTGGTGTCGCCGTCCGCCGCTACGTTGACTTTCACGGTTTTCTCTAATGCTAAGTTGTCCGAATCTGTTGACAGAACCACAACGCGGAACACTTTTTCGACCGACTGTGCGCCTTCCATTTGCAGCGTTGCTGTAAGCTGTACTTCAACAGATGGCTGCGGATAGTCCGGACGTGTCACACTGCCGTCGGCAGCAATCGTCTGCGGCTGACTGGACTGCCATGTCACCTGCGCTCCCTTGAAAGAAGGAATGAGGTGCAAGTTCGCTGTGATTCGATTCTCTGCTTTGTTATCCCCTGCAATTTCCGCAAAGGTCAGACTGTCCGCCAACTGCCGCAGATATTCCTCTGCGGATACGTCCAGTTTCTTGAGTGTTACCGTGATGTCTTTGGTGTCGGACGCCCCTTCACAGGTAAGCGCCGCACGCAATACGACGGTCACGTCACTTTCATTCATCTGCGGACGAACCACCATGCCGGTTGCGCCGTCCACTTTTGCCGTTGTCGTGGAAGGCGTCATGGACTGCACGCTCCACTGAATGGTTACGCCGTCCAGTTCCCGAATAAATTCCAGATTATCCGTCACACTGTCCGCCGCCGTGTTGATACCTTTGATGTCGTCAAAGGACAGCTCTGCTTTCACCCGTGCAACCGCGTCCGCCGCGCCCATTTTCTTCACGGTGACCGTCAAGGGTGCGCCGTCGCCATAGACCCAAGTGCCGTCGCCTTCGTTTGTCGTGTCCGCCATGCCCAGTATCGGCGTCAGCACCACCTGCGCGTCGTCCTGCGTAATCAGCGGACGCGTCACGCTGCCGTCTGCCGCAATAATGTCTTCGTTGGAGGATTTCCAGCCCTGTACTTTGAAATCGCCGATTTCTGTTTTGCTGAAATCCAAATTTGCTGTTACAGCGTCTGCCGCTGTGTTGGTTCCCTTGATATCGTTAAAGGTGACAGCGCCTTCGGACAGTTTTGCAATTTGAGACGCTGCGCTTTGCCATGTTTTTAAATAGTTCAGGCTGACAATCACTTCTCCCTCACCCACAGAACCGTTGCCTGGTGAGAACATCATCTGCTGCAATCCCTGCCCAACGTCAAACAGCACTGCTCTTGACGACAGCTTCGGGTCGCCATTCACCCAAACTTGTTCCAGATAGGTACTTGTTCCTGTTGAATTCATTTTCAACCGGACTTTTGTCCAGCCGCTGCCCAAATTGAGATTCTCTACCGTTGCCAAGGTGGTAAATTCACCGGCATTTGGTTTACCGGTCTGAGAACTTTGAATTGCCATGGAATTATTCGTGCAATTCAGTTTCATCGCGTGTCCTGCACTGCCTTTGATATAAACCGCCATTTGCGTTGATTTACTGTTGCGGTTCCACTCAAATTCAATCATATTTTCGCCGCGCGGCATACTTGCCGTGCCGGTGCCTGTCATAAGCGGCACATCCAATTGACAGGTGTTCGCCGCTTTGCTGCCGCGAACCAACTGCACCGCACCATCAGTTACCCGAACTGTGGAATCTTTCCCGCCCCAGTCGCTTACAGCCGGAACGGGTCTGGTTGCCGCATCTGCCGCCGTCGGCAGGGTATCAAAAGGTTCATTCACAAAATATGCCAGTTTTGTTTCGCCCGGTATCGGTGTAGGCGTAGGCGTATCAGGTGTAGGCGTCGCTGTCGCCGTATTTGTTGGTGTTGGTGTCGCAGTTGGTGTTGTCGGTGTTTCTTCCGTAGCTTCTTTTACCGTAATCGTAATCGGCGTACCCTCCACGGAGATATAGCCGTCTGTCCCTTCGCCTGTGATATCTTCTGTCCCAATCAGCGGTGTTACCGTCACTTGTGCGTCTCCGCTGCCTTTGGCAGGACGCGTCACAGTTCCGTCCGCCGCAACGACATTCGCGTTACTGGTTTTCCAGCCAACCACTTTCAAGCCGTAGTCCAACTCTGCTTTTTGCAGATTGCTTGTCACATTGTTCGCTGCTGTGTTGTCTCCTTTGATGTCGTCAAAGGTAACACTCACAGGATTTTGCGTCACATATTCTGCAAGCTGTACCGGTGCGCTCTGCCATGTTTTGATGTAGTTGACACTGTATACCATTTTTCCTGAATAGCCGGCTGTAGCAGTGCCAGGTGCAAACATCATTTGTTTTAAACCTTCACCGGCGTCAAACAATTCTGTACGACCGTCCATTTGCGGTGTGCCGTTAATCCAAACTTCCTCCAAATAGGTTTTACCTGCTTCCGTGGTGTTTATTTTGATACGCACTTTGGTGTCTGTCCCATGATTTTGTCCTGATAGATTTTTTATTAATGTAAAACCGCTGGAGCTTGAACTACCATTGGTGCTCTTTTTCACACTTGTGGTGCTGCCGCTTATTTCCAGTCGCATGACATGTCCGCTTTCTCCTTGGAAAAACAAGAAACTTTGTCCCGCGTTTGTGTCGCGTTTCCATTCAAACTCAATCATGTTTTCCCCACGCGGCATGATTGCGGTTCCATTGCCCGGCATGAGCGGTATATTCATCTGATATTTGTTCGTCACTGCGGTTCCGCCAATGAGCTGCACTGCACCATCGACTATTTTAACAGACGCATCTTTGTTTCCCCAATCGCTCACAACTGGTATCGGACGTGTTGCTGCGTCTGTTTCTGTGGGCATGGTGTCGAAGTCTTCGTTCACGAAATATGTCACAGCAAAGTTTGCCGGTTTGCCCATTTCTTTCACCGTTACGGTAATCGGCGTACCGTCTGCTTTGACAAGTTCGGGAACGCCCGCTTCGTTTTCGCTGTTGCGCATTGCAAACACCGGCGTCATTGCTACTTGTACATCTCCGCTGCCATAGGCAGGACGTACTACAGTGCCGTCCGCTTTAATAACAGCTTCATTGCCGGATTTCCAGCCAACCAGAGAAAGTCCATTGATAGTTTCGTATGGCACCCCCCCCAGTTCCAAATTTCCGGTAACATTGTCTGCCGCTGTATTTTCACCTTTGATGCTGTCAAACACAACTGTCGCTGCCGCCGCTTTCGCCGCAACCTGTTCCTCGACCGGCTGCCATGTTTTCATATAATCGAACTCTAACATTTTATAGGGTTTTGTACCTGTTGTTGCCCACCTTGAAGAAACCAGCCCCGCCGGACCGCGTTCTATGTCTTTATCTTCCGTTCCCGTTTTCTTATAAAGAGTTACAGAGCCCGTTTTGACTTCCGTTCCATTTAACCAAAAGCCTTCCAAGGTGGATGCTCCGTCGGCTTTCACGTCCATCAAAAGTTTAATCTGATTCATTTGATTAAAATTGAGTCCGCTCGCAGAAGTTGCATAGGTTTGCAGTTTATTATTTGAGTCATAATACGCTATCTCTATTTTTCCGCTTTTTGCTATCAACTTCACAAGATTGCTTGCATACCCCTGCACATAAAGGTCGGTCTGTGTTTCATTTGCACCATGTTGCCATTTAAAATCAATATATACCTTGCCCTTCGGCACGACATTTTCTTTCATTTCTCCCGGCATGAAGGGGATTTGTATATTGAAATTATAACCGGTTGACGTCGGTACCATCGCCAGTTTTCCATCTTCCACAGTCCATTCTGCCGTGCCGCCGCTCCATGTACCAATCATCGGAATGGAATGTGTTGTCTTGTCGGTCGGTTTCTCGTCATAGGTTTCGTTGACATAATATCCAACGCCGTTCACGTCCTCCGGACGAATGCCGCCGGTGGTGTCGGTGGTTTTCACCGTTACAGTGATGGGCGTTCCTTCTGCCGTGGCATAGTTGCCTTCTGTTTCGTTTTCAAAATCCAGTACGCCCAGCAGCGGCGTTAATGTCACTTCCGCATCTGTTTCACCAAATCCGGGACGTGTTACGGTTCCGTCCGCCGCAATGACACTCGTATTGCTGGATTTCCAGCCTGTGACAATCAAACCGTTTTCTGTTTCTGTTTTTGCCGCCAGCGCCAAGTTTGCTGTGATATTATCCGCCGCTTCGTTGGCGCCTTTGATATCGTCAAAGGTAATCGCCGCGCCGTCTTCTTTCGCTAATGCAGTTGCTTGTGAAGCTGCCGGCACCCATACCTTGAAATTGTCTATGATAAGGGCTGTTTGTCCGTTTGAACCATTTGTTTTATGACTAAAACAAATTTGTGAAAATCCTGTTCCAACATCTCTGAGAAACGTCTGACGTTCATTGACAATGCGTGTTCCATTCAGCCACACACCATCTACATAAGCTGCGCTTCCTGTGTTATTCAGCAGCACCCGCACTTTGGTCATAGTATTGGAACCTGCCGCCGAAGAACTGCCCCAGTTACTACCCGAACCGTTACTTGCATTGATAAAACGACAATTATAGCCACCTGATGTAGCACGTACAACAAATGTGTTTTGTTTTGCTGCATTGCGGAAATATGCTTGCATTTCATTTCCGCCGCCCGTTGCGTCTTTCCATTCCCATTCCACCATCAAAGGTCCTGTCGGCGTGCTGTCGGGAATAGGTTCTGTCTCAAAATCTCCGTTTCCTGGCATGAGCGGTATTGTCAAATCAAAATTTCCGTTTGTCCCTGTGTTCACCAAATTCGCCGTACCGTCTGTATACTGCATTTCTCCCGAACCTTTAGGCGTTCCCCATAAATTCACAAAGGGAATTGCGTGTGTCGCCGCGTCTGTCGGTTCTGTGGTGAATGTTTCGTTCACCAGATAAGTCGGCAGAATGCCCGGCAGTTTCGGCGCGGTTATTGCTTCTTCCGTAACAATCGCTTCCGAGCGGTTGCCAAAGGTATCCACGCCGCGGACGCTAAAGGTATAACTGCCGCCAAGCTGCGGAATATCCGTAAATTCATAGGTTAAGGTACGCGGTACCGGAGAGAAATAGTGTTCCGGCAGTACCTTCATGGATTTGACGTCGTTTCCCGATGCGTCGCGCATGGCAATCTCATAGTAGCGCAGCTTCTGCACGTCCTCCGCCTGAGAGAATGCCACCAGCGCTTTGCCGCCTTCCATTTTCGCCGTCACTTTTGCATCCGCCGCAAAAGTCGGCGCGCTGCCTGTTCTCTTTTCCGCCGTATATCTAAAATTGCTTTTAATGTCGCCCGTCATGTCCACTGTCCAGCGTTCCCCAATGGATACGCCGGTGTTGTTGAACGGCTCCGCCGGAATATAACCGTTTGTTTTGGCGTCTCCCCTATCTGCATTCACTGCCACGCGGTCAAATTCCACACGGTCTGCAAAAACTTCCACAAAATAGCACTGCGTGACAGGAATTTCATAGGATACTATCTGCCCTCTATCTGTGTGCATCTGGAAATTGTTACCACGGTCAATTTCAATATAACTCATGGAACCTGTATTCAAAGAAGTATAGTTTTTCTGATGAATGGATTTTTCATCATTCATATCCAAATGCGAATGCCCCGAAAACGCAATTACTTGCGGATATTCATTCAATATCGCATTATATGTGGAGAGCGTCGCTTGCTGTCCGTCCAAAACTGTATTCGGAAGCGGTCGGTGCCCCGCCACAAAAATAGGCTTATTCATCTCTGTTTTGTTGTTGGTAATCGCCAGCAACTGTTCACTCAACCAATTTTTTTGTGCATCTGAATGATTTTCTGTATTCAAAAACAGAAAATCGTAGCCGTCAATCACTTTGTGATAGTAGCCCGGGCCGGAGGTTGGATACCAATCTTCCGGATAATATTTCTGCATGTTGCTTACCGTTGAATCGTGGTTGCCCATGACCATGCTGATATCTGTTTTGTCTGTCAGACTGCGGTCTTGCAGTTCTTTTTGCAGCATATCAACCACAATCTGATGGTCTGCGCTGCGATCCGGATACTGATTTGGATGGGCTACGTGGTTGTCGTTGATTTGGTCGCCCACATGAACAATCGCGTCCGGCTCCGGAAAGATGGACTGAATCACGTCAAACGCTTTTTTGATACGCGGCGCGTCTTTTGTTCTGTCGCCGATGTGAATGTCGCTCATTGCCACAAATTGAAAAATCGGTTCCTCCGCGCCTTTGATGATGTATGTAAACGTGACAGGGTCACTTTTCACACCGTCTGCCACTGCAATGGCACAAATGTTTGTGGTTTCACTCACCGTGATGGGGCCTGTATATTCCGTGCAGGTCTCGTCCGGCATTTTATTGTCTGTGGAATAATAAATCGTTGCACCTGCCGCTGCCGACAGCGAAATCTGTTTGGTCTCCCGATAGAGTCCCGGCGCAACATCAACTGTTGGCACAGCAACTCCTGCTGCGGCGGCAAATCCTGCCGGAATCATTGCCAGCAGCATTGTCATGAGCAAAAGTATTCCACAAAAACGCTTTGCATGTCGTTTCATGTCCGTTTTCTCCCCTTCCTGATTGCTTCCCGAACCGTATTTCCGGTTCGGGAAGCCGTGTGTTTCAAGTTCTTAGTCAATACTGTTCCAATAATCAGATGCTTCCTGCATGATTTTCTGCACTTCGTCAATGTTCATGTTTTGCAGTTGTTTGATATGTGCATCCCACTCTGCGTCAATGTTGCCGTTTGTTACCCATTCCGCTTCTTTCTGTTTGGAATAGTCCACAATCTGCGGCAATACTGCTTCCAGTGTTTTACGCTGTTTTTCGTTATAGTGCAAATGTTCTACCGACATCATGCTGGCATAGGGCAGATAGAGTTCATTCACTTTGATTCTGAACTGTGCCTGCGGCTCGCTTGTCAGATTGACATTTTCTTTATACCATCTTGTTGTGATACCCATCACAGGGAATTGGTAAACGTCGTTGCCGCGGAAGTTCGCTTCGTCTTCGCCCTCCGGAACCGGCAGTTTCTGCCATTTTCCATCAATCTTTTCAATGACTTTTCCAACCATTCCCGTGTTCCATTCATAAGAAACATCCGGGTCTGCCGTACCGTCCATCCAGCGCATCACTGCCATTGGGTGTTTGGAGGTTGCTGAAATGTAGTTGTTTGCAAAAATGCCGTAAACTGGTTTAAACACGTTCTGTTCGCCTTTTGGCCCTTTCAGCGGCGGTACTTCCGTATAATATTGAGAGGATTTGGAGAACACGCCCGCTCTGGCTGTGTCCCAGCCGCTGAACATTCCCGCCGTATAGGGTTCCGCTTTGATTTTGGCTTCAATCGTTTTTGCTTCTCCGGTAAAGGTATCGATATTGATTAATCCTTCGGAATATAATTTATGGAAGAATTTCACCGCTTCTTTATATTCTTCCTGCATGTTGCTTACAACCACTTTCCCATCTTTGATGAAGAAGGGGCCTGCTTCACAGGAACCGCCTGCGCCGGTATATGCGCTGCCAACACCCCATGAACCAAACAGGGAAGCAATACCGTTGATGTTGTTATCCCACTGCATCACCAGCGGCACTTCGTCCGCCTGTCCGTTGCCGTTGGGATCTTGTTCTTTAAACGCTTTGAGCACGTTATAGAGTTCGTCTGTTGTGGAAGGAACGGACAAATTCAGTTTATCCAGCCATTGTTTGTTAATGAACTGTTCGCCGCGGATTTGTTCCTGCGGACTGCGGAACAAAGAAGGTACTGCATACATATGTCCGTCCGCTGCCGTTGCCATTTTTTTGCCGTCTGTATCTTCGCCAATCGCCGCTTTGATGTTGGGCGCATATTTTTCAATCAAATCTTCTACCGGCAAAATCACGCCGTCTGCGCCGTATTTATCCACCGTGCTGGACGGCAGGTCTGCCATCAAAAAGCAATCCGGCATGTTGTTTTTTGCCGCAAATGCAAGAGACAGTTTTTCCGAAGCGTCTCCTGTGAAATAAGTCCATTCCACATGAATATTCGTTTTTTCTTCATAGTTTTGAATGACTTTCTTTTCATTATAGTCTCTGCTGTTGTTCCAATTGGGTGCCATTACTTTAATGGTGATTTTGTCGTTCACAATCGGGAATCCTGTTTGATTTACGCCCGTTTCCTCCGCAGGCGCGTTTGCCTGTTGTCCGCCGCCGCAGGCTGCCAGTCCGCCCACCATCATTACCGCTGTTAAAACAGCCGTCGCTTTTTTCCAATTTTTCATCATGATTTTCTTCCCCTTTCTTTTTTTCCTTTTTTATCCTTTTACTGCGCCAATCATGACGCCTTTTACAAAATGTTTCTGTACAAATGGGTAAATGACCATCATTGGCAATATCGCTACTACAATAATACCGTATTGCATGACATTCACCAGTTTCTGCTGCATCACAATGGATTCATCGCCCTGCATGAACTGTGCCATTGCCTGCGTGGAAATCAGCAGGTCACGCAGCACCAATTGCAGCGGTTTCCAGTCTGGGTCGTCTATGTAAAGCAGCGCCTGCATAAAAGAGTTCCAATGCATGACTGCGTAGTAGAGCGCCACAACCGCAATCATTGTCTTGGACAGCGGCAATACGATTCTCACAAAAAAATGTGTGTTGCCGCAGCCGTCAATGCGCGCCGCTTCCAGCAGTTCGTCCGGAATGGTCTGCTCAAAAAACGACCGCGCGATAATCATATTATATACCACGAGTGCATTACATAGCAAGAGGACAATCGGTTTATTATACAATCCAATATTTTGAATCAGCAAATAGGTCGGAATCATTCCGCCGCTGAAATACATGGTGATAATAAACAAAATCATAATGCCGCGCCGTCCTACCAAATCCTTGCGCGAAAGCGCATATGCCGCCGGCAGTGTGACTGCCAGATTGATGATGGTGCCGACGCAAGTATAAAACACGGAGTTAAAAAATCCGCGGAATATCGAGTCGTTCTGGAATATTTTTTCATATCCCATCATGGTGAATCCCTGAATCCACAAAATGACTTTTCCGGCATATACTGCGTCAGGGTCGCTGATGGACGCAATCACCACAAAATAGAGCGGATATAAACAGATGAACGCCAGCGCCGCCAGCACTACATAAGAGACACCTGCAAAAACCCTGTCCTCCAGCGGTTCTCTTACTTTATTTTTACGAATAGCAAGCATGGTTTCCTTCCCCCTTCCTTAATATAATGAAGTTTCGCTGAACTTTTTGGATATGAAGTTCACAATCACCAACAAAACGCCGCTGACTACCGAGTTAAACAGTCCGATTGCCGTTGCCAGGCTGTAGTCTCCTGCAATGACACCCATTTTATAAACATACGTTGGAATGGTTTCCGAAACAGCCAAGTTCAGAGGCGTCTGCATGAGATATACTTTTTCAAATCCCAGATTCATCACGCTGCCGGTATTCAAAATTAAAATAATCACTGCCGTGGGCAAAATGCTTGGGATTTCCAAATACCAGATTTTTTGCAGCCGACTTGCGCCGTCAATGGTCGCCGCCTCATATAAATCCGGACTGATGCCCGCCAGCGCCGCCACATAAATGATACTGTTCCAGCCCAGCGTCTGCCAGACGCCCGACCAGACATAAAGATGACGGAAATATTCCGGTTTCCCAAAAACGTCAATCACACCCGCTCCGAAAAACTTCGTCAGCAACACGTTAAACACGCCTGTTTCCGGCGTCATCAGAATTTTCATAATACCCACCAGAACCACAACAGAAATAAAGTTGGGCGCGTAGGTAATCATCTGAACGGATTTTTTAAATATGCCCGTTCTAATATTATTGAAGATAAGCGCCAATACAATGGGCAGCGGAAGCGTTGCCGCCAAATAGTACAGGCTTAGGGCTAAGGTGTTCCAAAGCGTTGTCCAAAAATTATATCCTGCAAAGAACCGCCGGAAATTTTCCAGTCCCACCCATGGACTTGCCATGACCCCTTTTGCCATATTGTAATCTTTAAACGCCATCAGTACGCCATACATAGGCGCATACATAAAAACAGCGATGTACGCAAGCGCGGGAAGTAAAAATATGTAGAGTTCATAATTTCTTAAAATCGCACGCCATTTTGATTTTTTCACCACCTGTGCGCCAGTAACGGTGTTTCTGCTGCGTAATAGCCCCCGTCCTTCTGCGGCAAGTGCCTGTGATTTCATGCCAATCTCCTCCATTTCTGATTTTTCCGGACATTTTCTCCCATGCCCGTGTTCTGTTTTTATTATACAAGGTGTCCTATCGGATTTCAATTTACGAATTTTATTTGCAGCTGACAAATTTTGAATACGCCCCTATTTCACCCATTATTTTAGCCCTTTTAAAATTTACTTTTTTTAATCAAATGATTTACCAATTTTATTCTCTGATTCCGTAAAACCTTGATAAATCGGCACTTTTCACCTGTTTTTCCGCAATGTACAATCAGGTAATTTATTCTGTGGAATTGAAAAAAAGTTTTTTTTATGATATACTATTTACATCACGAGGGGGACTCCTTCCAGAATGTAAAATATTCTGTCAAGCCGTCCCCCTCGTGGACACCCCCATGCAGCCGCGTCCGCTCTCGCAGCGTTCCTATCGAAACGCTCGCGGCTGAGAGGTATGGAATATCCGGCACGTGTCCGGATATTCCATGACTAGAAAGTAGTCTGATTCCGTTCGCTTAGTAAAGCACATCATAGCCTATAAGCGGCTATGATGATTAATTTGTCACCAAAGGAGGAATCCTAGTTGAACTTTTTTCAAAAATCATCTCTGGTTTCCAAATGGTCGCGTTCTTTTTTCTTTGTACTCATCATTCCGGTTGTGTTTAATTATATTACATATCACTATTTAATGAAAAATATCCGTCAGGAACTGAATCAAAAAAACAATGTATTCTATCAAAATGTGCAACAGCAAATTGATTTGGAACTTGGTCGTTATAAGACCATTGCGTCTGAACTTGCCACCAACCAGGATATTTTGGCTCTCCGCACGCTGCAAACAACGCAGCAGGCTTCCCCTGAAATGGTGCATTCGTTTCAGGAGGCGCTCAAGCCCTATTATTTTACCTTATATAATGCGTATAAGTTCTATTTTTACTATGGTAACTCCGGTACGGTTGGCAGTGCGGAAGGGTTACAGGAGGACGCAAAATTTTTCAATTCCGTCTATGCCGGACTGGATATTGACTATCCCACTTGGCAGGAATGGGTCTCTTCGCCCTATGAAGAATTTAAAATTGTCAAGGGTACTAGTTCTTTGACGGACGTTTCGCCGAAATATGTCACGTTTAAATACCGGCTGTCCTCTGACAATGTATTCATGATTATCATGATTCGCGACGCCTATTTTAGCTATCAGCTCGGCAAAATGATTGCAGATAGCAAAATCAACTACGAAATATTTGACCGTTCCGACACGCTGCTTGCCACAACGCTGTCTTCCGACACCCTGTCGCAGGGTGTGACGGAACAGTTCACGCAGCCACAGGGCATTTTTGAGTTTGATTTGAATGGACAAACAACCATAGCAAACTATATCTCCGCCCCTGATACCGGCTGGCATTTTGTGTTCTACACGCCAAAAACCTACTATTATGCATCCTCTAACAGTTTTTATGTCGTGGCGTTGCTTATGCTTATCGCTGTGATATTGGGTATGGTTGCTATACGGTTCCTTGTTAATCGGCAATATTCACCGATTCGGAAAGTTTTAATGAAGGTTCCCACACAATATCGCGACCAGAACGAAATGTCGCAAATTGAAGGACTTATCTTAGATGCAGCGCAGCAGCTGCGGCAAACAAAAACCATTCAGGAAAAACATAACCGGCAGCTGAAAGATACGTTCTGGGCGAAATTACTCAATGGCACAATTTCCGACATCCAAGGCGATACGGTCAAGAAATATCTTGCTCCCGAACTATCCTCTCCGCCGAATGTAGTTGTTCTGTTCCCCATGCAGCATTACGCCGATTTATTTCAGGATGAAAACATTTCTGATTTCGAGCGTTACAATTTGCTGGTGGACATCATTGATAACATCGGTCGGGAACTGTTGGACGACAAAGGCATGGAGAGTTATTTCTTTGAAAGCTACGGAAATTGTATTGCGCTCATTGCCATGCGTTCCCAGCAGGATTTCGCACTGCTGGACGGCGTGCTGGGCGAAATTATCGCTTTGATGAAACAGCATTTCAGCGTAGATTTTTCTGCTGGTGTCAGCGAATGGCACGGCGATATTTTCGAGCTGTCTAAGGCATATGCCGAAGCATTTACCTGTATTGACTATATCCAATTCACAGGAGAATCCGATATTGTATTTTACGAGGATATTGCCGCTGAACACACAGACCCGCTGTTTTTCAGAATTGATAAAATCAGCCAATTATGCAACTACATTAAATACGCAGAACAGGAAAAGGCATGTGCCTTTGTTGACGACCTCATTCATCAATCCACGCACTCTATCAACTTTAATCCTGTTGTGTTTAAATACTATATCCATGACCTTATCAATACG
The DNA here is from genome assembly GCA_946555455.1 of uncultured Clostridia bacterium. GTDB lineage: Bacteria > Bacillota > Clostridia > RUG12999 > RUG12999 > JAAWTG01. The sequence goes on along the minus strand of CAMNSU010000003.1, from coordinate 27,951 downwards.
ATTACGAAAAATTTCCAAAACTACGTCAGCAGCGACAATCAAAAGGTCAACGATATCTATTTGCTAACACTGACCGGTTCCGCTGATATCCGCGCCATTCAAAGCGGTATCCACGATTTGATTGAAAGCATTTGTGCAAAAATCAAGCGGGAAACCGAAGCCGCAAATGACAGCGGGGCGGCGGCGCTGGCAAAGAAAATCAAGACATATATTGACGAACACTATACCGACGCAGACCTCAGCGCCAACATGGTGGCGCAGGAGTTTCACATCAGTTCGCCCTATATCTCTAAAATTTTTAAAACGATTCAGCCGGAAGGATTTGTTGGCTACATCAACAACAAGCGCATTGAAAAAGCGCAGGAACTGCTGCGTTGTACGTCTAAAAAAATTGACGATATTTCGCTGGAAACAGGATTTCTCAACACCACCTCATTTATCCGCCTGTTCAAAAAAACAGTCGGAACAACGCCGGGCAACTACCGGAAATCGCAAACGTAATAGAAAACAAACACCAAAGCAGCTTTTCCGTCTGTTTTGGTGTTTGTTATACCTATACGTTTAAAATCGGTTAGTTCAGTTTAAAATCTGTTTATTGCATTTTTACGCTCTATCCGCTATAATGGGCACAGAAAAAAATTTTGTAGGAGGGCATTGACTATGCAGACTTTTGAAGCAGCACTTTTTGACGAACTCACCCCTATCTATCCCGACACCAATCCGGCAGAGGGCTTCTCTTCCTACCGCGTAGCAGGGGCAAATGGAACCTATGCCGGTGTACATATCGTCCTGCGCGGACTTGCGCCCGGTATTCCGGTTTCCGTAGAGGTGCAGGGACCGCACGGCAGCTATAAACTGTTTGAACTGCGCGCTTTGCCGGTGGAGGTCAATACCGGTGCGAAGCAGCGCACGGAATATTTGAAAAATGACGTCAACGAACACGTTATCCGCCGCGCGCCATTCATGATTTACGATGTTTTAGACCCGTTCTATAACATTTTCCAGCCGCAGTTTCCCACTGCTGCCATTGCGTTTAAAACGCCGATTGAATATTGCCGTCAGCCGCGCACGCAGACATGGACGCTGCTGGTCACACAGGGAGACGCTACCAAAAAACTGACGCTGTTTATAGACGAATATCCGTATCAAGTGCCCGCGGCAGGAAAAGACACCTTCCAATATGTCAACTGGTTTTCTTTTTCGCAGTTGGCGCAGTCGCACCGCGCAGAAAAATGGTCTCCGCTTTATCTTTCCATTTTGGAAAAATATCTGCGGGCAGCAGTCTATTCCAGACAAAACATCTTTTGTATTACCATGGAGGAAATTTTTGATTTGGACGAAACAGGCAAACCTGTTTTAAATGAAGCGCATTTAGAAACAATGGTTGCTGTCGCGAAACGGGCAGGTATTACGTTGTTCCACGGCGGCGCTTTTACAGTGCGCCACTGCTCTCAGGCGGACGACGACGCTTTCTATGCCTCCATTGACCACAGTGCACTGGAATCGCCGGACGAAATTGCAGAAATTTATAAACAAAAAGCGTTTGACGCATTTGATTATGGCAAGGAAGCCCATGTTGGCATGACAGGAGAAATCATTCCGGGCAGCGCGGGTGAAAATACCTTGAAAAGCATGGCGGAGCAGCTCTACACATGGCTTGCCGCCCATGACCTTACGGATAGCTGGACGCAGTGCTGTCTGGACGAACCGAACGAAGCGCTGGAGGACACATACCGCCGTATTACCTCTATTGTTCGCGCCGCTATGCCGAACATTCCGCTATTGGAGCCTACGCTGGTGGGTCACCCACTGGAAGGGACTATGGATATTTGGTGTCCCTCGTTGGACCAATACGAACAGCAGCTTGATTTTTATAACAGCCGCGTGGCGGCAGGTGACAAAATTTGGGTCTATTCCTGCCTAACGCCGGGCGCCAACTACTGCAATCGGTTGCAGGACATGGAACGCCTGCGCCAAGTGTGGCTGGGCTGGGCGCCCGCAAAATATACGGACATTGAAGGCTTCCTGCATTGGGGCGGCAACTACTATCACAGCGAAGGTGTGTTCCGCCATCAGGCGGGCTCGTTCTGGGAAAAAGTGCTGGAATTCCACCCCAAATATGCAATGTATCTGCCGGCAGGCGACGGCGCAATTTTCTTCCCTGGGCACGATATGCCGCTGATTTGCACACGCAGCGAAGCGCACCGCATTGGTTTAGAGGATTTGTGTATGCTGGAAACACTGCGCGCGCAGTGTCCCGACGAAGCAGCGGCGCTGATTGCCAAAGTGTTCCGTCAATTCAATGATTTTGAAAAAGACGTTGCGGTTTACCGCCGCGTGCGCAAAGAATTATTGGAAGTTGTCACGGCGCTGGATTAAAATGTTGCTTTCTTCTGTTCTATCAAAGAAGAAATATATCCGTTCGGGCAGACTCTCATAAACGTCAACCATCCGCAAAATAGCCTATCCCATAAAAGTGATAGGCTATTTTTTTGCCCCAACCGCGGCGTCATAGATAATGATTCAAAAAAACTTTTACCTTTATCAACCGTATAAACACTCACTTTTTATATGGAAACATCATTCCATTGGGCAGATTTCTATTGTTTGATGATACCGGATATTCTTAAAATCGTTTTTTTATATTCCTATTTGCCACAATATTTCTATTGACATCAGTATAAATTTGTGTTATTCTTATAGTATGATATTAGACTATCTAATATCGTACTTATATACAGGCGATATGGAGGACTTTATATGGTTATCAACACAGGCGGGAGAACCGATAGCGTACAATACTATACAAAATGGCTTTTGAACAGATTTAATGAGGGATATGTTTTATCACGCAATCCCCTGTTTCCAAACAAGGTTACACGCTATGAATTAACGCCGGACAAAGTAGATTGCGTTGTGTTCTGTTCAAAGAATTACAAACCGATATTACGTGATATTAAACGCATAACAGATAAATTTCATACCTATTTCCACTATACAATAACTGCCTATGGAAAAGACCTTGAGCCGGGCGTACCGAGTATTGACGCGAGTATCGAAACATTGATAGAACTTTGCGAAATTGTCGGTAAGGAACGCATAGCGTGGCGCTATGACCCTGTGCTTTTAACGGACAAATACACGGTTGACACGCACAAAAAGATTTTTGCATATATGGCGGAAAAACTTGCACCATATATTGACCGCTGTATTTTTAGCTTTGTAGAAATGTATAAAAAGTTGGAATCCAACATGCCGGAACTTATTCCGCTTGGCACAGACGATATGGACGCACTTGCGGAAATATTAGGCGGCATAGCAAAGAAAAACGGTATTTATATCCAGACCTGCGGCACAAACGGCGATTTTTCAAAATATGGTATTCACAACTCGGGCTGTATGACGCTTGACATTTTAGGCAAAGCAAACGGCATTGCATTTAAGACGCTCAAACACAAGGGTATGCGGCAAGGCTGCCACTGCATTAAAAGCCGCGACATCGGCGCGTATGATACTTGTATGAATGGCTGTAAATACTGTTACGCAAATAAAAACCCCAAAAAAGCATTTGAAAACTACAAATTTCACAACCCAAATTCACCGCTTTTACTCGGCGAATTAAAAGAGTCAGACACGATTATACAAGGCGCACAAAAAAGTTTTTTAGTTAAATAGTTCATTTAGGAGGACTATAGAAATGGATTTTAATGAAGTTATAAGCAAAAGAAAGACCAGCAGAGAATGGACGGACAAGGACATTGATTTTGCTGTGATAAAAAGAATAATAGAGGTTGGAATGAAAGCCCCCTCTTGGGATCATTACAGGAATTGGCAGTTTATTGTTCTTCATACCAAAGAAGAAAAGGAGAACGCTTTTAGCTATGCCAAGTTTATTGCAGAAAAATTTGACATTACAAAATACCAAAACAGAAAATTAAATCTGGCGCAAAAAATGTATGCTTATGCTATGCCGAAGCAGTACACAATGTTGGTTGACTGTCCGTATGTAATTGTCCCGCTTTTTAAGTGCAATAAGTTAAACGCGGAATGGGTAAGTAAATTAAACCCTCTTACTACTGCTTGGTGCGTTACCGAAAATATTATGCTTGCCGTTATAAATGAAGGGCTGGGATATTCGCTTCGTATTCCCTTAAATAAGGAACACAATATTGTGCTTGATAGGCTCTGCGTACCAGCGGGCTGGATGACGCCTTGCTTTATCGGAGTCGGCTATCCGAAAGAGGACGAACTTATTTTAGAGCAATATGACACCAAACCGGATAACAATATACATTTGGGAGTGTGGTAATATGTGTTCTCCGATTATCACAGAAACGGAAACAAAATCCGTCATCACAAAATCAAATTTGCCCGTTTGCGATTATTCCGTCAATCCTTATACGGGCTGTACGCACGCTTGCAAATACTGTTACGCGTCTTTTATGAAACGGTTTACGGGCCATACTGAACCGTGGGGTACTTTTTTAGATGTGAAGCATTGGGACCCGATAAAAAATCCGCAGAAGTATAATGGCAAAGAGCTTTTTATCGGCTCGGTAACAGACCCATACAATCCACAAGAGAAAACCTTTGAACGAACGAAGGCATTATTGACCGAGTTAAAAGGCAGCGGTGCAAAACTCAGTATTGCCACAAAGTCGGATTTGATTTTGCGCGATTTGGATTTGATAAAGAGCTTCCCTGACGCACGCGTTTCGTGGTCAATTAACACGCTTGATGAGAACTTCAAAAACGATATGGACAAGGGTGTTAGTATTGAAAGACGGCTTGCGGCTATGGAGATATTTCATAACGCAGGCATTCGCACCACTTGCTTTATATCGCCGATTTTCCCTGAAATAACAGATGTTAAAGCAATTATCAACACGGCAAAAGATAAATGTAATCTGGTATGGCTTGAAAACTTGAATTTGCGCGGTGATTATAAGAATGTGATTTTAGAATATATAACGGAAAAATATCCGCATTTAACGCCGCTGTATGATGAAATTTACAAAAAGGGAAACCAATGTTACTGGCAGAGGTTGGACGGTGAGCTTTGCGAATTTACAAAGTCTCTGGAACTTGATTATGTTATAAATGATGATACAATGTCAAGACCATTTGACGCACCGCCTGTTGTGGTAAACTATTTTTACCACGAACAGATAAAAAAATCCGCAAGAAAGGACTAATAGCCATGCCAGAATTACCCGAAGTAGAAACGATAAAAAGAGTAATCGAGCTTCAAATAAAGAATTTGAGAATTGACGATATCATCATAAACCGCCCCGAAATCATAGAATACCCCACCGCCGAAGAATTTTATACATCTGTCAAAGGACAGAAAATTTGCGGTATGCAGCGGCGCGGAAAATTTTTGATTATCCTGCTTGAAAACGGCGGACGAATTATTTTACATTTAAGAATGACGGGCTGTTTGCTGCTTACGCCGCCGAACTATCCGACGGAAAAACACACGCATATTATCTTCAAACTTGGCAGCGGAAACGAACTGCGATTTTCCGATACGCGCCGTTTCGGCCGCCTTTGGCTTGTAGGGCGTGACAAAGAAGATACATACAGTGGAATACATAAACTCGGTTTAGAGCCGTTTGATGAATCCTTAACAGCCGAATATCTGAACGAGAAATGCAAAAACCGTAAAAAAACGGTCAAGGAATGTTTGCTGGAACAAAATATTGTCGCGGGTATCGGTAATATCTATTCCGACGAGATTTTATTTGCGGCTGGTGTTCATCCCAAACGCAGAGCAAACAGCTTGACGTTTGATGAATGGAAACATATTGCGGTGATTATTCCCGAACGGCTGAATTATTTTATTGAAAAAAACCGATTGACAGCAGAAGAATATTTAGAAACAAAGGGACAAGATTACCGAAATACGCCGTTTTTGCAAATCTATGGACATGCGGGCGAGCCTTGCCCCAAATGCGGCGATACGCTTTGCAAAATGGTTATCGGCGGACGGTCAAGCGTCTATTGTCAAAATTGTCAAAAATAAATTGAACTGATTAGGAGAAAATGAAAATGTATTTATTATTATTGACTGTTATTTATATCGCTTTTATCAGTCTCGGCTTGCCGGACTCGCTTTTGGGTTCGGCGTGGCCTACAATTTACCATTCATTTCATGTGCCGCTGTCGTATATGGGAATCGTCTCAATGATTATATCCGGCGGCACAATTATTTCGGGGCTGCTGTCGGAACGGCTTACGCGAAAATGCGGAACAAGAACCGTTACGGTTGTCAGCATATTTCTTACAGCAATCGCCATGCTCGGTTTTTCCGGAGCCACCGCGTTTTATCAACTTTGTCTGTGGGCGATTCCGTACGGATTGGGCGCGGGAGCAATTGACGCCGCATTAAACAACTATGTGGCGCTGCATTATAATTCAAGACATATGAGTTGGCTTCATTGTTTTTGGGGCGTCGGAACCATCATCAGTCCTTATATTATGAGTTATGCGCTAACACACAGCGTATGGACAAACGGATACCGTACAGTGTCCTATATACAATTTGGGATAGTCCTGATTATGCTGCTGTCCCTGCCGCTATGGAAAATCAACAAAAACAGTTTGGCGGACACAAACAGTGCAAAGCCTTTAGGCATCAAAGGCGCGCTGAAAATAAAGGGTGTACCGTATCTTCTTATCGGTTTTATGGCATACTGCGCGTCGGAAGCTACAGCTATGCTTTGGACGAGCAGCTTTCTGGAGGGTGCGCGCGGCATAGCAAAAGAAACGGCAGCGGCGTTCGGCGCGTTATTTTTTATCGGTATAACGGCAGGAAGATTTTTGGCGGGATTTATTTCCGATAAATTGGGCGATACCAAAATGATACGAGTTGGCGCGCTGATTGCGTTGTGCGGTACGGTCTGCGTAGCTGTTCCGCTAAAAACAACGTCAATCATAGGTTTTATTATCGTCGGTCTGGGCTGCGCGCCGATTTATCCCTGCATTATCCATGCAACGCCAAACAATTTCGGCGCTGAAAATTCGCAGGCAATTATCGGAATCCAAATGGCAAGCGCTTATGTAGGCTCAACTTTTATGCCGCCTGTATTCGGTTTGATTGCAAACCATATCACCCTAAAACTTATGCCGGTATATCTTATGTTTTTTCTGATATTAATGCTTGTTATGATTTCAAAGACAGAAAGAGCATGTAAAACCAACAGCAATTACTGAAAGGAATGATGTCTTATGAAGCGAGAAGAATTAAGAGACTATGTGAATCAATATTGCAGACTGCGGGATATTCAATTTGCCGCTTACGAAATGTTTGCGCGAAAACATCACCTAACCGCAAAGGAATTGTTTGTGCTTGATTTGATTTGGTTTTCACCGGAGGGCTGTATGCAGTCAGAAATATGCGAACGACTATCCGCAACGAAACAAACGATAAATGCAATTATTAAAAAATTTTTGAAACTGGGTTATATCTCTCTCTCCGAATCCGAAACGGACAGGCGAAACAAAATGATTCGCTTCACTGACGCAGGCACAGCATATGTAAATCAAATCATTCCGCCCGCCGCTAACGCGGAAGTAGACGCTATGGGCGAATTAAACGCCAAAGAGATTGCCGAATTGATACGTCTTACCACGCTGTTTTCGGATAGTATGCAGAAAAAATTTCATGCAATAAAAATAGAATCGCCAAAAACTTAAAATTTTGATACATCATTTTGTGCAGGTTCAAACCGGCAAACACTGCCCGAGTTGTCCCGCCAAATCAACGTAATTTTTCCCGCAGTGCGCGCACCGCTCTGCCGCGGTGGGAAATGCTGTTTTTTGTCTCTGCGCTGAGCAGTCCGAAGGTTTGGTCATAGCCATCAGGCAAAAATATCGGGTCATAGCCGAATCCGCCCTCACCCTGCGGCTGCCGCGTAATAACGCCTTCGCAGGTTCCGCGCGCCGTCACCTGCCGTCCGTCCGGATATACCAGCGCAACCGCCGAAACAAACCGCGCTGTTCTGTCCTCCATGTTTTCCATGTCGCGCAGCAATTTTGCCACCCTGTCCGCGTCCGTACCAGGCGCATAACGCGCGCTGTAGATACCGGGCGCGCCGCCCAATGCGTCCACTTCCAATCCCGAATCATCTGCAAGCGCGGGTAAACCGCTGAGACGGCAGGAATATTCCGCCTTTATCCGCGCATTTTCTGCAAAACTGCCGCCCGTCTCCTCCGGGTCTGCTTCCAGTCCCAAATCCCGCAGGGAAACAATTTCAAACAGTCCCTCTAAAATTTCCCGAAACTCCCGCAGTTTTCCTGCATTGTTCGACGCCAACACCACTTTTTCCATAGTTCTTCCTCCGTTTATAGTTCTTTTGTTGTCCATTTTCCATGTGAAAACCGTGCCAAATTAAAACTCATACGCATATATTGGTCAATCAACAGGGCAATCCATGCACCGGATAGCCCAAAGGAACCCACCATGCAAAGCAGCCATGTCAGTGTGGGACGGATAACCGCAATGGATAAAAACGCCGTCAACGCCACAAATTTGGTATCGCCTGCACCGCGCAGGCTCCCTGTCATGACCACCTGCGACGTCTGCGCATGGGTGGTAAAGGCGATAATAACCAGAATCACTGCCCCCTGCGCAATAATTGCCGCTTCGTCCGTGAATAACATCACCAAAAAACGCCGTCCAAAAATAAATAGGAAAAAGAGCAGCGTTGAGGCGGCAAATGCAACGCGCTGCGCCGTTTTTCCATAGATAATCGCCATATCGCTGCGGCGCGCGCCCAAACTCTGTCCCACCAAAGACGCCGCTGCAATACCAAGTCCGTCTCCAAAACTGAACGACAGATGAATGATGTTCATACAGATTTGGTGCGTGGAAAACGCAATGGTTCCCAGCCGCGCCACAATCGCCGCATACACGAAAAACCCAACGCGCATAAATACCTGCTCTACCATGGCGCCGCTGCTGATGTTCATAACCGATTTCACTGTTTTTCGGTCAAACGACCAGCCGCGCCATCCTTTCACGGTCAAAAAAGTGTTTTGTTTTGTCACCGACCAAACAGACATCATGCACGCCACCAGATTACCCAGCACCGTCGCCAGCGCCGCACCCGCAACACCCATCTGCGGAAATCCCAAATGCCCGCCAATGAGCAGATAGTCAAAAAGAATATTGATAATGTTTGCTGTCAAATTTGTCCGCATAGATATTTTCGTGTTGCCGCAGCCGCGCTGCGCCGCATTGATGGTCAAACTGACAGAGGTGAGCATGATGCCGCACATTAGTATGCGGAAATAAGTCACAGCGTCTTTTAAAATATCCTCTCCTGCCCCTGCAACACGCAGCAGCGGTGTGGCAAAGAAAAAACCTAAAACAGAGAGCAGCAGGCTGATTCCTATGCTTATCATCAAGGACTGTTTCAAACAGGCAAGCGCGCCCTGCCGGTTGTTTTCTCCGCGCCGCCGCGCGACGACCGCCGTAACGCCTACATTCAGCGACATGATAAGCGCCATTAAAATCAATTTCGGCTGATTGGTAATGCCAACTGCTGCGATAGCCCCGGCGCCCATTCCGCCAACCATAATGGTGTCCACCGCGCCGACCAACGTCACCAGTATTGATTCCACTGCCGCCGGCCATGCCGTTTGCAGCGTCCGCCGATAGATATCTTTCCCTGCCGGAATTTCGCCTCGCACCTGTTCCGGTTTCACCATATATTGTGGGGAGAGCAGCCGTTTTACTAGCTGCATATCGTCGCCTTCTTTCTTTATATTCGCTTATGATATATAGTGTAGCGCAATTCCGATATTTTTGCAACCCTTTGATAAAAAATGGCTGGTATTTCTATGCAAGTCATGATATAATATACGCAAAGGGCTTTCGAAAGGGGGACTTTTTCCGGCTCATTTTTATTCGCCGTCATGCCGTCCCCCTTATCGGAATCCCCCTTTGCAGCCGCGTCCGCTCTCGCAGCGTTCCTTGCGAAACGCTCGCGGCTGAGAGGTATGGAATATCCGGCACGTGTCCGGATATTCCATGAATGAGAAAGTCCGGAACTCCCTCGTTTTGGGGTAACATTGCGCCAAAAAGTACATTTATTATGGTATAATATATGCAACGCGTATATTATCAAACCAAAAGAGGTATGACAGATGAATATTCAGGAACAATATATGCGCGAGGCGCTGCTGGAGGCGCAGCGCGCCTGCGAAGAAGGAGAAATTCCCGTTGGCGCTGTTGTGGTACAGGATAACAACATCATTGCCCGCGCACACAACACCCGCGAACGAAATCATGACCCCTTGGGACATGCGGAACTGTCCGCGCTCTCCATGGCAGCCGAAGTTTTGGGCGGCTGGCGGTTGGACGACTGTGACCTTTATGTGACGCTGGAACCGTGTCCCATGTGCGCCGGCGCTATTTTAAACGCCCGCCTGCGCCGCGTCTATTTTGGCGCATATGACGAAGTAATGGGCGCTGTCGGCTCCAAATTCAATTTATTCTATGACTACCGTTGGCCTACTCCGATTCATTTTGCAGGCGGCATTTTAGAGGAGGACTGCCGCACAGTTTTGCAGTCTTTTTTCCGCAGCCGCCGCGAAAAATAAATTCTTGTTTTGCAAAAAGAAAATAGTTTGCCTTCTGTGTATTTTTCACTAATATGCGCAAACTACTTATCGGGCTTTTTCAGAGAATATCAATTGATTTACGCGTCAATCTATGATAAAATCGGTAGCAGCGTTTCTTTTGAAACGACATCATTTAGGGAGACAGTTTATGATAAACAACATTTTAAAAAAGGGAAAAGACATTTTAGCAGGACTGTCGGTGTGTATCGTCATTGCACTCATTGCGCAAGGCATCGCACATTTTGCGCCGTCCATCGGTTCGGCATTGATTGCAATTGTGATTGGTATTATTGCCGGAAACACGTTTTTAGGGCAGCCGGTTTTGGACAAGGGTACCAAATTTTCCGAAAGCAGATTGCTGGAAATTTCCATTGTCCTCATGGGACTCACACTGAACTTAACCGATATCATGGGCGTGGGATTTGGCGGCGTAGGATTTATTATCCTTCAAATGACCGGCACCATTATAGCGGCGTGTCTCATTGGAAAACTGTTAGGGTTCGGGCGGCGGTTTTCGCTTTTGATGTCTGCCGGTAACGCCGTATGCGGTTCCTCTGCCATTGGCACTGTCGCGCCCGTTGTCGGCGCAGATTCCAAAGAAAAAGGTATCTCCATTACCATTGTCAACGTGACCGGCACTGTTTTAATGGTCTTGCTGCCGGCTTTGGCGGGTCTCCTATACCACCACGAAACGTTGCATACCGCCGGACTGATTGGCGGCACGCTGCAGTCCATTGGGCAAGTGATAGCGTCCGCAAAATTTGTCAATGATGAAGTGGTGGAATTATCGACGGTATTCAAAATCATTCGTATCATTTTTCTGGTTTTTGTTGCGCTTGTGTTTGCCAAAGTGAACACGGACGATACCAAACCGTTTTTCTCCAAAAAGCAGCACACCAATGCGCATGTCAAAGCAGGGATTCCGTGGTTTATCATCGGCTTTTTCCTGTTGAGCGTTGTCACCAGTTTCGGAATTGTGCCCGGGTTTCTTTCCCACAGCGCAAAACTGGTGAGCAATCAATTTGAAATCATTGCGCTTGCTGCAATTGGTATGCGCGTCAAGTTCCGCGACTTGGTGCGTGAAGGTCCCAAAGCCATGTTATACGGCGGAATGGTGGGCGCATGTCAAATTCTGCTTGCCGTCCTGCTGATTTTTATTTTGTTTTAATATCTGCGCTTTCCGCTGCCGTGCGGAAGGCGTTTTCTTTTGAAAAAGTTCCCCTGAACGGTTGCATTCCATCATTTCCCATGATATAATATACGCAGAGCGTATATTATACGGATTTAAAAAGTGCCGCTGAATCGTTCCCTGCCCTAAGACGGCGCGGAACTCCCGCGTGCGCATTGGCGAAAAATCAATGAAATGAGGTATTGTGAATCATGGCAAACTACGAAGTGGACATGAACTGGGTCAACGAAACCTGGGAGAAGGTTTCCAAAAAAATGGCAAAAGTTGCGCCGGAGGTGGGCGCCGGATTTCCGTATACCACCAAAGACGGAAAATATGTGAACGAATATGGTGATTCCTGGTGGACTAACGGCTTTTGGGCAGGTATGATGTGGCTGATGTACAAACAAACAGGCGATGAAACCTATCGCAAAATCGCAGAGAAAAGCGAAGAAATGTTGGATAAACCCATGCAGGATTTTAACGGTTTGCATCATGACGTGGGCTTTATGTGGCTGCTCAGCGCCGTTGCCAACTACCGTCTGACCGGCAATGAACTTTCCAAAACGCGCGGTATGCATGTTGCTACGCTGCTTGCCGGACGTTTTAATCCGCAGGCAAAATTTATCCGTGCTTGGAATCGTGACAGAATCGGCTGGGCAATTATTGACTGCATGATGAACATTCCGCTGCTCTATTGGGCGAGCGACGAATCCGGCGACCCGCGCTTCCGTCAGGTTGCAATGATGCACGCGGACACCGCTATGCGCGCGTTTGTTCGTCCGGACGGTTCCTGCAACCACATTGTCAGCTTTGACCCGGAAACCGGCGATATTTTGGAAACGCCCGGCGGACAGGGCTATGAAAGCGGTTCCTCCTGGTCGCGCGGACAAAGCTGGGCGGTATATGGTTTCACGCTGAGTTATCTCCACACAGGAAAACAGGAATATCTGGACACGGCGAAAAAAGTGGCGCATTATTTCATTGCCAATTTAGATGAAACCGGTGTTCCGGCAGTTGATTTCCGTTCTCCGGCCGGCGACGATATGAAGGACTCCACCGCAGGCTGTATCACGGCATGTGGACTGATTGAACTTTCCAAAGCAGTGCCGGAACATGAAAAAGCAGTATATCTGCGTGCGGCAATGAAAATTTTGCAAGGTATCGACAAACACTGCTGCAACTATGACGAGAACGAACATTCCATTGTTCAAAAAGGGACGGAAGCCTATTTCAGCGAAAAAGGCATTCACATTCCGATTATTTACGGAGACTACTATTTCATAGAAGCGTTGTCCAAACTCAAAGGAAATGACGTTTTGTTCTGGTAAAAACAGAAGGTTTGTGTCATACTAATGGCATAAAGGAGGATACTGTCATGAGAAATTTAGAATTTGTGGAAGAATTCCGACAGGAAGCGCAGCACGCGCTGTTCACCAAAAAGCAGGCAGTTGCTGTCACGATGCGGCTGCTGGAGGAAGAACTGAAAAACGATGCCAATACCGAAGAGGAACAGAAAATCCTCGAAGGCGCAATGCAGCGCATTGATTTTCACTATTTGGACACCACAAACAGTCTGACAGACGAAATTTTAGATGCGGCAGACGTGGCGCGTATCAACGCAGAAAATATCGCCGACGCGATTGATGTTGTGGTTTTTGAAACAAAAGGCTTGGAATAACGGACACATTCGACCGGCAGCGCAGCATGAAAATGCGGCGCTGCTTTTTTTATCTTGCATTTCCCATATATTCGTGTTATACTAAAAATAACCACAAGGGTATCTGCTGCGTGGAATAACTTGGATTGGGGGCTTGCAAAATGAAAAAAACATGGATAGCAGGACTGATGGCAGCCGTGCTGCTGCTTTCGAGCGGCTGGGTATTGGCGGAGGATATTGTAGAAACGTACAGACCGATTTATTTTAACGGCGTTTTGCTGGAAAATGCACAGGCATTGGAAAAATTACCCACATCGTATGACGATGGTGATTATCTTACGTGGGGACAGTTTTTGCCCTATGCGGCAATTGCGCAAAAGCTGGGTTATGCCACCACTTATGACAGTGCAACTGAGGTGGTAACGTCCGTCAAAGGGAATAATTACTACCAATTTGATTTGAAAAATCACACAACCTATCTGCTGAAAAATTCCGCTCCCATCTATCTTTACGATACATATGGTGAATGGAATGGAACACTTTACCTAAACCAATATGATTTGTGGCGTTTGTTGGATATCGAAATTGAGTGGTGGGAGCCGGACGCCGTTTATGTTTACGATATCGACACGCTCACGCAAACCGTCCGCCCACGCTTTGACGCTTTCTATGCATGGCTGGAACAAATTCCGAATTTGACCGCCTATACCTGCGAGGGCAGCGAAACGCTGCAGTTGACCGCCGGCACCCAACGGTTCGGCATTCAGTTAAACGGCGGTATGGACAGTAATCTGCGCGTAGAGCGGAACGGACAGGAGATTTTGGCAACGTCAAACATCACACCGGACGGCTTAATCAATTTGTTTTCCTTGTTTGATGCGTATGATTCAGCACAAGACGCGCGGCGCTTTCTCTCCTCACCCATTGCTGCCGGCGTCTATCAAAACCAAGACGGCATTTTTGTTTTGACACACAGCATACCTAATTATCAATTTAAAAAACTGGTTCCCACGCTGCAAAATCAATGGTATTCATATAATAAACTGGACGCTTTGGACGATTCCTATAAACGCGGCTGGCTGCAAGTACCGGATAATGCGCACAATGTTTTTCCGAATCGTCTGCGGCTGCTGCAATTGGTAAACAAAGACCATTGGGATGTGGATTATTTGCTGCATTCTTTCATCTCCGGTGTGATATATCAATATGGCGATCAGGGCATGGATGTGGTGAACCGGTATATTGATTTTGCCGCCAAACTGCTAAGCCCGCCCTATCTCAGCGCGTCGCAGTCTGCGGACGGCAGCGCCGTGCTGTCCTACCAAATCAACCGCGACCAGTATCAGGCTTTGCTGACAGAATACCAAATCAACCCTACCGAAGACGTCTTTGATTCTTTTCTATATTACCTACGACCGGACGTGCAAATCAATTTGCAGTTTTCCGACACTGCTTTTCAAGTTACATCAGCGTCAACCGTTGACATGACCAATTTCCCGGCAGAATATCTGCTGGACGATGTAACGGTTCATGCTGTGCTCAATGCGCAAATTTCCGGCACGGTAGGTCCTGCCAATATCCGGCAGCCGGAAGTGAAAACCACCGCCATGCTGGAGGAAGCTGTCCGGAATCTTGCAGAACCGGAAAATGGCGGTGCATGGACGGACTGAGCATACCGCGAGACATTCGTCCTTCCATTGACGCATAGGAGCGTCATGCCCCGCGCGGGAGTTCAATTTCCCCGTTTCGGTATAAAAACGGAACCGTCAGCAAAAGTTTGACGGAACAGAATTAAAAAATGAAAACGGATAAAAGTATGCGCTGCCGCAGAAGTTAGACCCAAACTGCTAACATGCTGCGACTGCTTCGGCTGCTTTTATCCGTTTTTTTTACTATTGTTTCAATATACTGCTTGACATATTATACTATGTGTGATATAGTATAATATGTCAAGCAGTATATTATAAATCGAAAGTACCTTCGTCTCGCCGACCACAAAAGTCGCAGGACGATGAAGATGCACAAAATTATACCGATCCGCTTTACGGACATGGTATAATGTGAAGGGAGGCTTCTGTATGGATATACAATTAAAGCGCGGACTGCTTGAAATCTGCATATTGACCGCTATTAAACAAGAAGATTCCTATGGATATAAAATCATCAAGGATATCTCACCCTATATTGCCATTTCCGAATCCACGCTATATCCCATTTTAAAGCGTTTGGAAAGTTCCGGCTGTATCACGGTATACACCGTTGAGCACAACAGCCGTCTGCGAAAATATTATCGTATCACGGCGGCAGGCAAAGAAAAAATATTAGACTTTTTGGAAGATTGGAAGGACGTTATGAAAGCCTATGATTTCATAAAGGAGGAAACGCACCATGACGAAACATGAATTTCTAACCCAGTTGCAAACTGCTCTATCCACGCTTCCACGTGAGGAAGTACAAAAAACGATTGATTATTACGCCGAAATCATTGACGACGCAGTGGAGGACGGCGGCGAAGAAGCAGCAGTGATTGCAAATCTGGGCAGCATAGACGATATTGCCGAAAAAATCATTCATGACACGCCCGCGCGGGAATTTACCTTGGAAAACATCAAAAAACGCAATTGGAATGCGGTTACGCTAACGCTTTTGGCGCTCGGTTCGCCTGTTTGGATTGCCCTGCTGCTTGCGGCTGCGGCGGTGGTGTTCTCCCTCTATGTATCGGTATGGGCAATTGTCTTTTCACTGTTTGCAACCACTGCGGTGCTGGCGTTGTCCGGCGTGACGCTTCTCGTTGCTTCTCCCTTTCTTCTGCCGGCAGCGGCGCTTAAAGCAATGCTGTGGTTTGGCATGGCGCTCGTGAGCGGCGGCGCGGCAATATTCCTGTTCTATTTGTCCGCATACTGCGCGAAACAGCTTGTGCGTCTGACCGGATTTATCTGCCGAAAAATCAAATATTTTTTCATGAAACAAGGAGGCGCTTCAGATGAAATGCAATAAAATAATCCTAACGATTGCCGGAATGCTTGTCCTGTTCGGCGCCGGACTTTCCGCCTTTGCCATTTTCATGGGCGCCGCCGCGCCGGAAAACAGCGTAGTACAGACGCAAACCGCAGACAGCAGTGTTTCAAACATCAATATTTCTTCTTCGGTGGGCGACGTACGCTTTGTTTCCGCAGATACCGACAAAATCACCGTCACATATACCACTGAAAAGAAAATCCAATATCGTTTCCATGCAGACAGCGATACCTTGTCTCTGGAGCCTGTCCC
The DNA here is from genome assembly GCA_946555455.1 of uncultured Clostridia bacterium. Lineage (GTDB taxonomy): Bacteria > Bacillota > Clostridia > RUG12999 > RUG12999 > JAAWTG01. Next base: position 11,224 of record CAMNSU010000003.1, on the reverse strand, counting down.
TATCCGGCAGTTGGGGCTGAAATGGTACGACTATATTGATTTTCATTTCGGCAGTCGTCCGTGCCAAATCACCGTAACGGTTCCGCGGGATTTCAGCGCAGATATTACCCTCGACAGTAACTATGGCGATATTTCCCTCTCCGGTTTAAAAGGCTCCTTGCAGTTGAATGCGGATTGCGGCGATGTGAAACTGGAACATTGCGCGTTTTCCACGCTCGTCTGTAAGCTTGACTATGGCGATATCGAACTGGAACAAACCTCTGCGGATATGTTTCAAATCACAAATAGCTGCGGCGACATTGAAGCAAAAGATATTTCGGGCGACATTTCCGTCTCCTGTGATTTTGGCGATATCGAGCTGGAGCGTATTGCAGGAAAGCATATCGTGCTGGACAACAACTGCGGCGACATTGACTGCGTCATTCTCGGCAGCGAATTAGATTATACCATTGACGCGGAAACACATATGGGCAGCAAAAATATTCAAAACAGACAGGGCGGGAATCATACGCTGCACGCAAAAACTGCCATGGGCGACATCTCTGTTACGTTTGAATAATTCTTCTTAAGACATTTTTTCTTCGCAAAGAGAACGGCGCAGATACCGAAGTATCCGCGCCGCGAAAAGAAAAGGGGGTCTCAATGTATTTTGTGAGGTCAGTCATAGTATGGACCAGATTCTCTCATCTTATACATCTTTATGAAAAAAATTTTTTATTTTTTTTGTTGACCTCTTTTTTCACCACATATAAAAGCCAAAAGCGGCAGGTTTCCTTTCTTTGAAACCCGCCGCTTTTGCTATATTTTATTTTTCCTCCGTTTGCTCTGCCGTCAGTTCCCTGATGACATAGCGCGGACGACCTTTGACTTCATCATATATTTTAGCAATGTAACTTCCCAAAATACCCATGCTGAACATGATAATACTGCCGGTGATCAGCAGCAGTAAAATGACCGTGGTAAACCCATTATCCGCATTTTGGAAAAATTTCATGTAAAGGGTTTGAATAAACAAGATTACTGAAAACACAAAGAAAATAACGCCCATCACCGTAACAATATGCATAGGGATATTGGTAAACGACGTCACATTGTTCAGCGCATAGCGAATGAGTTGCCGTTTGCTCCATTTGCTCGGGCGGTCTGCACCTCCCGCCACATCAAACTCCAGCTGCACCCTATCAAACCCTGTCCATTGGGACAACGCGCGGAAAAACGGGCGGCGTTCCGACATGGTGAGCAGCGTGTCAATCACCGTTCGGTCAATCAGCATAAAATCTGAAGATCCGCGTAAATCCATTCCCGAAACCATTTTTAGCAGCCCATAGAACACTTTTGCCAAAAAACGATATACAAGGGACTCTTTCCCTCTGGAACGTTTCACGCCTTCCACGACAGCAATTTTTCCACCGTTCCAAATCTGCACCATCTCCGCAACTTTTTCCGGCGGATGCTGCCGGTCGCAGTCCATAATCACCGCGGCGTCTCCTCTACACTGGGCAAGTCCTGCAAAAATGGCGCTTTCTTTTCCAAAATTGCGGCTGAACCGTATTCCTTTCACTGCTCCGCCGCTTTGCGCCGCTATTTTTTGAATCCGGTTCCATGTTCCATCTGTGGAGCCATCGTCAATCAACAAAATCTCGCGGCGAACGTTTAGCTTTTCAAGCACACTGTTCATCACCTGAATGGTATCTGCAATAACCGTTTCTTCATTATATGCAGGAATAATGACTGATAACAAAGGGTCCATTTCGCTTACCCCCCCTCCCCAAAAAGAATACCGCCGCCACTGCAGGCGGCGGTTTCCAAAACCATCTACACCGTCAATTTCCGATAATTGAGTGGAAGAATATCCACCACTTTTGTTTCTTTCAGTGCTTTGTAGATTGGCATTGCGATACAAATATCAATGCTATAATGCAAAGCTGTACCAACCGTTGTTACGGTCGCCATAGAAAGCGCTGATGCGTCCCCTCCGCCGACACCTGCGCTCATCATGACAAGCACCACCAGTCCTTCCACAACCGCATGTATCACAACCGTTATTGCCATTGTCAGGAAAAAATTCCAGCCGCGTTTTATCATCACCGCGCCCATCAATGCAAACACCACATGAGAAAACGCTCTGGCGACGACAATCGGATTCAATCCGGACAATAAAAATCCCAATCCGCTTCCCAACGCCACAATCACTGCCGCGGCAGGGCTGATGAACATTGCCAGAATCACCGGCGTGTGCGCCGCAAGCGTTGCCGAAAACGCAGGCGGAAGAATCACGCGCAAAAATCCAAACATGGTCGGAATAACGATAGATAGTGCTGTGAGCAATGCTGCCATGACCATTTCTTTGACTTTCATTGAATACACTCCCTTTGAATTGTTTTTCTGCAAAAACATATACTTATTTTAGTATACAATATGTTAGACAAGTTTTACAAGATGAAAATTTACTGAATTTTTTTGTTATTTTATTATATTTTTTAATATTTTTTACAAATCCACAAAACTGAAATATTACAATTGTGTGTCGGACGCTTTTTTTCCTGCAAAACTATTGATTCTTGCTGACATTTCGTGTATAATAAAATAGAATATGATATGATTGGTCTGTATTTTAGAAAGGCAGTCATAGAATAGGCAAACTCAAATTTGACAGAAAGAGTTGATACAGTTGCGTATTGCCGTATACCCAGGGAGTTTTGACCCTGTTACCAACGGTCATTTGGACATTATTATCCGTGCGGCGGATAAATTTGACAAACTGGTGGTGGCAGTGCTGCGCAACAGTTCAAAGCAGCCTACTTTTACCGTAGAAGAACGTATGGACATGCTTCGCCGCGTCACTGCCGCATATCCGCAAGTGGAAATTGATACCTTTGACGGACTGCTTGTGGATTATCTGCATCACAAACAGGCAGGAATTATTGTAAAAGGTTTGCGCGCCATGTCCGACTTTGAATATGAATTTCAAATGGAGATCGGAAGAGCGTCGTGTAGGGAAAGAGTGTCTCTTGAATATGAATTTCAAATGGCGTTGATGAATAAAAAACTTGCACCTGACATTGAAACATTGTTCATGGTGACAAGCGACAAATATTCTTTCCTCAGTTCGAGTATCGTGCGGGAACTCGCCAGCTATAACGGCAGTCTGGAAGGACTGGTGCCGGAGTTGCTGGAAGATGAAATCCGCCGGAAGATTTATCATCCATAACCGTTTTGTCCGAAAGTCCGGACAGCGTATCGATAGAGGTTCTATTTTTATTGGGAGGTGGACGTTTCAGATGGAAATGCTGCAATTAATTGAAGAAATTGAAGATTTGGCAGAAAAAAGTTTTAGCGTTTTTTCCTATGCGTTGGTCAATAGAGAAGAATTGCTGCGGCTGACGGGCGACATTCGTCTAAAATTTCCGGAGGAATTAAAACAGGCGAAATGGGTCAAAGAGGAACGTGCCCGCATTATCTCTGAAGCGGAAAAGGAAGCGGAAGAAATTATCAAATCTGCAAAGGAACAAGTGATTAGTTTAATAGACGAACACGAAATTGCACGCGCGGCGCGTACAAAAGGCGAAGAACTTATGCAAAGTATCCGCGAGGACGATTATCAGATGCGTCAAGGCGCTGTTTTATATGCAGACAGTATGCTGGAAAAAGTGGAAGCTTTGGCAAAAGATATTTTGGAAGAAGTGCATATCAGCCGCGAAGATTTAAAGCGGAATCAAGTGCAGCCGCCTACCAAATAATGAAAGCTGCTTTTCGGATATGCATGAAAGATATCTTATATACAAGGAATGTATGTTGATGGTTGCGTTAAGAGCGATTACAAAAGAAAATTACGAAGAATGCCTTCATTTGAATGTTGCGGAAAATCAGAAAGACTTTGTTTCATCAACTGTCCATTCGTTGGCACAGGCATGGGTATATTATGATACCGCTTTTCCCTTTGCTGTTTATGCGAATAACACAATGGTTGGATTTATTATGTTGGGATATTATGAAGCCGAAGGATATTATACTTTATGGAAACTTATGATTGATGAAAAATATCAGCATAAAGGATATGGTAAAAAGGCCGTAAGACTTGGTATTGATTATTTAGTCAATCGTTTTAAAGTAACAGAAGTATATACCGCATATTATGCAACAAATCGGATTGCACGAAATCTTTATGCATCTATCGGATTCCGTGAAACCGGTGAAATAGTGGGAAATCAAATTGGTATGAAGTTAATGATAAGCAATATGGACGATTCTTTATAGAATCTGTATTGGGCGACATAGGAATATCGACGATTTAAGAGAACACTTTTCCGAAAAGAAAGATAATAAATTGTATATGCAGAAGTTCCGGCAACAAAAAATGTTGCCGGAACTTTTTATTGATGTTCTGCTTTTTATCCCGCGTTATGTTCTGCCATTGCTCTCGCTCTGTCTCTCCAGCCGCCAAATATTTCTGTCTTTTCGGAACACCAAACATGTCATACTGCCCAGCACACCCAAAAGGAAGAACAACATCGCAGCTCCGCTTCCCTTGCCTATCCCAAACAGGTGAGAAAAAACAGAGTTCGGCAGCTTCGCTGCCATAAACGGTTCAAAAAAATAATCCACTGCCAAACCGCCTATGGCATATCCCAGCGGTATTGTAAAAAATTGCAATGTATTTCTCGCCGCATAAACGCGCCCTTGCATGGTAATCGGGATGCTGCTTCTAAGCAGCACATCCATGTTTGCATTCATGAGCGGAATGGCAATCCAGCCCAAAATTGCACCGATACACCACACCGGAACACTTTTGCCAAATGCCAGAAAAAAGTTTTCCGTCCCCATTGACAGCAGCAATGTGTTGCATATCACCCGCACGCGGCTTTTGGGCGCCGGAAGTATTGTGACAAACACGCTTCCCGCCAGCATGGCAATTCCCGAAACCATGTTTACCATACCATAGGCATATTCCCCGCCGCCGCGCGCAGAAAGCAGCAGCGCCGGCAGCGCTGCGGAATAGACAGACGCTGTGAAATTAATCGCTGCCAAAAACAGAATTAAATCCAAAATCCCCCTGTGCGTTTTTAAATAGTGCATCCCATTTCGGGCAGCTTGCAGCACCCTCTCTTTGTGTTCTTCTACCTTCTGCATTTGCGGCATTTTAACGCCAAACATCAACGTCGCCGCCGCGACTGCAAATGTTGCTAAATCAACAGCAATCACCGTTTGGATTCCTGCAAAAGAAAACAGTGCTGTTGCAAAAACAGGTGCTAAAATGTTGTTGAGTGAGTTGCTAAACGTCCGCATACCGCTGACTTTTTGATAGTGCTGCTGCGGCGTAAGCAAACTGACTGCTACATCGGACGCAGGCTGCTGAAAGGTATTCATGAGTCCGTTCAATGCATTCAGTATATACAAATGCCAAATTTCCAGCTTGCCAAGCTGTAACAATATCAGCACTGCAACCGTACATACCGCGGCGCAGGTATCACTGACCAGCATAACATATTTCTTGTTCCATCTGTCACTCAGCGCACCGGCAAAAATGCTCATCAACACATAGGGCGCATAGGAACAGACCGACAACAACGCCGCCATCAGCGCTGACCCTTTTTCCTGATATGCCCAGACAACCAATGCAAAATTGGTCATTGCGCTGCCCAGGGTGGAAAACGACTGTGTGGACCATAACAGTAAAAAATACTTTAGTTCATGAATGGTTGTTTTTAATTGTTTCATATGGACTTTGCTCCTTTTTTATATTTTTATCAAAAGAAAAGCAAAGTCTTTTCGGGCGAATGATTTTTGGATTCGCTCTATGCAAAACGCCCTGTCAGACTTTGCATAGAGCTACAGCAATGCATCGTTTCATTGGGGTTCCCCTCCTTTACTTACAAACAGCCTTTGGAAATAATATCTATCAGATTTTTTCACTTCGCTTCTTTACAGAATAATATAAAACAAAATAAAGAAATAGTGCAGCACACTGCCGCCCAGCACAAACATATGCCAAATAGAGTGCATATACCGCGGCTTTTTCGCCCGGTAGAACAAAATCCCTACAGAATAGCTAATGCCGCCCGCAACCAGCAGCGCAAGTCCCGGAATCGGCACCATATGCAGCATAGGGATTGCCGCCGCCACAACAGACCACCCCATCACTACATATAATACCAATGACGCCTTATGCCATTTATGCACGTTAATGGCATTAAAAACAATTCCGAGCGCCGTACAACCTGCATTGATACCAAACAGTGTCCAGCCCATCCAGCCACCCAATAGGGAAAGGCAAATCGGAATATAGCTTCCCAAAATCAAAATGAAAATGGAACAATGGTCAAACACTTGAAACACCCGTTTTGCTTTTTGGTTGGTGATTGCATGATATAACGTTGACATCAGATAGAGAACAATCAAGCTAAAGCCATAAAGCGCGCTGCACACAATCCCCATCGCGTCGCTAAAGATACACGCCAAAACAATCATAACAGCAGTGCCGGCTATAGCAAGCAGTGCGCCGATTCCATGCGAAATGGCATTTGCAATTTCTTCTCCAATACTCTGGTCATTAAACTTTTTCACATCTGTCATATTCTTTCCTCCTTTTTCACCTGCAACTGTTTCATGCCGATTCGTGATGTACAGCTCGTCATTTTTACCCCTCTGTTTTCGGTCAGATCCTATGGAGTTTTTCCGGCGAAAATCGTGTGAAGGATAAGGAAGACGAAAGAGCAGGGCTAGTGCCCGCGAATGAGGATGACGCAATCATTTGCAGGATTTTCGCCAAAAAAAACGTATTTACCTTTGTCAAGTGATGGTCTCATTCCATTATTGGTAACTGCAACTCAGCCGCTCCAGACGCGTTATAATCTTTTCACGATATTCTGTGTGATGCGGCATACCGCCGCCTATTCCTCCGCGTTTCGGGAACAAAAGTTTAAGAAAGCTGCCGTCTTTCAATGTAATAGAACAGTTGACCGCCCCCATGATAGCGTTTTTGATGACACAACTCCTAATATCTGCCAACGGGAAACAGGTTCCAATCTCTTCTGCTACGGTTTTCCTTATGTCCGGAACACGATAAAATTTGTTTAAGTACTCCCGTTCTTCACATTCCACAACCAATAAATATTGTGCTGTGATACCAACATATACGTCAAACTTTGATGTTTTTTTCTTGTTTATCTGAAGCGTAATGCCATGTATGCCTGCTAAAAGAGTTTCTCCCTCCGGAATACAATTTTCTAACACTTGTATCATATTTTTTTCGTCAAAAATACCCGCCATAAGTAAAACCTCCTCTATTACATTTCATGTTTCTTGTTCCACCCCGCTGTAGATTTCGTTTTTGTATATGAAAGAATCCCCCAACAGGATGGATTTTTTGCGTCAAACCACTGATTTTCCACATAACCATCATATCGGGGGATTCCGTCATACAAACGCGTTTTTTATACCGGGCAAACGTTAATCGCTCTGATTTTGCTTGCATCTCTGGTATCCGGCTCCGTATCGTAGGTCACTTTCTGACCTTCATTCAGCGTTTTGAATCCTTCCGACACAATGGAAGAAAAATGAACAAACACATCGTCTCCGCCATTGTCATTGGAAATGAATCCATACCCTTTTTCTGCGTTAAACCATTTTACCGTACCACTATTCATTGTTGGTACCTCCTATAGATTATAAAATATTACGCCCTTTTCTGCAAATTAAAAAATCACATACTGTTGTAAATCATGAAACGTTCGAATGACTTACAACAATATGTGAGTTTCAATCGTACATTTAGAACAATATTATTGTATCATTCATTTCTCGTCTTGTCAACCTGTTTTACAAATACTTTTATTTTTTTATACACTTTTATCAGCTCTGTTAAGGAACACGCATTGATTAGAAACGCTTTTGACCTAGTATACAGCGCTGGCATCTGCATATCGCTGTCTTTTTATATACTTTCTTTATGTGTCTTTGTCAAAGGTAAATATCACGCACTCAAATACCAAATGCCTTGTTATATTCTATTATGCCGCCTATATTTTCATTCGTTTCAGCAAGTTTGATTGCCATGAAATTTTCGTCTTGCACTTCAAACGGCGCCTTTATCCCAAACCGGCTTGCCGGTTGATATCCCGCCTTGGGATAATACGCTGCATGTCCCAATACAACAGAATACGGGAACCCTAATTCTGCCGCTACTCTGTGACCTTGTTCTATCAGCGCGCGTCCAATCCCCCTCCTTTGATAGGCAGGTCGTACGGAAAGCGGCGCAAGTGCAAGGACTTCTTGTGTTCCGACAAATGCCCTTGTAAAAAGAATATGTCCAACCACTTCATTATCTTTGGTCGCCACAAGCGACAACGCCGGAATGAATGCATCGCTTTTCCGCAAGGCAACGACCAAATCCTGTTCCGTTCCATCACTGTGCTGCGCACTCGCAAACGCCTCTTTCACAACTTGATAAACACTGTCATAATCTGCCGGTTGTTCCTGCCTGATATTCATACGCTTTCTCCTTCCTAAATTCGATTGTGTTTTGAATGACTACTGCCAAAGTAATTCGATACTATACCTGATTTTTCACTCGCAGAACAGTTCTTCCCTCCTGCATTACAATGCTATTTGCTTTTCTTTCAATGATTTTACGGTTCGCTCTGTGATTTTATCATTTTCTGTCACACTTCCGCATAAAATCGGAGAATCCGCATCATACTGTTTACAATTTTGAAAAACAATTTCTTGACGATTGTTTGCATAACAATAGCGGCACCCGTTTTTACATGTATTATATGTGCCGACATCGATGCTTTCCATGCAGCCGCATTCTTTTCTCTGATTCTTATCTTTATTCACCTGAATGTTATATCCGATGATTTGTTCAATCAATTCTTTATCAATACAGCAATTATGTTCAATTCCACAAGACGACAAATCAACCGATTCTGCGCATGTCGTAACTTTTATATGATTGGCATTCGCTATGAATACAAGTTCTTTGCTAAATGCAATTAATTCGTTTTCCGGCAGAAAAAAAGAATGTAATGCGTTCATGTTTTTCTGATTTTTTGCATAAGTATCAACGAAACTAATCACACATTTGGACGTGTACCCGCGCAATGCTCCTGCAATTTGTGCAAACGCTTTTAAATGATATTCCGGTGTATATTTATCCGTAAAAATAATAGGGTCATACCGCCATATCACTCGTTCCGCGCCAATTTTACGCGACAATTCCTGAAAAATCGGAATCATACATTTCTTCTTATGTGGAACATGACATTCTATATCATTTCCAAATCCGGTAAGCGTGAACTGAAAATAAAATGGATAAGCAGCCAGTTCATCTAATCTGGATAGCAGCGGCTGCGGATTTTTTGTCCAAAACACAATACAATCCACCACTTCCGGAGATAAAGCAATTTTGCTGATTTGATGGACATTCATCGGATTGCGGACATATAAATACCCTTCTTTTATTCTGTTCAAAAACCATTCAGAATAATAATTCGGAATATCTGTTCTGCGACTGACACTTAAAATCATCCTATTATCTTCCTTTCAAACTGAATGATTCAGCAATCACCGTTCTCCCATTTTTCACCCAAATCGAATGGTATTGGTGGATTCTCTAGCTGCCGAAATAGATATGCATAGTAGATTCTGTCAACATTTTTTCAAATGCATATCTATCGTTATTCAAAATAGAATAAATCTTCAAATTTTTTATCCAACGCAATACAAAGAATCAGCGCTAATTTTGCCGTTGGATTGAAATGCCCTATTTCTATTGAACAGATTGTGTTTCTCGAAACCCCCACCATTTCCGCAAGTTGAAATTGCGAAAGTCCCTTTTCACGCCTTATCTGTTTTAATCTATTTCTTAATATCAGTTTATTATCCATAAATCACCTCTACATTGCCGCTATCACCGTAATAATATGACAAGCAAACGAACATACCGCCGCTATGCTTCCTATAATTGTAGTCCAAAGAAAAGATTTCTTCCCTGTAAATTTATATTTGGGATACGACTCTATGGCGGAAAATGCCCAGAACATTGCAAGCGGAATATGGTTAGGTTGCCCCGTACACCAATTAAATGCCATAATTGCGACTTCCATAATACAAAAAGCCCAAAGTCCCAATTTTCTTCCTTGGTTTTCCGCATCATAAAACCCTTCATCGTTACATTCGATACGGCTTTTTTCTAAAACTTCTTCTCTGTTCATAAAATAACCTCCTTACATTTTGACAAGTTTTCTTTACATTTCACATTATAGCATTGCCAAGTATACTTGTCAAGTGTTTTTGATAAACTTTTTTGATAACTCCCCCTGTTTCCGCAAAAAACATCTCCGCTTTTCTGCTTTAATGCTGTGAATAGGGTAAAAAAACAGCACTTAGATTTTTTCTAAGTGCTTCATATGTCTCCCTGACAAATTTCTATTTAACAGGTAGTTTTTTATCTGTATAAAAATAGGAACAAGCAAAGCTTGCTCCTTTTGTGGGAAAGCTGAACTATAGAGATGTTTGCGCCGAAGGCGCTATATCGCACAAAAGTGGTAGCGACAGCAAGCCGTCGTGAGGGCGTTTACAACCGAACAAGCGAGCCGAGCGTGCCTTTGTGCGAAAGAGTGAGGAACGACGGCGCGCGTGACTGATTTTTCTGCAAAGAAAAATCGGAACGGAGCAAAGCCCGTTCCGACGATGTGGTGGGCACAATAGGGCTCGAACCTATGACCCTCTGCTTGTAAGGCAGATGCTCTCCCAGCTGAGCTATGCGCCCACATTTTAAACATTGAAACGAAATTTTGAGACCACTGAATATCACAGAATCACTAATGCTAAAACTGCAACCTATTAATCCCTCTTTCACCGGTCTGTCCAAACACTTTCGCTCCAAAAGAATTAAATAATGAGGACCCCGCAACATCTGCAAGATCCCCATCATAACTGGTGACCCGTACGAGAATCGAACTCGTGTTACCGCCGTGAAAGGGCGGTGTCTTAACCGCTTGACCAACGGGCCTCATATGCCAGCTTTTTGCTGGCAATAAATGGCTCCCCAAGTTGGACTCGAACCAACGACCCTGCGGTTAACAGCCGCATGCTCTACCGACTGAGCTATTGAGGAATATAGAATGGCAGTCTAAATAAAAAATTTAAACTGCCATATGAGAAAAAGTGCTGGCAAATACCTAATTTTCCAGGCAGTCGCCCGCCAAGTATCGTCGGCGTG